>DATARN010000090.1:0-25940 GCA_036264135.1 Acidimicrobiales bacterium
TGGAGCATGGGGAGACCGATGTAGCGGCGGTGGCGGAAGTTGTCGATGATGGCGGCGGAGCCGCCCCGGTAGCCGCCGGCGTGGAACACCACCGCCGGGTCGAGTCCAAGGTGGACGGCCGCGGCGTACGACCACGCAATGGCCATCATTTCGCCCGCCGGGCCACCACCGGCGTCCCGCCCCGTGGTAGGCCGCGTCGCCGCCGGTGTGGTGGCCAGGTGCCCGGCTTCGTGGAGGAGGTCGCCGGGATAGCGGAGCAGGAGCTCGTCGACGAGGAGCACGCCTCCCTCGATGGTCACGCCGGGCATCTGGGTCGAACCGTCGATCGCTTGCCGACGCACGGCCAGCCCAATGTCCTCAATGAAGTCGGTGAGGAGCGAGATGAGCACGCCCGAATCTACGCCCCGCTGTGACGGCCGGCGAGCCTCACCCCTGGGAGCAGTGTCGGTCGAGGACATCACGTACGTTGCGCTTCCCGGATCCGTCGGCCGGGGCATACGCTGCTGACCGGTCGAATGCCCCGGCCTGGTACCAGTGCATCGAGACAGTCGAATGGACGCCACCACCACCCTCGCTGCCGGCTCCCGTGGGGAGTGTCACTGATGGATGCCCCGACACTTGCCGGACTTCTGGCTGACGACAGCCGGCGGCACGTTGCGGCGGCGCTTGTCCTCGGATCGCGGACCGTCGATGAAATCACCGCGGCGACCGGGCTCAGCACACGAGTGGTGGCCACCGCGCTCGGCCGCCTGGTCAGCGGCGGCCTGGCGCAGGAGGAACCTGGTGGTGCCTACGCCATCGTCGACGACGCCTTTGTGGAAGCGGCTCGCTCCTCCCGACCGGAACGGCGGGACGAGTCCGGTCTGGTCAGCGACTCAGAGGAGGAGGCCAAGGTGTTCCGGGCGTTCGTGCGCGACGGCCAGTTGGTGGCCATCCCGACGACGCGGGCCAAGCGGTTAGTGATCCTCAATCGCCTCGCCGTGCTCTTCGAGCCGGGGCTCCGCTACGAGGAGTGGGAGGTCAACGCCATGTTGCGCCGCTGGCACCCCGACACCGCGGCCCTCCGCCGCTACCTGGTCGACGAGGAGCTGCTGGGCCGGGACCACGGCGAGTATTGGCGCACGGGCGGTCCAGTCGACGTGTCCTAACCGCCGACGGCCGGCGGAGGCGGGCGCCGCTCCGTTCGGTCCACTCTTGATGAGTAGTGGGTCCTGGAGACCCACTACTCATCAAGAGCTCGGGTCGACCCAACCTCGGTGGCCACTAGTCCGGAAGCCGACGCCCCCTTGGAGGCTGGCGCCCTTCCGTTCGGTCCACTCTTGATGAGTAGTGGGTCCTGGAGACCCACAACTCATCAAGAGCTGGGGGCGCGCCCACGTCGACCCCACCCCGGGACGCACGAAGGTCAGTACTTGGTCGTGGTGGTCGTCGCGGCGCCACTGGAGGTGCCGGAGGGAATGACTGGCGTGCCGGCCGGCGTCAGGGTCTCCCAGATCCCGCCGAAGCTGTTGATCCCCTCGCCGTTGGCGCTGCCCACGGCGGTGTCCTTGACGAAGGTGTAGAGCGGCCACCCGGCGTAGGTGACGTACAGGCTGCCGGTCGTGCTCTTGATGGTCCCCAGCTTCGAGGCGTCGACGCCGGTTCCCGCGGTCGCCGAGGTCACGCCGCTCGGCAGCTCAGTGTCGGGCCAGAACTTGGTGCACCCGTTGTCATCGGTACAGGTGAGTTTTCCCCCCTGCTCCGAGGTCAAGAGGTACAGCGTCTTGCCGTCGCCGTTGACGAGGACGGTTCCCACCCCGGCGACATTGGCCGACGCGATGGTCACACCGGCCGCCGGTGCGGTGCCACCCGCCGGGGAGGTGGTGGCGGTGGCCGCCGCGGCCGCCGCGGCCGTGGTGGCGGTGGTCGTTGCCGTGCCGCCGCAGGCGGAAATCAGGAGGGCGGCGACGCCGGTGAGGCCGGCGCCGGCGAGGGTGCGGCGGCATAGGAGGGTTGAGCGCATGGTGGCTCCTTTTCGGGGAAATGGGCTGACAGCTCTATTACTGCTGGGCGGAGCGGAGAGATTGGGGCAAGCTGGCGCCGATGGCCTTCCGCGACGTGATCCGCGGCGTCCTCCAAATCCTCATGATCGGCGTCGGGGCGGCCTTGAGCGCCCGGTTCGTCCGCTGGGTCGGGACCCGGTACCGGGAACGGATCGACCGGGAGGTGCGCGGCCAGATCGAACGGGGCGGGGTGATCTCTGAGCAGGCCAAGCGAGCCCGGACCGTGGCCCAGGTGGCGGAGTGGGGCGCCCAGGTGGTCGTCTACTTCCTGGCCAGCATCTTGATCTTCGACCGCACCGGGATCCCGCTGACGGGCCTGGTGGCGCCGGCGACGGTGGCCGGGGCGGCGCTCGGCTTCGGCGCCCAGCAGATCGTGCAGGACCTCCTCTCGGGTTTCTTCCTCTTCGCCGAGCGCCAGTTCAGCGTGGGTGACCTGGTGCGCCTGGCCCAGCCGGGGCAGGCCGTGGGGGTGTCGGGGACGGTCGAGGAGCTGACGCTGCGGGTAACCCGGCTGCGGACCGTCCAGGGGGAGTTGGTGTTCGTCCCCAACGGGGCGCTGCGCCAGGTCACCAATCTCTCCAAGGAGTGGAGCCGGGTGGTTATTGACATCCCGGTGCCCGCCGACCAGGACATCGAGCAGGCGGTCGAGACGCTGCGCCAGGTGGCGTCGGAGTTCGCCCAGGATTCGGATTGGAAGGACCTCCTCATGGGTGAGCCCGTCCTGGCCGGGGTCGAGAACTTCGAGGTGGGCTACCTCCAGCTCCGCCTCATCGCCCGGACGCTGCCGGGCAAGCAGTTCGAGGTGGGCCGGGAGCTGCGGCTGCGGGCCGCCGTCGCCCTCCAGCAGGCCGGGATCGTCCCGCCGGCGATGAACGTGCGGAAGTCGGACAGTTGACCGCGCACCGGTGGCCGGGGCGGCACGGCCCGCCACGCTTCGTCCACCTGCCGTTCAAGCACCGGGTGCGCCGCTCCACCGTGGTCCTGTCGCTGTTCTTTGTCGTTCTGGTGGGGCTGAACATCTGGGTGCGGCCCAGCAAGTCCCGCCAGGTGTTCGTGCCGTACATCCCGGCGCCGACCACCACCGCGCCCGCCCCGCCGCCACGCACCACGCCGGCGACTCGTACCACGCCACCCGCCACCGCGACGACGGTCCCGCCCACGATCATCGCCCCGTCGGCGCCGGGCAGCACGGTCGTGGCTTCCACCCCGACGGCTCCGCCCACCAGCACGACGACGAGCACGGTGCCGCCGGTTACCGCCAGCACCACCGCGCCCACGACGTCCACCACCGCGCCCGGTTAGTCGGCCGGCGCCCGGCCACGCGGAGAAAAGCGGGGCGAATTCACCGCGCTTCGCCCCGGCCGAGGAAGAAAGGTGGGCCGCGGCGGGGAACCCGGTCCACAATGCCGAAGGTACGGGAGGACCGTGAAGACGCCGCGGAAATCAGGAGAACGATGCCCGGAGCCAACCCAACGACAGAACGGTTGGCGCCGGCGAGCGGCACTCGGGGACGGGCCCACATGAAGCGACTCTCGGTTGTCTTCCTGGTGGTGTTGGCTGGCGCCACCGTTGTCAGCGGGTGGGCGGTTCAGGGACTGGTCAATCGCCAGGAGCATCGGCTGCTGAAGGAGCGGGGCGCGGAGGTGGCCCTGCTGCTGGCCAACAACTTCTCGACGCTGCAGGGCAAGCTCAACCTGGTGGCCGCCACGGCCCGGCTGACCAACGAGTCGCCCCAGAGCTTCGCCGACGTCACCACGCCGCTCGACCCGACGGCGGTGGCCGTCGACCTGCTGCGGCCCGTGGGCGACGACTTCGTGGTCGAGTTGGCGGCGGGACGGCGCCTGGCAGTGGGGCAGGTCATCACCGGGCCCCGTGCGATCGCCATGCGCCGGGCGCTCAGCGTCAGGACGATGGTGAGCACCACCGTCATGAACGAGGGTGGCCTGGGGACGGTCGGCTTCGCCCTCGGACCGCCGGCTGCCCCGGCGGGCACGGTGGTCTACCGGGAAGTGGCCGTCAGGCCCGGGGTGCCGTCGGCCACCACCGCCGCCGCCCCCTTCGCCGAGCTCGACGGATCCATGTACGCGTCGTCCCACCCTGACCCCTCCCAGCTGGTGCTCACCAACGCCCGTCCCGGCCACCCGCCGGCGAAGGGCCTGGCTATACCCATCTCGGCCGGCGACAGCCGCTGGCTGCTGCAGATCTCCGCCCGTTCGCCCCTTGTCGGCGCGGTGGGCGCTCACCTGCCGGCCATCGTGGTGGCGATCGGGCTGCTGGCCGCCCTGGCCACCTTCCTCATCATGTGGGGCATGGCCCGCTCGGAGGACTACGCGCTGGCCCTCGTGGCCGAGCGCACCTCCGAACTGCAGCGATCGCTGGCCTCGCTGGATGCCGCCCAGCAAGAGGCGGTCAAGGCGTCGCGGCTCAAGTCCCAGTTCCTGGCCAACATGAGCCACGAGATCCGGACCCCGCTCAACGGGGTAATCGGGATGAACGGCCTGCTGCTCGACACCGACCTGGACGTCAACCAGCGGGAGTTCGCCCTCACCGCCCGTCGATCGGGGGAGGCGCTCCTCGAGATCGTCAACGACATCTTGGACTTTTCCAAGATCGAGGCCGACCGCCTGGAACTCGAGGTCTCGGAGTTCGACCTGCGGGAAGTCGTCGAGGACGTCGCCGCCCTCCTCGCCGCTGCCGCCCAGGAGAAGGGCATCGAGCTGGTGACCACGGTTGCCCGGGAGGTCCCGGACTTGGTCTCGGGCGACGTGGGCCGCGTCCGCCAGGTCCTCACCAATCTGGTGGGCAACGGCATCAAGTTCACCGACCGGGGCGAGGTCGAGGTGAGCGTCTCGGCCGCCGGCGAGGTGATCCGATTCGACGTGCGCGACACCGGCGTGGGCGTGGCCCGAGACGACATGGACCGCCTGTTCGAGTCCTTCGCCCAGGCCGATCCCTCGACCACCCGGCGCTACGGCGGCACCGGCCTCGGCCTGGCCATCTCCAAGGGACTGGTATCCATGATGGGCGGGACCATCGGGGTCAACAGCGTGGTGGGCCAGGGGAGCACCTTCTGGTTCACCGCCCGCTTGGATCCGAGCGCCCCGCCCTCCGCGGTGATGGGCGGCGACCGGGCGGCGACGCCCTGGTCCGGGGCGACGGCGGTGGTCGTAGCCGCCAACGCCGCCGCCCGGGCCAGCCTGGTGGCCCGCCTGGCCGACGTCGGCGTAGCCGCGACCGGTTCACCCGATGCCCTGGTGGCGCTGGGGGACCTTGGCCGCGGCGCGGCCAACGGAGAGCTGCCCGATCTGGTGCTCGTTGACCGCTACCTGAACGGAATCGACGGGGTGGCGTTCGCCCGCCGAGTCGCCGCCGATCCGTCACTCGACTCGCTACGCGTCGTCCTGCTGTCACCGGCGATCTCGCCGCGCACACCACTCCCCACCCGGGTGGCGGGGTACCTCTCCAAGCCGGTCCGCCGCAGCGATCTGCTGGCCGTGCTGGATGCCGTGCTGGCGCCGGG
Source organism: Acidimicrobiales bacterium (assembly GCA_036264135.1). Taxonomy (GTDB): domain Bacteria; phylum Actinomycetota; class Acidimicrobiia; order Acidimicrobiales; family Palsa-688; genus DATARN01. The sequence goes on from DATARN010000090.1 coordinate 5,563, forward strand.
GTCGGGACCGGTGGAACGTGTCGGACCCCCCATCGGGGCGCACCCGCACGCCACTGCGGCCAAGGGGGTGCGGGTGCTGGTCGCCGAGGACAACCACATCAACCAGAAGGTGACCGCCGCCATGCTCGAACGGCTCGGCTACCAGTGCGACGTCGTGGCCAACGGTCTCGAGGCGGTCAAGGCGGCGGAGTCCATTCCCTACGCCGCCATCTTGATGGACTGCCAGATGCCGGAGATGAACGGCTACGCCGCGGCGACGGAGATCCGCCGCCGGGAACCGAAGGGCCGCTACGTGCCGATCGTGGCCCTCACCGCGTCGGCCGTGAAGGGGGAGGAGCAGCGGTGCCTGGCGGCGGGGATGGACGCCTACGTCACCAAGCCCATCACCCTCGGCGTGATGGCCGACGTTCTGGCCCGGCTCATCGCGGCGGCGTCGCCCGAGGGCGCCGAACGCGGCGACGAGGTCCTCTCCACCCGGCGTTGAGGGTCAGGCGTTGAGGGTCACGGCGCCGTCGGCGGCTCGCTGACGATCAGGTCGGCGGTCACCACCGGGCCGCCGCTCGCCTGCGGCATCACCTGCAGGGTGCCCCCGATGGCGGCGAAGTTGATCTCGGGCCGCGGCCCGGGGACGCCCTCCACCGGGTCGATTTCGATGCCGGTGCCCGTCACCGGGCGCAGCGCGCCTGGGGCGGCGCCGACCGTGAAGTGGAACGTGGTGATGCCGTCGAAGGATTGCTCGAGCGACGCCGTCCCGACGGCTCCGCCCCCGGGGAGCGCGGTCAGATTGGCGATGGCGAAACACGGCTCGACCGGTTCGGGCCCCGCCGGGGCGTTGTCCGATGTGGCCCGGCAGTTGTTGGTCTGCAGGCTGAACGCTCCCGGTGCCGAGCGGCTGATAAGGGTGGCGGTGAACCGGAACTCGTCGGAGAACACGAACCCTCGCGGCGCGGCGTGGGCCACCCCCGGAGCCGCCCCCGAGGCCAACCCGCCGGCCACCAGGGCGATGGCGGCGAACGCAATCCATCGTCGCATGGCGATACCCGACGCTAACGCGGATCGCCGGCCAGGCACGCCAGCAGCGAGGCGTGGAGGTGACCATTGGTCGCCACCGCGCTGCCGCCCGTCGTGGTCGGCCGGCCGGCGAAGTCGGTGAAGGCGCCGCCGGCTTCGCCGAGGATCACGGGCATGGGCGCCAGGTCGTAACGGGCGGCCTCGGGATCCACCATGGCGTCCACTGCGCCGATGGCGACCAGCAGGTAGCCGTACCCGTCGCCCCACGTCCGCAGGAAGGCCCCGGCCCGCTTGACGTTGAGCAGGGCGTCCTCGTCCCACGCCTCATAGCCCGAACTGCTCACGTAGGCCCCGTCGAGCTCGGCGCGGGCACTGACGGAAACGGGAACGCCGTTCAGGTGGCAGCCCCGCCCCCGCCCGGCCCACACCATCTGGCCGAGGGCCGGGATGTTGACCACGCCGACGGCGCACCCGTACGAGTCCTCCACCGCCAGCAGGTTGGCGTACAAGGGGACGCCACGGGTGAAGGCCTTGGTCCCGTCGATCGGGTCGAGGACCCAGGTCCGGCCGCTCGCCGACTCCACCGGCTCCTCTTCCTCCCCGACGATGCCGTCGTCGGGATGCGCCGCCGAGATCGACGAACGCAGGAACCGCTCGACCGCCCGGTCGGCGTCGGTCACCGGCGTCCCGTCCCCCTTGCGATCGACCCGGAGGTCCGGGGCGCGGAACCACCGCAGGGAGAGCTCGCCGGCCCGCCGGGCCAGGTCCACGGCCTCGTCGACCAGCGCCGGGTCGACGGCCGGTTCGCCGCCGATCACGCCTCGGGCGAACGACGCCCGCCGCGACCCTCCATGGCGTCGAGCAGGTGCAGCGAGATGTCCTGCACGATCACGTCGTCGCGCCCCTGCTCCTTGGCGCCGTCGTCGATCATGATGTAGCAGAACGGGCAGGCGGTGGCGATGCGGCCGGCGCCGGTCGCCAGCAACTCCCGGGACCGCTCGGTGTTGACCTTGGTCCCCACCGACTCCTCCATCCACATGCGGGCGCCGCCGGCGCCGCAGCACATGCCCCGGGTGCCGTTGCGGGGCGCCTCGACGATCTCGATGCCGGCCAGCTGGCCGAGGACCCGCCGGGGCGCGGCGTAGATGTCGTTGTGCCGGCCCAGGTAGCAGCTGTCGTGGTACACCACCCGGTCCTCCAGCGAAGCCTCGGACAGATCCAGCTTGCCGGCCGTGATGAGGAACTCGAGCAGCTGGCTGTGGTGAACGACCTCATAGGTGCCACCGAGTTGCGGGTACTCGTTCTTGAGGGTGTTGAAGCAATGCGGGCACTGGGTGATGATCTTCTTGACCCCGAGGTCGGACAGGGTGGCCACGTTCTCCTTGGCCAGCATCTGGAAGAGGTACTCGTTTCCGGAGCGGCGTGCCGGGTCGCCGGTGCACTTCTCGAGCGGTCCGAGCACGGCGAAGTCGACGCCGGCCCGATGCAGCAGCCGGCAGGTGGCGATTGTGACCTTCTTGTTCTTGTCGTCGAAGCTTCCGGCGCAGCCCACCCAGTACAGGTACTCGTGGGTGAAGGGCCGGCTCGGGTCGACGATCGGGATCTCGTCGGGGAAGCCCGCGGCCCAGGCGGCGCGCTCGCCGGGGGCCATGCCCCACGGGTTCTGCTGGTTCTCCATGCCCCGGTAGGCGGCGCCCAGCTCGCTCGGGAAGTTGGACTCCATGAGCGACAGGTAGCGGCGCATGTCGAGGATCTTGTCCAGGATCTCGATGTTGACCGGGCAGATCTCGTCGCACGCCTTGCAGCTGGTGCACGCCCACAGCTCCTCGGGGGTGATGCGTTCGAACACCGAATTGGCGGACACGGTGATTTCCGGGACGTGGCCGACGACCGGCGAGATGGGGCCCCCGGGATGGGTGGCGGCCATCACGTCGCCGACCTTGAGCACGATCTCGCGGGGGTCGAGGGGCTTGCCGGTGGCGTGGGCCGGGCAGACCGACGTGCAGCGGCCGCAGACGGTGCAGGCGTCCACGTCGAGCAGCTGCTTCCAGGTGAAGTCCTCGATGGCGTTGGCGCCGAAGGTCTCGAGGGACGTCTCGGCCAGGTCGGGGAGGGGCTTCATGGCCCCCTTGGGCCGGTCGCGGTCGGCGAGGTACATGTTCAGGGGCGAGGTGAACATGTGGCGCAGCTTGGTGGTCGGGATCAGCAGGACCAGGGCGAAGAAGGCGAGCACGTGGATGCCCCAGGACCACTGGTGGGCGATGGACAGCGAATGGCGGCTCATCCCCGCGAACAGGGGGGCCATCGGGTAGCCGAGCACCCGCCATTTCTCGAACGCCGGCTGACCCTGCAACTCGATGCGCAGGGCGCTGGTGGTGAATCCCGTCACGCCGAGCACGAAGAAGGTGCCGAGGATGACGGCGTCCTCGGGCCTGGTCTTGATCCGCAACCGGTACGGTCGCTGGAGGTACCGCCGGATGATGGCCCACACGATGCCGACCAGGAACAAGATGCCGGCGACGTTGGCCACCAGGGCGTAGCCCTGGTAGATGGTGCCGTGCAGGTACTTGGCGCTCGGCGGCAGGACGTGGTTGATCTCGTCGACGGTGGTGACCGCGAACAGGATCAGGAACGGGAAGTAGATGAGCGAGTGCATGACACCGGCGGCGGGATCGCGCAGCAGGGTCTGCATGTAGAGCCCGGCCCGCAGGTTCCCCAGCCGCCGCTTCAGGTTGTGGCGAGTGGTGGCCCGGCGGTCGGGCTGACCGCGTTCCCAGTTCTGGACGCGCTGGTAGAAGAACCAGCCGGCGACGACGAACAGGATAGGCAGGACGGTGTAAAAGGTGGCCTGGAGGGCACTCGGGACGTCGTAGAAGACCACGCGCTGCACACCCGAGCGATCCCCCCACTCCGTCAACGACGCAAATATCCCCAGACCGACGGTGACCACCGCCAAACCGACCCCGATGGCCAGGGCGAAAACCGAGGGTTTGATCGGTGGTCGGCGCGACGCAGCCATGACGCCGAAACTACATGGTTTCGTCCCGAGGCCGCCCCACGAAGCTTTTACCGACCCGAAACATTCGCGCAACGTAACGCTTCTAGCGTCCTCCCTGTGGATGTCGTCCTGGTTCGCTGGCCCGCCGAAGCCGTGCGTCGGGCCCAACTCACCCTTCGTCAACTCCCGCGCCTGTTGCTCTTAGAGGACAACGCGGTACCGCCCCAGCCCGCCGATTGCCTGGAGGACTGGATTCGGGTGCCGGCGACGGAGATTGATGTCCGTTCCCGTTGCTCGGCGTTGGCCGCTCGAGCCGAGCAGCATGTCTCGGCGTCGCCGACGCTGGATGACGACGGAGTCCTGCGTTTTGGACCGGTATGGGTGCCGCTGCCGCCGGTGGAGGCCCGCCTCACCGAGGCGCTGTTGCAGCGTTTCGGGGCGGTCGTCAGCCGGGAGAGCCTGGCCCGGGCCGGTTGGCCCGACGGGGCCCCCGGTCGCAACGCCCTCGACGTCCACGTACTGCGGCTGCGCCGGCGCATCCACTCGCTGGGCTTGGTCATCCGGACCGTGCGGTCCCGTGGCTACTTGCTGGAAGGCATTCCTACCAGCGTGCTCGCTCGTTCCGCCGCCGAAGCCTGACCTGCGCCCGGGGCCGGCCCCCGCCACGTGTAACGGACTGTTCACAGAGCGGGCACAAACGAGAAATCTGTGCTCTTTATGGTCTCGACAAGCGCCGCGTTGGCGCCCGCGTCCGCAGCGCGCGAGTTAGGGGAGGCATACCCGGTGTCAGACGTCACCGCCGGTGAGATGAGGAAGAGTCTCACGCTCACCGGCATCACCGTGAACGCAATGGCGCTGATCGCGCCCGGCGCGTTCTTATGGACAACATTTCAGATCCAGGCGTCGCAGAAGGGGGGCTCCACCGCGACCGACATGTGGACCGGGCTCCTCTGCGCACTCGTCCTGGCCCTGCTGACGGCCTACAGCTACAGCGAGCTGGCCCGGATCTATCCCGACGCCGGCACCGGCTCCAGCTACTACTTCGCCGAGGCGGCATTGCTGGATCACGACAGCGTTCGGATGAACAGGTTCGCCCGGACCGCCAAGCTCTCCATCGGTTGGATCAGCCACCTCTATTACTGGCTGTATCCCGCCATCATGGTCGGCTTCATGGGAATCCTGTTCGGCTACATCTACACGTCGCTGTTCCACCACACCCTGACATATATTCCACAGGCCGTCGGATGTGTGGCCCTGGGCTTAATCTGCGGCTACATCGCTTTCCGGGGAATAAGCGGGTCGACCATGACCTCGATCCTCATCAACGTCATCCAGATCACCTGCTTGACGGCCGTCAGCATCCTGTTCATCGCCTACCGCCTGGGCCACGGCCACGAGATCTACGCCTTTGCCAACGCCGGCAAGGTGGTCATCCCCCACAGCTTCATCCACGTGATCTACCAGTCCACCATCGCCATCCTGCTGCTGGTCGGCTTCGAATCGGTGACCGCGCTCGGCGCCGAGGCCCTGCGACCGGAAAAGGACATAAAGAAGGGCATTCTGCTTTCGCTCATAATCCAGGGCGGCCTCTGCTATCTCTTCGAATACTTCGCGGCCAATTTCGCCGTCAGCACCACCACCACCGCCAATGCCGCCCTCGCCATCCCCAAGGGCACCAACCTGCTGGGCGGTATGACGAGCGCCGGCCTCGATCCGGCGCCGATCGGAACCATGATCAACCACGTGGCCCAGACCGACTTCAGTGCCGGTACCACCGTGTCGCTGATCGTCGCCGCCACCGTCCTCATCGCCCTGCTGGGCACGACCCTGGCCTGCCTGAATACCGGCGTACGGGTCACCTACGCCATGGCCAAAGACAAGGAAATGCCCGGGCTCCTCGGCCTGCTGCACGGCAAGTTCGCCACCCCCCACGGCGGCATCCTGGTCCTGACCATCTTGTCGTGCCTGATCGGTGTCTACTGCGCCACCCCGTACAACGTGGACAACATCACCCAGGTCACGCTGGCGTCGAATACCGGCACGTTCCTGGTGTACGGAATGACCTGCCTGGTGACCCTCGTCGCCTTTGCCACTCGGCACGACAAGCACGTGGTGAAGCACCGCGTCGTCCCGGGCCTCGGGGCGCTCATGAACCTGGCCATGCTCTTCGGGGTCGTCTACCTGGCGATTACCGCCGGGGGCAGGGGCTCGACCGACGCCTACAAGGCGCTCGGCATCGTCGGATTGTGGATCGTCCTGGGCATCGTCTGGGTGGCGGCCAACCCCAACAAGGGGCACGCCAAGACCATCCACGGCGAGCGGGGCGTGCCCAAGCCGCTCGAGCCGGCGGCCGAGCCGGTCATCGCCTGACCCGGAACCCACGTGGCTGGTCGGGCCGGGCCTGGCGCCCGGCCCGACCGCGTTCAGCGTTCGCGGGACCGCCGCTCGCGGCGCAGGACGGTGGCGCCGGCGCCGCGTAGGAACATGAGACCGATTCCGACCGCCAGGATCGAGGGGATCAGGCGCCATCCGGTGTTCAGGGCGACAAACACGATGATTCCGACGGCAATCCACATCACCGCCACCACCGCCAGGAACCCGGGGCTCGACGGCCGCCGCCCGATGGCGACTGGCTTGTCCGGGTCGAGAGGTACGCGGCGGGGGGTGGGCACGGCGCCGCCCTTTGGGGTTACCCGGCCGCTCGAGCCGGCCTTACGCTGGCGAGCAGCCATGAGCCCCGAGGTTAGCGCCGCCCGACTCTCGGAGCGTCGGTGAGCGACCCACCGGCCGGGTCCGACGACGGGCCTCCGAAGGAGTCGGTCGGCCCGGATGCCGCCCCCGTCCAGCAGGAAGAGGGGGCCGGAGCCACCGCGGCCCCCTTTTCCCCGGAAAAGGAAGCGACGGGCAACGGCCGAATCTCGGGCCACGCCATCCTCGCCAAGCTGGCCTGGGCCATGCGATCGGAGCCGGGCGACGTGCGGCCCCACAACGAGGACTGTGCCGGGGTGTTCGCCCCGACTATTCCCGACGACGCCTGGGATCGGGGCCCGCTCTTCATGGTGTGCGACGGCCTCGGGGGCCATGCCGCCGGCGAAGTCGCCAGCCGCACCGCGGTCGACGCCGCACTGGAGCACTGGAAGGGCGCCAACCCCGCCGCCCCCCACCAGGCGCTGCGCAACGCCATCCGGGCGGCCAACGTCGCGGTCTTTGATGCCGCATTGCAGAACAAGCGGCGGGGCATGGCGACGACCATGACCGCCCTCACCCTGGCCGGGCGGGAAGCGATCATCGGCCACGTCGGCGACAGTCGGTGCTACCTCATCCGCGGGGAGTCGACGACCCAGCTGACCAACGACCATTCCCGGGTCGGGGAGATGCTCCGGGCCGGGCTGATCACCGCCGAGCAGGCGGCCAACCACCCGGCGCGATCGATGATCTCCCGCACCGTCGGCAGCGAGCCGTCCGTGCAGGTCGAGATCACCAGGCAGGCCACCGAGGCGGGCGACACCTTCCTTCTATGCAGCGACGGCCTTTGGGACGTCGTCGGCCGCCGCGAGATCACCGAGGTGGTGCGGGCCATCGGCACGCCGCCGGTGCCCACCGTCATGGCCGCCGCCGACGCCCTCATCGGGCAGGCGTTGGCCCGCACCACCCCTGATAACGTCACCGTCTTGGTGGTGCGCGTCACGACCGACCGGCCCGTGCCCGCCGCCAGCACCCGGCGCGGGTTCCTGCGGCGGGGACGCTGATCCGATGGCCCGCTTCGCCCCCGGTGACCGGCTGGATTCCTACGACATCGTGGCGCTCCTGGGCGCGGGCGCCTACAACGAGAGTTACCGGGCGGTGGATCGCCGCGATGGCCGCACGGTGGTGCTGAAGATCCCCGACCCCAACCTGTTCGCCGACCCGGCGACCTACAACCGCTACAGGCGCGAGGCCGACGTGGCCCGGCGGCTCAATCATCCCGCCATCCAAGGCGCCATCGACAAGGGCGAGAAGCGATCCGAGCCCTACCTGGTCCTCACCTTCGTCGACGGCACCTCGCTGAAGGAGCGCATCCGCCCGGGCGTGACCCTCGATACCGCCATCGACTGGGGCCGCCAGCTGGCCGACGCCCTCGCCTACCTGCACCGCGAGGGCATCGTCCACCGCGACCTCAAACCGGGCAACGTGCTGGTCGGACCGGACGACCGTCTTGTCATCGCCGACTTCGGCACCGCCCAGCTGGCGGGCGCCCGGCGGCTCACCTTCAAGCACCTCACCGGGATGCTGGGCACGCCCGAGTACATGAGCCCCGAGCAGGCCCAGGGGAGCCGGGGCGACGGCCGCAGCGACATCTACGCCTGGGGCGTGATGATGTACGAAATGTTGACCGGTGCGGCTCCCTTTACCGGATCTGACTGGATGGCCATAATGGCCGCCCACTTGCAGAACGACCCCAAGCCCATCCACGCAGCGCGCCCCGACGTCCCGGCCGGGTTGGAAGCGGTCGTTCTTCACGCCATGCGCCGCCACCCGGAAAACCGCTACCAGAGCGCCGACGAACTGCGAGCCGACCTCGACCACCTCGACACCATCGACCGTGACACCTACGACCTGAGTCCGGAGCGGCCCCTCGGCAGCTTTGGCGTCGGCGGGGCGGGCAAGGGGTTCTTCGGCAAGTTCTTCAAGCGATGAGCCGCTACTCGGTGGGCGATCGGCTGGATTCCTACCGGATCAACGAGCTTTTGGGCACCGGGGCGTACGCCGAGACCTACAAGGCCACCGACGAGCGCGACGGCCGCATCGTCGTCCTCAAGGTGCCCGACCCGGCGCTGTTCGCCGACCCGGGAACGTTCAACCGCTACCGCCGCGAGGCCGAGGTGGCTCGCCGCCTCGAGCACCCCAGCGTGCAGGGAGCGGTGGACGCCGGTGAGAGCCGCAGCGCCCCGTACCTGGTCCTCGACTACGTGGACGGGGTGTCGCTGCGCAAGAAGATGCGCGACCACGGTGGCCTGGTGCCCGTTGAGATGGTGGTCAACTGGGGCCGCCAACTGGCCTCCGGGTTGGCGTACCTCCACAGCCGGGGCGTCGTCCACCGGGACCTCAAGCCCGAGAACATCCTCGTCACGCCCGACGACCGCCTGGTGATCGGCGACTTCGGGACGGCGCAGCTGGCCGGGGCCCGCCGCCTCACGTGGCGGAACCTCTCCGAGAGCCTGGGTACGCCCGACTACATGAGCCCCGAGCAGGTACAGGGCGATCGAGGCGACGCCCGCAGCGACGTGTACTCCTGGGGGATCATGATGTACGAGCTGTTGACCGGCCGGGTCCCCTTCGACGGTGACAACTGGATGGCCGTCATGGCCGGCCACCTGCAGGGAGACCCGAAGCCGGTGCACAAGCTGCGCCCGGACGTCCCGTTGCCCCTGGAAGCGGTGGTGATGCACGCCATGCGCCGCCTGCCCGAACACCGGTACCAGTCGGCCAACGCCCTGCTCGCCGACCTCGACCATCTCGACCGGGTCGATCCCGCCAGGTTCGACCTGAGCCCCGAGCGGGCTATGGGCGGTATGGCGGCTCAGGAGTCCACCCGGCGGCTGTGGGTGCTGGCCTTACTTATTAGCGGCGGCTTCCTGCTCCTGTCCGTGCTCATCGTCGTGCTGTCCGTGGCCCTCCGTTAGGGAAGGAACTCCGTGATCGACATCGAAGGTCTGCGTTGGGTGCGGCTGGTGTTCGTCGACACCTTCGGGGCGCTGCACGCCGTGGTGCTGCCGGCCAGCCGGTTTCCCGTGGCGGTCGAGGAGGGGGTGTCGTTCGACGGGTCGGCGGTGGAGGGTCGGGCTCGCCATTTCGAGGAGGACATGCTCCTCAAGCCCGACCCGGCCACGCTGATCCGACTCGACGACGAACAGGGGCGGGTGGTGTGCACCGTCGTCGGCGCGGATGGCCGGCCGTGGCTGGGGGATCCCCGCACGGCCCTGGTCACCCAGCTGGCGAATCTCGACGACCTGGCGGCGAGGTACCGGGCGGCGGCGGAGATCGAGTTCTACGTCCTGCACCCGGACGGCCGGCCGGCCGACCGGGGCGGCTATTTCGGCGCCACCGAGGGACCGGGGATGGCCGTCACCAAGAAGGCGGCCGAGCGGCTCATGGGCTACAGCGTCGAGGTGATCGGTACCCATCTCGAGGCGGGTCCGGGGCAGTACGAGATCGACCTGGCGTCGTTGCCGCCCCTGGCCCTCGCCGACGCCATCTTCCTGACGAAGAAGCTGCTGCGCGATGAGGCCGGCCGGGCCGGACTGCGGGTCACGTTCATGGCCCGCCCCCTGGCCGGCGAACCGGGGTCGGGGCTCCACTTGCACCAGCACCTCGTCGACGACCCGGCGGCGGGCGCAGCGTTGTTCGACGGTCGGGGAAGGTTGGCGCCGGCGGGCCAGGCGTTCGTCGGCGGTCAGCTGGCCCACGCCGCCGGGCTGGCCGCCCTCGCCTGCCCCAACGTGAACTCCTTCAAACGGCTGCACAGCGGGCCGGAGGCGCCGAGCGACGTCATCTGGGGCCACCTCAACCGGGCTGCGGTCTTGCGGGTCGGCACCTCGGGCGAGCAGCGCCCCGCGGTCGAGTTCCGACTGGCCGACCCGGCGGCCAACGCCTATCTCTTAGTAGGCGGCCTGCTGGCCGCGGCCGAGCACGGGATGTCTGCCACCCTCGACCCGGGGAGTCCTTCGGAAGAGGACATCGGCGGCTACGACGCCGCCACGACGGAGGCGGTCCCGGTGCGGGCGTTGCCCCGGGACATTGACAGCGCCCTCGACGCATTGCTGGCCGACGACGTCCTGGTCGACACCTTCGACAGCCGGCTCCTGTCCCGCCTGGTCGACGGGCGCCGGGCCGAGGCGGAGGACTTCCGCAGCCAGGTCACCCGTTGGGAGATCGACCGCTACCTCGACGAGGCCTGAACAGCCGGCCCCTGCGGCGTCCCCTCCCCCCTTCATCCTGGCCCATCTCGTCCCCGTCGTTGTCGCCTTCGGGGTCGCCTTCGGGGTCGGCCTCGGGGTCGGCGGCTCCTGTCGGGTCGTCCATCATCCCCGGCTGCTCGGGCGGGGGCGGGCCCCAGCCCGACTCCAGCTCCTCCAGCGACGCCGCCATGGTGGGAGGCGCCACGTCGCCGGGCGGCGCCGGCGTCGAGCGGCCCTCGCCGTCGGAGCGGTTCGGGTCCCACATGGCCTCGGGGAGGGGCAGTTCCTCGACGAGCGGCCCGTCGTCGCCCCACATGGCCAGCGTCGCCCGCAGGGCGTCCTGGGCCGAGGTCTCCCCTTCGGCGGCCGACGCCAGCGTCTGCTGGAGCGTCGTCGGGACGGGCTCCGACGTGGTGGCCGGACCCGGTGGCGAGGCGGGGGCGGCGGTCGGCGCGGCGATGGAGGGGGCGCCGATGGTGGGAGGCTGGATGGCCGGGGCGTTGATCGTCAGCCCGCCCGCCGGTGGGCGGTCCGGATTGCGATGCTCGTCGCGGCCGGCGTGGGCGTCGGCGGGGCCGGCGTCGGTGGCCGGGGGTGCCGGGGGTGCCGGGTCGGAGGCGGCCCGGTCCGGCGATGCCTCCCGGATCGGCTGGGCAACGCCGGAAGCCGGGGCGATGGTGGGTGCAACCGTGGGCGCTGGCCGGCCGGTTCGCCGGACGTTCAGCGTCTGGGGCAACGGGAGGCCATCCCACGCCCGGCGGCGTTCGGCGGCCGGGTCGAGCTCCAGGGCGCTGCGGGAGCTGATCGACATCACCGCCCGCCGGCCCGGCTGATAGGACGGCCAGGCCGGCAGCATCGCCGTCCCCGGATCACCGGTGCGGGCGAACGACACGATGACGTCTTGGAGGGTTTCCGCCACCGTACGGTCGGCGGTGGTCGACAGGCCGGGGAAGGCGGCGTCGGCCGGCCCGGTGTAGTCGAGCCAGGTGAAGGGCAGGTCCGACCCGTGGCACGGCCCGAGCTGGTCGAAGGGCACCTGGCCGGGGGTGTGGTCGAAGCGCATCATCCACACCCGACCACCGCCGCGGCTGTGGGCCTCGGCGGTGCGGACGGCGGGAAGGCCGAACAAGAGGTCGGTCAGCAGGTCGGCCCGGCCCCGTTCGGGGGCGAGCGCCCCCCGCTGGTAGGTCGCCGCCAGCCGGTCCCAGGCGACGTCGCCGTACCAGGCGCGGGCCCGAAGCTCCTTGGCCTTGATGAAGCCCTCGGGCGAGATGGCCAGGTACAGGTTGGCCTCGTCCCGGCAGGTGCTGACGAGTAACGGCACCTGCGCCGAGGCGCCCGAGCCCAAGCCCGCCAAGGGATGGCCGGGCAGTACGGCGCCGTCGACGGTGGGGAGGAACGGCTCGCTCTCCAGCTCGGCGTCGTCGGAGTCGCGCAGCAGGTTGCCGGCCGCAGTGCGGACGGCGGCGACCGGCAGGCCGGCCATGCGATGGGCGTCCCGGTAGTCGAGGCCGAGGGCGTTGAGCATCCTCACGACGACGGCGCGCGACCGCCAGCGGTTCTGGACCCGGTCGGCACCGCCGCTCTGGAGTACCGCCCGGTGGAACAGCCCACGGGCGGCGGGCATGGCGAGGAGCGCGCCGACGCAGTTCGCGCCCGACGCCTGGCCGATCACCGTGACCCGATCGGGGTCGCCGCCGAACGCCTCGATGTTGTCCCTGACCCACGTGAGGGCGGCGACCTGGTCGAGCAGGCCCACGTTCACGGCGCTCTCGAAGCCGGCGCCGGCGACGGTGGCCAGGTCCAGAAAGCCCCACGGGCCGAGCCGGTAATTAATTGTGACCACCACGACGTCGCCCCGGCTCGCCAACCAGGCGCCGTCAAAGTTGCTCCCGCTCCCGAAGACAAAGGCGCCGCCGTGGATCCAGACGAGCACCGGCCGCGGCTTGCTCCGCGCCCGCGGCGACCACACGTTGAGATAGAGGCAGTCCTCGCTCTCCGGCTGCACCCCCGAACCCGACGGCAGCACGAGGCCGGGGACCTCGGTCGAGATGCTGGAGGGCCCGTACTCGTCGGCATTGCGCGGTCCGTCCCAGGGGTCCGAAGGGCGGGGCGGTTGGAAGCGTCCCTCCCCGGTGGGCGCGGCGGCGTAGGGGACGCCCCGCCAGACCGTCACCTTGCCCTGCCGGGTGCCCTTGACCCCGAATCTTGCCTGCCGTCCTGAACCGACCATCGCTATCCCAGAGGCCCTATCCTTCGAGGCGCCGGCACTCACTGCGGGCCGCGCCAAACGACCGAGGAAGCAACCTACCAGCGGCGCACTCCGAGGCCCCTCCCCCCCGCTGTGACCACGATTTATACGTTTGGTTCTTCCTTCTTAGGATGTTTGCGGAAGGGTTGCACGTGAAGTACCGTCCCCGCCCATGTCAGGACTTCTCGGCGTTCTCGCGCTCGCGGCCACCCTTAGTCGGGATCCGGCCCCCGCCGCCACCACCCCGACCACCATCGCGTCGGCGGCGCCCATCGCCGGGCCCACCGGGGGTACTGGGCAGGCGGCCGGGACAGGTTCGTCGTCGTCGGGTCCTACTGGCGCGGGCGGAGCCTCGGGAACGTCGACGAATCACTCGACCACGTCGGGCTCGGCGACGAGCGGACCGGCGACCGCCACCGCGACCGCGACCGGCGGGACCAGCGGTAGTACGGGCGCGGCCACGGTGTCGCCGGTCGTCACCGCGAGCAGCGGCGCCGGCGGCGCCGGCACCTCCACCGCCGCCACCGGAACCACCGGAGCGGCGTCGACAGGCGTCACCTTCTCGGGCGGGGCCGGCGGCGGCCCCGGCGGCGGGACTGGAGGCGTCGCGGTCCTGGTTACGACCGGCAGTTCGGGGGCGGCCACCGGCAACTCGACCGGAGGGACCTCCGGCCCGGCCACTGCCACGTCGTCAGGCAACGCCACGTCCGGCTCTTCCGGCGCCGTGACCACCACGTCGTCGGCGACCGGCGGGTCGAGCGGTGCTGCCGTCGCCAGTCCCGTCTCCAGCAACACCGCCAGCTCGGGCGCCGGCGGCGCTTCGGGCACGACCGGCAGCGCCTCCCAGACCTCGCTGGCGACCACGGGCAACACCGGATCGACGGGCAGCGGCCCGAGCGGCGGCACCGGCCAGTCCACGGCGAGCGGTACGGCAACGACGGGCTCGTCCGGCCCGGGCGGCAACTCCGGCGATGCCGCCAACACCTCGACGACCACCGGCACCGCGTCCACCGGCGCCGCCGACGCCACCTCCGACGCGGTCGGGGGCACGTCGGGCACCACCGGTGACGCCACCAACTCCCCGACGGACAGCGCAGTCAGCGGCGGCGGCGGCGACGCCACCGTGGTGACGACGAGCGGGGCCACCGGTGCCGCCACGTCGGGCACGGTCTTCTCGGGCCCATCCCTGGGCGGCGGCGGGAGCGGCGCCGTCATGGTCACCGTCATCTCGGGCAACTCGGGTGCCGCCACCGGCACTGCGGTCGGCGGCAGTTCGGGCGCGGCCACCGCATCGTCCAGTGGCAACGCGACCAGCGGCGACTCGGGCGCGGTCACCACCACGTCGTCGGCCACCGGCGGCACGACCGGCAACGCCACCGCCAGCCCGTCGTCGAGCAACACCGCCAGCACAGGTGACGCCGGCGCCTCGGGCGCCACCGGCACCGCCTCCCAGACCTCGGCGTCGGCCTCCGGCGACACGGGTGCCACCGGCACCGGCGCGACCGGCGGCTCGGGCCTCTCGGCCGCCACCGGCTCGGCGACGTCGGGCAGCTCGGGCGATGGTGGGTTCTCGGGTGACGCCACCAACACCTCCACCACCACCGGCGACGCCACCACCGGCAGCGCGACCAGCGACTCGACCGCCGTCGGCGGCACCAGCGGTTCGTCGGGCACGGCGACCAACGCTCCGGTGAACACCGCCACCTCCGGTGCGGGCGGCAGCGCGACCGTCGTCGGCAGTTCCGGCGCCACCGGCGCCGCCACTTCGGGCACGGTGTTCTCCGGCTTTGTCCTCGGCGGCGGCGGCAGCGGTGCGGTGCTCGTGACGGTCACGTCGGGCGATTCCGGCGCGGTGACAGGCACGGCGACGGGCGGCACCTCGGGCCCGGCCACCGCATCGTCGGTGGGCAACGCCACGTCCGGCAATACCGGCGACGTGACGACCACCTCCTCGGCCACCGGGGGGACGACGGGCAGCGCCACCGCCAGCCCCACCTCCTCCAACTCGGCCATCACCGGCAACGGGGGCGCCTCCGGCGCGACCGGAAGTGCGTCTCAGACCTCCAACGCCAGCTCTGGCGACACCGGCGGTCCCGGCGCCTCCGGCGGCTCGGGCGCCGCCCACGGCTCCGGCGTGGCCACCTCCGGTGACTCGGGCACGGGCGGCGACTCGGGAGCGGCGACCAACACCTCGACGACCACGGGCACGGCGACCTCGGGTACCGCCGACGCCACGTCGACCGCGACGGGCGGGACCTCCGGGGACTCCGGCACCGCCGTCAACCGGCCGACCAACGACGCCACCAGCGGCCCCGGCGGGACGGCCAGCGTGATCGGGACCAGCGGCGCCACGGGCGCGGCCACCTCGGGCACGGTGTTCTCAGGCTTTGTTATCGGTGGCGGCGGCAGCGGTGCCGTGGCCGTCAACGTCACGTCGGGAAATTCGGGGGCGGTCACCGGCACCGCCACCGGCGGCAACACCGGTGCGGCCACCGCGTCGTCGACCGGCAACGCCACCTCGGGCAACACCGGCGCCTCCACCACCCACGCGTCGGCGACGGGCGGGACGACGGGCAACGCCACCGCCAACCCCAAGTCGGCCAACACCGCCGTGACGGGCGACGGGGGTGCCTCCGGTCCGACCGGCACCGCCTCCCAGACGTCCAGCGCCAGCTCGGGTGACACCACCACCGGTGCCGGCGGCGGCACCAGCGGCGGTTCCGGCGCCGCCACCTCGCTCGGCGCCGCCTTCGGCGGGTTTTCGGGCGACGGCGGCTTCTCCGGCGATGCCACCAACACCTCCACGACCACCGGCACGGCCACGTCAGGCGACGCCACCGGCACCGCCACCGCGACCGGTGGAGTCACCGGCGCCTCGGGCGACGCCACGAACGCCCCCACGAACGACGCCACCTCCGGTCCGGGCGGCACGGCGACTGTCGTCGGGACGTCGGGTGACACCGGGGCGGCCACCTCGGGCGTCGCCTTCTCCGGTCCCGTTCTCGGCGGCGGCGGCAGTGGCGCCGTGGCCGTCAACGTCACCAGCGGCAATTCCGGCGCGGTCACCGGCACCGCGACGGGCGGCACCTCGGGCCCGGCGACCGCCACCTCGACCGGTAACGCCACCTCGGGCACGACCGGCGATTCCATTACCACCGCCTCGGCGACCGGCGGCGTGTCGGGCAACGCCACCGCCAGCCCCACGTCGACCAACACCGCGGCCACCGGCGATGGCGGCGCCTCGGGCGCCACCGGGTCGGCATCCCAGACCTCGACGTCGACCTCCGGCGACACGGGCAGCCCGACCTCGGGCGGACCCACGGGCGGCTCGGGTGCCGCCACCAGCCTGGGTCTGGCCGTCTCCGGCGACTCCGGGACCGGCGGCGACTCGGGCGCCGCGACCAACACCTCTACGACCGCCGGCACCGCGACGAGCGGCGCCACCGACGCCGCCGCCACCGCGGCCGGCGGCGACACCGGGACGTCGGGTATCGCCACCCTGACGCCGACCAACACCGCCCTCAGCGGCACCGGCGGCGACGCCACGGTGATCTCCTCATCCGGCGACACCGGCCCCGCCACCTCGGGCGCCGCCTTCTCCGGCGGGGTGCTCGGCGGTGGTGGCAGCGGCGCAGTGGCGGTCACCGTGACCAGCGGCAACTCGGGCGCAGCCACGGGCACCGCCACCGGCGGCAACACCGGGGCGGCGTCCGCCACCTCGAGTGGCAACGCCACCTCCGGCGACACGGGCGCCTCCCTGACGAGCGCATCGGCGACCGGCGGCTTCTCCGGCGACGCCACGGCCAGCCCCACGTCGACCAACGCCGCGGTGACCGGCAACGGCGGGGCGTCGGGCGCCACCGGCTCCGCCTCCCAAACCTCCTTGGCCACCAGTGGCGGCACCGACCCCGTCGCCGGTCCCACCGGTGCCTCCGGCAGATCCCTCGCCGCCGGCGCCAGCCTCTCCGGTTTCTCCGGCGACGGCGGGTTCTCGGGCGACGCCACCAACACTTCGACCACCACCGGCACGGCCACGACCGGCTCCGCCGGCGCCGACGCCACCTCGACGGGCGGTACCAGCGGCGACTCGGGTGACGCGGTCAACGCTCCTGTCAACATGGCCACCTCGGGCGACGGGGGTGCCGCGGACGTCACCAACGCCAGCGGCGACACCGGACCCGCCACGTCGGGCGCCGCCTTCTCCGGCGGCGTCATCGGCTCGGGCGGCAGCGGCGCCGTCAACGTCGCCGTCACCTCGGGTACCACCGGCGACGCCACCGGCACTGCCACTGGCGGGACCTCGGGCCCCGCCACCGCCAGCTCCAGCGGCAATGCGACCTCTGGGGCGACGGGCGCGGTGACCACCACCGCCTCCGCCACCGGGGGCGTGACCGGCGACGCCACCGCCAACCCGGCGTCGACCAACGCCGCGGCCACGGGCGACGGCGGCGCCTCGGGCGCCACCGGGTCGGCATCGCAGACCTCCGACGCCACCTCCGGTGACACCGGCAGCCCGACCACGACCGGCCCGACCGGCGGCTCGGGGGCAGCGGACAGCTTTGGCGCATCCATTTCCGGCGACTCGGGCACGGGCGGCGACTCCGGAGCCGCCACCAACGACTCCACCACGACCGGCGACGCCACGTCAGGTGCGGCCGACGCCACCTCGTCATCCGTCGGCGGCTTCTCAGGCGACTCGGGCGCCGCCACCCTGACCCCGACCAACACCGCCACCAGCGGTGACGGCGGCGACGCCACCTCGGACTCGACGACCGGTGCCAGCGGCGCCGCCACCTCCGGCGTGGCGTTCTCCGGCGGTGTTCTCGGTTCCGGGGGCAGCGGCGCGGTCAACGTGACCGTCACCAGCGGCGACGGTCCCGCCACTTCGGGCGCCGCCTTCTCCGGTGGCGTCTTCGGCAGCGGCGGCAGCGGCGCCGTCAACGTGGCCGTCAACAGCGGCTCCGGGCCGGCCTCGTCCGGTGTGGCGTCCTCGGGCAACGTCCTCGGCGGAGGCGGCAGCGGCGCGGTGAACGTCACCGTCACCGGCGGCCCGGCCTCCTCGACCACAGCCACGTCCGGCACGGTCATCGGCAGCGGCGGCAGTGGCGCCGTCAACGTGACCGTGGCCAACGGCAGCGGGGGCGGCTCCGGGTCGTCCTCCGACACCGAAACAGGCGGCAACTCCGGTGCCGCCACCGCCTCGTCGATCGGTGATGCCACCACCGGCGCGACCGGCGACGTGACCACCACCTCCTCGTCTACTGGCGGCATCACCGGCGACGCCACCGCCGATCCCAGCTCGGCAAACGTGGCGGCCACCGGCGACGGCGGCGCCTCGGGTGCCACCGGCAGCGCCTCGCAGACCTCCGACGCCACCACCGGCAACACCGATCCCCCCGTCGGTGCCACCGGCGCCTCCGGCCGGGCGCTGGCCGTCGGCGTGTCCGCGTCGGGCTTCTCGGGCGACGGCGGATTCTCGGGCGACGCCACCAACACCTCGACCACCAGCGGCGACGCCACCAGCGGCGACGCCACCGGGTCGGCCACCGCCACCGGCGGCTTCAGCGGCGACTCTGGCGACGCCACCAACATCCCGACCAACACGGCCACCAGCGGCGACGCCTCCGGCGGCTCGACCGGGCCGGCGACCGCCACTTCCGTGGGGAACGCCACCAGCGGCGCCACCGGCGCCGTGACCACCACGGCCTCGGCGACGGGCGGAGATACCGGCGCGGCGACGGCGAGCCCATCGTCGGCCAACATCGCCACCACCGGCGACGGGGGCGCCTCCGGTGCCACCGGCTCGGCGTCCCAGACGTCGGCGGCCGCGTCCGGTGACACCGGCAGCCCGACCACCACCGGGTCAACCGGCGGATCGGGTGCCGCGACGAGCCTCGGTGCCGCCGTGTCTGGGGACTCCAACGCCGGCGGCGACTCGGGCGATGCCACCAACACCTCGACCACCACCGGCGACGCCGGCAGCGGCTCGGCCGATGCCACGGCGGTCGCCACAGGCGGCTTCAGCGGCGACTCCGGCCTGGCCACCAACGCCCCGGTGAACGACGCGACCAGCGGCGACAGCGGGGGCGGCAACTCCGGCTCGGCCACCGCCAGCTCCATCGGGAACGCCACCTCGGGCGCCACCGGCGACGTCGCCACCCACGCCTCGGCGACGGGCGGCGACACCGGGGCGGCGACGGCCAGCCCATCGTCGGCCAACATCGCCAGCACGGGCGACGGCGGCGCCTCGGGCGCCACCGGAAGCGCGGCCGAGACGGCGCTGGCGTCGTCGGGTTCCACCGACAACCTGGGACCCGGCGTGACCGGTGGTTCGGGTGACGCCGTCGCCATCGGCGCGGCCGCCTCGGGCTTCTCGGGCGACGGCGGGTTCTCGGGCGACGCCACCAACACCTCGACCACCACCGGCGACGCCACCAGCGGCGACGCCACCGGGTCGGCGACCGCCACCGGCGGCGCCAGCGGCGACTCCGGCGCCGCCACCAACACCCCGACCAACACCGCGACCAGCGGGCTGGGCGGCGGGACGTCAGGCGATGCCCTGGCCAGCTCCACCGGCGACGCCACCAGCGGCTCGACCGGCGACGACACCACCACCGCCTCGGCGACGGGCGGCGATACCGGCGCGGCCACGGCCAGCCCCTCGTCGTCCAACATCGCCGCTACCGGGGCCGGCGGGGCCTCCGGGCGTACCGGGACGGCGTCGCAAACGTCGGATGCGGCGTCCGGCGACACAGGCAGCCCGACCGGCACCGGTGCGACCGGCGGTTCGGGCGGAGCCTTCAGCCTCGGCTTCGCCGTCTCCGGCGACTCGGGCACCGGTGGAGACTCGGGCTTCAGCACCAACGGGTCCGACACCACCGGGACGGCGACCAGTGGCAGTGCCGACGCCACCGCCGTCGCGGTCGGCGGCGACACCGGAACGTCAGGTACCGCCCTGAATCACCCGACCAACACCGCGATGAGCGGCGACGCCAGCGGCGGCGGGAACTCGGGTTCGGCCACCGCCAGCTCGACGGGCAACGCCACCAGTGGCAACACCGGCGACACCACCACCAGCGCCTCGGCGACCGGCGGATCCACCGGTGCCGCGACGGCCAGCCCCACCTCGGCCAACACGGCTACGACCGGCGCCGGCGGAGCTTCGGGCGCCACCGGGGCG
>DATARN010000212.1:0-15890 GCA_036264135.1 Acidimicrobiales bacterium
ACTGCGCCCTGCGTCAACCGCTGTCGGACGCTCTCGGTCGGATCGAACCGCTGAGCGTCGACGTGGGTCGAAACATGGCCGAGGGCGTCGCAGAGACCCTCGGGATCGGCGACGGTAACGGTGAGGGACGGGTGGCGGATGGCCCCGATCGGGTCGATCCCTCGCACCGGATCTCGGAACCTTATGCATACCCCCGCCGCCGCGGTGGTGGCGTACGTCAAGCCCAGGTCCCTGAGGGAAAGATGGGCCGGGCCCGCCACCTTCCACCACCGGTAGGGTCCGGTGATCTCGGCCGACGCGACATTGGCGAGGTCGGTGGCGGTGACCCAGGGGCCGAAACGCGCCGTCAGACGGCCGTCGTTGATGTCCACCCAGGCGCAGTCGGGTGTTACCCCGAAGAGACGCGCCGCTCTCCCCACCACCGGGTCCCACGACAGGGGGAACCGGCCAACGAGACGACCGGGGCCCGCCGGGGCACCCGTGCGGGGTTCGGCGTCGGCGTCGGCGTCGGTGTCGATCTCGCTCATCTGTCCATCCCGCGTCGAGTGGCGGTAGTTGTTTCCGCCGCCGACCGGTCCGAAACTGCACCCCATCCGGGGCGTCGGGCCGGTTAGGGCAGGTACCGTTCGGAGTAGGCGGCAGTAGCCGCCTCGAAACACTCGATCGGGGCCCGGACGACGCCCGCACCGATCTGGCCGCCCCCGACGCCCGCCAGGCCAGCGTCCATCACCGGCAGAACCCCGGACTGGGCGACGGCGAAAATGTCGATCCCAACCGGTGAACCGCGGAAATCGAAATAGGGGATCTTGAAGTCGCCGCTCTCCCCCACCGTGATGGCGTACATCTCGAGGTTGCGCTCCACCATGGCGGCCACGCTGCCGCCCTGGTAGCGGTGGAGGGCCGGCGCCGCCGCCTGAGCGAAGCCGCCCAGGCCCACCGTCTCGGTCATGATGCTCTCGCCGCCCATCCACGACACCTCGTCCGGACCGTGGCCTTCGAAAAAATGTCCCTCGAACAACGGGGCCGGCCCGGTAAACCATTGGTCGCCCAGTCCGCTGACCCGGATCCCGAAGCCTCGGCAGCTGATGGCCATGGCCGTGACCACGCTCGAGGCCTCCACGCCGTGGCCTCGGTCGGCCAGGCACTTGGCTGCGCCCATCGACAACCGGAGAAAGAAGTACTGGTCCGACACCACCTCTTGAAGCACCGTCGCCAGGTCCGTCCCCGACCCCACGCTGCCGGCGCGCTTGATCACCTCCGCCATGAACAGCAGGCAGCCGGCGCTGTTACGGCTGTGCAACTCGTCGCCCATTTGCAGGGCGCGTCGCATGATCGGCTTGAGCTCAACCGGTCCGATGGCGGCGATCAAGCTCTGCATCACCGGGCCGAGGTGCCCGCTGATCCACTGCAACCGGGCGTGAACCTCCTCGTCGTAGCAGCCATAGTTCAGACGGCGGGGCGACGAGCCCTCATACAGGTTGCAAAAGGCGCGACCTCCGCTGTTGGCGTCTTCCACCACGAAGACGGGCATGGAGGCGCTGTACACGCCGGCCACGGACCCGACGCAGTGCAGCGCGCTGCACGGCAGGACCGTGATGCGGCCCGAGTCAAGTCGACTCACCACATCGTCCCGGTCGCGGCCGAGGCCCTCGTACTGGGCGGCGCCGATCACCGCCTCTCGCTGGCCGCCGACGTAATCGTCCCAGGCCATCGGCGGCCCCGACGTCAGGATGACGTCCGGCTCGAACCCGGGAACGACCGCCGAAGCCGCGCCGACCTGTACCAGCACCGGGCTGGTCGCCTCGAAGCGGCGAACGGTCTCCTCGTTGGCGGCCGTGCGCGTCTGGTGTTGCTGTTCCACTCTTTGTTCCCCTCGTGTCGGTTGGATACTGAAATGACGGCTACAGGTTGAACAGGTACCGGTCTCGCTCCCAGTCGCTGACCGTCCCGTGGTAGCCGTGCCACTCCGCCTCGCACTTCTTCACGTATTCGTCGATGAACTGCTTCGGGAACACTTCAGCCGCCAATTCGTCGTCACGGAACGCCTCGGCCGCCTCGAGCAGGGTTCGGGGTAGCTGGGGCATGCCGCCTCCCGCCTGCAGGTAGGCGTTGGACTCCATCGGTTCGCCCGGGTCGTAGCCCTCGGCGATGCCTTCCAGGCCGGCGCGCAGCAGAAAGGCCGCAGTCAGGTAGGGGTTGGCGGCGATGTCCACCGCCCGGTTCTCGATGCACGGCCGGTTGCCGGGGAAACGCAGCATGCAGGACCGGTTGTTGTGCCCGTAGGTAATCCAGACCGGGGCCCACGAGACCGTGCCGTCCGCCAGCCGGTCCGTGAGCCGCTTGTAGGAGTTGACGGTCGGGGTTGCCACCGCCGCGATCGCCCGGGCGTGGCGGAGGATGCCGGCGGCGAACTGCCGGGACGTCTTCGTCCAGGGATCGTTTCCGTTGGCACCCGCGGCGAAGAACGCATTCTTGCCGGACTCGATGTCGACCAGGCTCATGTTGAAGTGGGCGCCCGAGCCCCAGCTCTCCGTGTACGGCTTGGGCATGAACGTGACCTCGAGGCCGTGCTGCTTGGCGACCTGACGGACCATCAACTTGAAAAAGCTGAGCTGATCGCACATCACGAGGGCGTCGCGGTATTCGAAGTCGAACTCGTACTGGCCGTCGCCGCCCTCGCTGTCGAAGCTGAAGACGTCGAACCCCGTCTCGTTCAGATGTTCGACCATGTCGGCCAGGAACGGCATGGAGTCGAGTGCCGATTCGACGTCGTAGGCGGCGGTCGGCTTCAGCATCTCGCTGCGGGCCATGGGCTCCAGGTACCGGTTGCGCGTCTCCGGGTTGTCCCGGAACACGTAGAACTCCGGCTCCACGCCGAGGTCGAACCGAAAGCCGCGGTCGGCGGCAATCGCCAGTTGCCTCTTCAGGATGGACCGTGGGCACAACGCGAAGGGTTCCCGTCCCCCGTAATACATGTCGGCGGCAAACCAGACGAAGCGTCGATCCCATGTCACCCGCCGCATGGTGTCGGCGTCGGGAAGGGCCACGATCTCATCCTCATCGGGGGTCATCACGCCGAGGTCCCCCAAGCCGCGGGGGGTATAGCGCTCGCTGCCGGCCAACATCCGGGGCAGCTCGGCGATCGGCACGATCTTCGATTTGCATCGCCCGGTGATATCGATGAAGGCGCCGATCGCAAACTTGACGCCTTCACGGCTCAGTTGTTCCGTCAGGCTCGAGTGATCAACGTCCACCGTGCGGGCGGTATCCATGGTGCGTCCTTTCTTCGTACTGCCAGAGAAATTTCAATAACCTCGGCCGAACTCCACCACGTTTAGCAGTGGCTCGTCGGCGAGGACCCGCCGCAGGTTTTCGCAGAAGAGAGAAATGTGGCGGTCTCCCATCAACTGCGACGCGTGCGAGTCGTGCGGTGAGATGAACACGCCCGGCAGGCCCCACAGGGGATGCTCGGGAGGCAGGGGTTCTTGGATGTGGGCGTCAAGAAAGGCCCCCGACAGCCATCCGCGGCCGAGCGCATCGAGCATTGCCGCCTCGTCCACGATCGCCCCTCGGGCCACGTTCAGGAGGAAGGCGCCCTCCTTCAGCGCCGACAACTCGTGGGCCCCTATCAGGCCGCGGGTCTGCGAGGTCAACGGACAGGCGACGACCAGGTAGTCGGCGTCGCCCAGGGCGTCGTCTCGGTCCTCGACCCCGACCACGGTGTCGAAGTACTCCGCCGGGGCGATGCCACGGCGAATGCCGATGGTTCGCATGCCGAAGGCCTGTGCCAGCCGGGCCACGGCCGAGCCGATCCGGCCCACCCCGAGAATGGCGATCGTGGCGCCTACCACCTCACGACAAGGAAGCTGACGCCAGACCCGGGCCGCCTGGTCGTGTCGGCGCTGTTCGAGCATCTTGGCCCGCCCCAGGATCACGGCCATCGCCGTTTCGGCGATGGCGTTGGCGTGGACCCCCGAGGCGTTGCACACCGTGACCCCGTCGGGCACGAGCGGCATCAGGTGTTCGACGCCGGCGCTGCACGACTGGACGAAGCGGAGGTCAGGCGAGATCATGCGGGTGAACGCCGCGCCCGAGACGAAGCTGGGCATTTCGTCGTACCCGGGGTCGATTCCGGCCGTCTCCACGAGGAAGGCGTGGGGCGGCGGGGGCGCCACCCGTCCGGCGTTCAGGTCAAGGGGCGACAGGTGGTGCAGAACGATCCGCGGTGAGACGGCCTCGACCTGCGCCACCTGGCGGGGCGTCATCCACGTCTCGTCCGGGCGGCGGTCCTGACAGGCGAAGGGAACGCCCGAGACCAGCACGTGAAAGGGATCGGCGAGGCTCACGGCGCCCCGTCCCCGTCGGGATGGCCCCGTCCCGACAAGGCTTCGACCAACCGCAACAGCGCGGTGTGGTCGAGGTCCCCGTCGCCCCTGGCCCGCACGGCGCCGAACAGCTGTCCCACCAGTGACGCGACCGGTACCGTGACGCCCGCGGCGCGTGCGGCGTCGAGGACGATGCCCATGTCCTTGTGGTGCAGGTCGACCCGGAACCCGGGCCGGAAGTCCCGGGCCAGCATCCCGCCGGATTTGCGGTCGAGGATGCGGTTGCCGGCCAGGCCGCCGGACAGGACTTCGATGGCGGGCCCCGTGGCGACGCCATGGGCCTCGAGAAACACGATGGCCTCGGCCACCAAGGCAATCGTTCCACCGACGATGAGCTGGTTGGCCGCCTTTACGATCTGGCCCGTTCCGGTGGGGCCGACGTGGGCCATCGTCTTACCGACCGCCCGAAACACCGGGCAGGCCCGTTCGTAGTCAGCGCTCGAGCCGCCGACCATGATCGACAGGGTGCCCTGAACGGCTCCCGTTTCACCGCCGGAGACCGGGGCATCGAGGACGGCGACACCCACGTCGGCGGCGGCATCGGCCACCCGCTGGGTCGTCGCCACGTCGACCGTGCTCATGTCGATAAACAGCAGCCCGGTGTCGGCGCTGGCCAAAATGCCGGCCGGGCCCAGGGCCACTTCGCCGACCGCCGGGCCGTCCGGGAGCACGGTGACGACGACGTCGGCGCCCCTCGTCACCTCGGCGATGGACCCGGCGACGCGACCCCCTGCCGCCACCAGGCGATCCGAAGCCGAACGGCGCCGGTCGAGCGCAACCACGTCGAATCCCGCGGCCACCAGGTTCGCGGCCATGGGCGCGCCCATGACGCCGAGGCCGATGAACCCGACCGTGCGGATCGGCGTCGCCGGTGTGGTCACCGGCGCTCCGCGGTCGCTGCCTCGCCGGGGGCGCCCTCTCCGCGGCTGGCAGACGGCGCGCAGCGCCGAGCCACCCAATCGTCGAATTGGGCGACGATCTCCTCCTGCCAGGCATACGGTCCGCGCGGGAAGAAGCGGGACCGGGTGGCCCGTTGCAGGCTGCCGTCGACCATGTAGTCCTGGTGGTTGAGGCGCAGGTGCATCGAGGCACCCACCTGGACCAGGTCCAGGTAGTTGGGCAACGCCCGGTACTCGGCAGGGACCATCAGGGTCTGGCGGATGTCGACGTGGTCCGGACCGCGGGGATGGACGATTCGGTAGAACGCCGAATCGGTGTTCAGGATGATCAGGAGGGTGGGAGGGATACAGATCACGTAGGAGAGGCTCCGCTCGTCCTCGGACAACGTCGAGATGACGGGGAGCAAGGCCTTCCCGATGGGTGACAGGGCGAAGTCCTTATGGGTCGCCCGGTGACCAGCCACGATGGCGGCATCGTCGGTGTCGACGGGGCACGAGCGATAGCCGGCGCCGGGCAGTACCGCGTGGCGGGGATAGTGCAGCCGATCGACGTGGTACACGTCCATCGAGTTCTCCTGCATGATCTTCCAGTTCCAGGGCAGCTTCTTCAGAACGGCCGGCTCTTCGGTGACCATGTCGGCCAGATGCCAGTTACCGGTGATGGATGACAGCGGCTCCAAACGGGAAGCGAGCGGCGCCGCCTGCTCGTCGAGGTTGACGAAGATAAAGCCTTCCCATATCTCGGAGCGCAGCTGCGGAAGAGCGATCTCGTCGCGACGGAATCCGGGGGTCTTTTGCATCTCCGGTGCCCCGAGCAGTCGACCATCGGTCGCGTAGCTCCAGAAGTGGTACGGGCATCGAAACGCCCGACCGCAGTTTCCCTTGGCGTCGGGCGGCAGCTCGAACCAGTCGCCCCACTCGCCATCCCACGGTTCGGTGAGGATCATGCCGCGGTGCCGGCAGATTCCCGACAGGACGCGAACACTCCCGTCCTCGCCCCGCACGATGATGAGCGGTTCGTCGACCACGGTCAGGGCCCGATAATCGCCCGGGTTGGGAATCTGATCGGCCCGCCCGACGCAGAGCCACTCCCGGGAGAAGATGTTGGCCCGCTCGAGTTCAAAGACGGTCTCGTCGTTGTAGCACTCGGGCGGCAACCCTCGTCCCTGCTCCCAGCCGGCAGGGGCCCCGCCCAGCCGTTCGGCGAGGGAGCCGGTTACCGAGGAACTCTGGTGGCCGTTCGTCTCACTCTGCATCGGTACCTCCTGCCTTGCGCACGTACTCGTCTTTGAGACTTTGTCCATGGGTCGTGATGGCGGAGAGGAATTGGCGGGTTCGCTCCTCTTTCGGATGGTTGAACATCTCGTCGGGCGTTCCCTCTTCGACCACGACACCGTCCTCCATGAAAAGGACGCGGGACGCGCACCGCCGGGCGAAGTCCATTTCGTGGGTGACCACGATCATCGTCATCCCGTGTTCCGCCAGGTCGAGCATGACCCGCAGCACCTCGCCGACCCGTTCGGGATCGAGGGCCGACGTGGGTTCGTCGAAGAGCATGACCTCGGGCGCCAGGGCCAAGGCTCGGGCGATGGCGACGCGCTGCTGCTGCCCGCCCGACATCTGGTGGGGGTAGGAGTGCTCGAGGGCCTCGAGGCCCACCTCCTGCAGCAGCAACTGCCCGGTGTTCACCGACAGCTTCCGGTCCATGCCGAGCACCACGGTCGGAGCGATCATGATGTTTTCCATTGCGGTCTTGTGCTGGAACAGGTTGAACTGCTGGAACACCAGCGCCACGCCGGCCCTGAGGCGATCCTTGGGCTGGACCTTGCCGCCGGCGATCGCCTTCAGCCCCACGTGCCGGCCAAGCGGTATGCCGTTCACCGTGACCGACCCGCCGCTGCAGGTGTCGAGGCCGTCGAGTATCCGCAGCAGGGTGCTCTTGCCCGAACCACTCGGCCCGAGGATGCACAGCACCTCGCCCCGGCGGACCCGCAGATTGAGACCCTTCAGAATCTGGGTCGTCCCGTAGTGCTTTTCCAAGTCACGGGTCTCGACGATGTAGTCCTTGTCGCCGGCACCCTCGGACCGCCCGGCCGCCCGACGGATCTGGTCGCGGTATTCGGCGAACAGTCCTGAACCCCCCGAATACGAGAGCCAACTGAAATGGCCACCCGGCGGATGGACGCCGTTTTGGGCGATCGGGTCGGTTGCGCTCGTGGGACCCGGCAGCGTCGCGGTGGTGGCCGGCGAGGCCGGGGATCCGGAGGACTCTTTGGCCCCGGCCGTGACATCGAGCGCCGGGCTGGCCCCGGTCAGGATCTTGGCGATCCCCGGCGCGCTGCCCATCCATCGTCGCGTCACCCGCACGCGGCGGCGGGTGCGCCGGTCCAGGTCGAAGGCATTTTCGCAGTACCGCTGGACCAGTACCAGCGTCGAGGTGGCGATGAGGTAGATGACCGCGGCGGCGGTGAACACGGGGACGAACTGGAAGTTCACCGACACGAACTGCTCGCTGCGCAGTGTGAGCTCGCTCACGGCGATGACTGAGGCCAGGGACGTGTTCTTCACCATGGCGATGGCCTCGTTGGCCAGCGTGGGGACGATGACGCGAAGTGCCTGGGGCATCTGCACCCGGAACAGGGTCTGGGCACCCGAGAATCCGAGTGACCCCGCGGCGTCGAGTTGCGATTGGCCCACGGCCAGTAGGCCGCCGCGGATGATCTCGGCGCTGAAGGCCGCCTCGTTGAGACCCAGCCCGACGACTGCGGTGGAGAACGAGCTCAGCCGGATCCCCCACTGCGGCAGCACGTCGTACAAGAAGATGAGTTGAAGCAGGATCGGCGTTCCCCGCATGATCCAGATGTAGACCGAGACCAGAAAGCGGATCGGGAGTATCCGGGACTTTCGGAGCAGGGCCAGGACGAGCGCCAGCGGCCAGGCCACCAGCAGTCCCAATCCGGCGATCTGGAGGGCCAGCACTCCGCCACTGAGAAGAGACCGGAGCGTGAGGTAGTGAAGAAAGTCCTTCATGGCCTCACCTTGCTCTCCTTGGGACCTCGGCGCGCCGTTGTCGACTCCGGCGGGCGGCGCTCGGGACTAAGGGCACGTCCGCAGCAGGTCGCCAGGCGTCAGGCTCCAGGTCTTGGCGTCGGTGCAGTACGCCGGCGAGGCGATGTAGGACGCCATGGCGTCGCGCACGGTGGGGAGGAGAGAGCTTCCCTTGGGGAACGCCAGACCAACGGTCGACGTCCCACCCTCGACGTTGAAGGCGACGCCCAGCTTGCTGCCGAACTGGGTGTTCGACACGTAGATGACCACGATGTCGCCCTCCAGTTCGGCGAAGGTGCGTCCGTTGGTGATGTCCGTCACCGCCGCCGCCACCCCCTGGTAGCCCTGGGCCGTGATGGCCGCCTTCCCCGCCGCCGTGCACTGCTGGCTCCACTGCTGGAGCTGTGTCAACTCGGGCGGGCTCCCGATGATGTACGCCACGGAGTGCCCGCACAGTCCGGTGTAATCCTTGACCGACGCGGCGTCGGACTTCTGGGTGATCACCGCCAACGGGACCTTCATGTAGTCCACGAAGTCCACCACCTTGGCCCGGGCCGCGGTGTCATACATGCCGGAGCTGATCATGTCGATACGCCCGGCGGTGAGGGCGGGGATCAAGCCGTTGAACTCGAGCTGCGACCACGAGAAGGGGTGCCCGGTCGCTCCCAGGAGATGGGTGAGCATGTCGTTCTCGAAGCCGACGATCTGACCCGATGCCGCACTTTTGGACGACAGCGGCGGGAAGTCAGCCGAGGTGCCGACGGTCAGCGCCTTTCCTGTCGCTTTGGCCGTCGTCGGGGACGCCCCGGTCGTCTTGGTTCCGCTGGAACCGCACCCGGTGGCAACCATCGCGGCGAGGGCGAACACCGCCATCAGGCGACGCCATGGCAGCAGGAAGTTCGTCTCCGTACCCATGGGCTGGTGCATGATCGTTGCTCCCTTGCTCTGTGCATCGCCTGGTCGGCCCGTCATCGTGGCCGGGTGACGGCAGGCGCGAGAAACAACGGTCCCCTTGCCGCCGCCCCGCCAACCCCGGACGGGTGTATTCAAAATGGTATGCCATTCCTAGCACCGCCGGTGGGCGGCCGCAAGGACCTCACCGAGGCGGCTCCCGTTCCCGCATCACCCGGGAAAGAAGGCGTACCGTGTGCCGCATGGAGGGGGGGGACACAACCGCGGCGGGGCCGAGCGATATCTCGATCCTGTCGCCATCCGGGCGTGAAGGCTCGGGAATTGGGGACGACGTCTTTGCCCCGGCCGCCGCCGCGGCACTGGGCGACATCGGGGGGGCGGTCCGACGAGCCGCCGACGCCATCCGCAGCGCCATCCTGCGCCGCGAGCTCGGTCCCGGGATGCAGATCCGGCAGGCCGATTTGGCCACGCAGCTTCAGCTCAGTCGCATACCTGTCCGCGAAGCGCTCAAGGTCGTGGAAACCGAGGGTTTGGTGATCCATCGCCCGAACAGCGGCTATTACGTCCGCCGGCTGAGCGAAGCGGAGTTGACGGAGCTGTACCTGATGCGTGATCTTCTGGAAAGCGAGGTGCTCGGTCGGGTGGGGGCCGTCGCCCCGGCCGACGTGGACGCCCTCGTGGCCCTCAATCTCGAGGCCGAGGCGGCCGTGGCGGCGGGCGACCTCCACCGGACCATCGAGAGCAATCGGTCCTTCCACTTCGCCCTCTTGGAACTCGGTGGCTCACCCATCATCCTCGACGAGATACGGCGGCTCTGGTCGATGTCGGAGTCGTACCGCGTGTTCCACTTCGTCGGGGACACCCATCAGGCGGGCACGATCGTCCAGCATCGCGAGATGATCGAAGCCGTCCGAGCCGGGGACACTCCGCGACTCGTGCGTCTGTCGAAGGAGCACCGCGAAATCGGGGAACACAGCGTGGTGGAACTGCTCCGCAGCGGGTTGTAGCCAGCGGCGGTCGCCCTAATTTCGTTCGACCGAAGCATTACCCTCTCGTCATGTCTGGCGAAGCGACGATCGAGGGCCGTGACGTCGCCGGCCGGGCGGGCCGCTACCAGCCGGCCCTCGACGGGCTGAGGGCCATTGCAGTCGTGGCCGCCATGCTTTTTCACGCCAATGTGCTGAGCGGCGGATTTCTCGGCGTGGACCTGTTCTTTGTCATCTCCGGCTACCTCATCACCGGGTTGCTCCTGAACGAGGCGTGGGCCAGGCGAACGATTGACCTGGCTCGGTTCTACACCCGGCGGTTCCGGCGTTTGGCGCCGGCCCTTGTCGTGGTGTTGCTGGTGACCCTCACGTGGGCGTATCTGTTCGCACCTCCTGCCCTCGCGCCGGCCGCCGCCAAGCAGGTGGGGTGGAGTGTCGCCTATATGAACAACTGGTATGCCCTGTTCGGAAAGGTCGGATACTGGGGTGCCGGATCGACGGGCCTGCCCCTCAACCATCTCTGGTCTTTGGCCATCGAGGAGCAGTTCTACCTGGTCTGGCCCCTCGTCATCATCGGATTGGTGCGGGCCAAGGTGGGGCGCCGGGCCCTCACCTGGGTGTTCGCGGCCCTGGCGGTGGTATCGGGGGTACTGCAGTGGTTCCTCGCCGACCACGGAGGCGTCAACCGGGCCTACCTGGGCACGGACACCCGATTCAGCGCCCTCGCCATCGGCGCCATCATCGCCGTGGTCCTCGCACCCGGTAGCGCCCGACGCGTCGGCGCCGGCCCCCCCGTCGGCGATGGCGCCCACGACCGCACGGCGTTCTGGTGGAAGCTGGCGACGCTGGGATCGGCGGCCTTCCTCGCCACCGCCGTGGTCACCGCCGATCTCTCGAAGCTGTCCTTCTACCACGGCCGATTTTTGGCCTGCAGCGCGGCGGCCGGTGTGCTCGTCGCGGGAGTGGTGGCCCGACCGTCGACGTCGCTGGCCACCACGCTCTCCTCGCGCCCGCTGGTGTGGATCGGGAAGCGCAGCTATTCCCTCTACCTGTGGCACTGGCCGATCTGGGTCATGGTCACCCCGGCATCCATCCCGGGGTCGACGACGGAGCTGTGGACCGTCCGCATCCTTCTCACGGTCGTCGTCTCCGCCCTCAGCTACCAGTTCGTCGAGCAGCCGATCCGCACCAGCTCGCTCACCGGCCGCGGGGTCCTGGCGTCCCTCGGACCGATCGCGGCCGGCGTCGGCGCCCTGGTCATCCTGGCGCCGCCCGTGCTCCCCGCCTCCCTCGGAAACCGCCCGGTCCTGCTGGGAGAGACTCCGGCAGGCGCCGCCGGATCCTCGCCGGGCGGGGGCCTCCGCATCATGGTCGCCGGCGACTCGTGGGGCCGCAACATGGGCTACGCCCTGACCCTGGCCGACACGGCCAAGCGCAACACGATCATCGACCTGGGAATTCCCGGCTGTGGTCTCCTCACCCCCGAGGCGACGGGATGCTCGACCCAACTCCCGTCCTGGTCGCACGCCGAAATGATCAATCACCCCGACGCCGCCTTGCTGGTCGAAGGCACCTACGACCAAGGGGCGGCAGAACAGAAGGCTGGCGCGGGAGCGGTCTGCGCGCCGGCATACGAAGCCCAGTACAAGGCGGCGCTGGATGAGGCCATTGCGACCCTGCACGGCCCGACCAACCTGCCGGTCTTCATCACAACCGACCGTCCCTTTGGCGACCAGGCGTCGGCCAACTGCATGAACGACATGATCAGGGCCGCCGCCAAACGCGACTCCGCCACCGTCTTCGATCTCGCCGGCCTGCTCTGTCCGCACCAGAACTGCGTGACGCAGCACAACGGCGAGGCCGTGTACGACGAGACGGTTCACCTCGCTCCCGGCGGCCAGCGGTGGGTCGGCGGCCTCGTCCTGACCTCCATCGTGTCCCATGTGAGACCGGGGAACGAAAGCACTCCCCCATCCGGGCCGTGCCAGGCCACCTCCGCCACCACGCCGGTCCGGATCGACTCGTATCAGGCCCAGCCTGACCCCCCCTACCTGGACTCGGCGACGCACTCCAAGCTCATCGACGGTGTCTACGGCACACCCAACTTCACCGATCCCGCCTGGATGGGCTGGGAGACGTTGACCAACACCATCACGGAACAGCTGGCGGCACCGGCGAAAGTATGTTCCGCTTCGTCCCAATGGCTCCAGGAGCTGAGCGGCGCGGTGGTGGTGCCCCCCACCATCGAGGTCTACGTATCCGCCACACCGGGTCAGCTCGGCCAACTCCTAGGGGCGTCCCAGGCGCCACAGCTGGACCGCTCCGATCAGGTTGCGACGGTCACCGTGACGGGCAGCCAACCCATCGTCGGGCAGTACGTCACCCTGCGGGTGAACTCCTTTGGCAGCTGGTCGATGGTCGATGAGGTCGGGGTTCGGGCTCTCCCCTAGGCAGCCCTGATCCACCTCGCTCGGCGAAAGGCGCACCGTTCAGCGTCGCTCGGAACGATGCGATTGCACCCGAAAATATGGCGCAAACGGTTCATGCCGACCGTCGGAAATGGGTTCAGTCTGTGACAGTTCCCCATTTCACGGCCCACGACGTGTTCTCACCGAGCACGGCCGTTCTACGCGAAGGGTGCAAACCGCATGCGCATCACCGTGTTTGCTTCTCCACGACGTCCTGATCAACCGCAGCTTAGGACGCCCTTGAAAGTCGACACGTGCCTTATATGCCGACTTTGCCGATCTCGTCCTCGTTGACTAAAGCTTCCCCAGCGGCCCGCCGATCCTGGGGAATGAAAAAGCCCGGACGACCGCGGCGACCCTAGTCACTCCCAACCGGGAGAGGAGATGGCCTTGCATTTCACCTCTGTATCGCGCCGCGTCACCGCACTTGTGCTGACGGCCTTAGTCGTCACCGGTTCTGCCGTGGCCCAGGCCACCACGTCCCACGCCGTCACCTCGTCTCCCTGCACGACCGGAAAGCCGGGATTCGGCGCCGGCTTCTGGGAGCCCTACTACAACCCGTCACCGGCCAAGATGACCGCCGAGATCAACACCCAGCGGGCCGTCAACGACAACACCTACATCTTCGACTGGGCGGTGGATGAAGACGCCGGCAACGCCACCTGGTACCCGAATGGGCTCGGCTTTCCGGTGTTTTCCGACGCCATTCCCAAGCTGATAAACGCCCTCGCACCGTCGGGCGCCTCTCTGTGGATGGGCCTGGTTGTCGCCCCCGCCCTGGACACCAAAATGTCGAACGATTGGAGCTGGCTGCAAACCCAGGTGCCCCTGTACGAGCGGGTGGCCGACGATCTGTATCGGCTCTACGGTAAGTCGATCAAGGGCTGGTATATCTCCAATGAACCCGACGAATCGATCGTGTCCAGCTACAACAACAGCTACCAGTACGGGGCCTTCCTGCGCCAGGTCGACGACTACCTGCACACCCACGACGGCAACAAGCAAGTGATGATCGCCCCCATGATGCCCTCCGCGATCTACAACAACCTGACGCCCACGCAGTTCATCCAGCAGTTGCAGCCGATGATGGCCGTCGCCCACATGGACATCTGGAACCTTCAGGACGGGTTCGCCATGACCGGATGGACCGCAGCGCAGGAAGCCCAGGGCTTCGCGCTGGCCCAAAAGTACGCCGCCCAGTACGGCTCGCACATCTGGGCCGACCTCTACACCCCGAGCAACGCCACGCCCGCCCAATGGACCCCGTATCTTCAGGCGCTGGCGCCGTACTCCGAGGTCCTGTCACAGTGGACCTTCGCCCAGTACCTCGACCCGAACGACACGGCCGACAACCCGATGGCGCCGACCTACTACTCCACGTACCGTTCCTACTGCATGCGATAGTTCACTCGTGTAAAGGTATTCTTGCAGGGGAATAGCTCGGGGATGAGCCGCCCTACGCTCTGGCGCAGGGCGGCGATCACCCTTGGCCTCATCAGCCCCCCGCGAGGAACCCCCAGATCGACGTGGGCCCGACGTCTTGGCGGCACCATCGCGGCCCCCATGGGCGGACCAAGTCGGACAACAATGGGGGCGTGACCATGCAACCGAACGAGATCTCCGAGGTGCTGAACCGACCGATCAGCCAGGAACTGTTGGCTCGGGACCTGACCCGCTTGGCCTACATCGCCAAGGACGGCACACCGCGCAACGTCCCGATGGGCTTCGTCTGGAACGGTTCGCAGATCGTCATGTGCACGGCCAGGAACGCCGCCAAGCTTCCGGCCCTGCGGAACAACCCCATGGTCGCCCTGACCATCGACACCGAAGTCCACCCGCCCAAGATCTTGTTCATCCGTGGGCAAGCCGAGCTGGACGTCGTCGAGGGCATCCCCGACGAGTACCTCGAGGCCAGCGGCACCTACCGGATGACCCCGGAACAGCGGGTCACATGGGAAGCAGAGATCCGCTCGCTCTACGACGGCATGGTGAGGATCGTCGTGACGCCGACGTGGGCCAAGCTGATCGACTTCGAGACGACGCTTCCGAGCGCGGTTGAGGAGCTGATCCGCCAACGCGAGCAGCGTCAGCAGGCTTGACGCCGGACCATGCGTCGAGACTCGTTATCTCGGGCGCAACACACAGAACTCGTTGCCATCAGGATCGGCCATCACGACCCAGCTGACATCGCCCTGACCGACGTCAATCGGAGTCGCCCCGAGGGAGACCAGGCGGTCGACCTCCGCTCTCTGATCCCGGCCCGCGGGTGGCGCGATGTCGAGATGAAGCCGGTTCTTGATCGTCTTTGGGGGAACCGGCGGACCCCACGTGATGAACGGACCGGTCCCGTCCGGCGCCCGGATCGCGGTTTCCTCGTCCTTCTCCCACACCAACGGCCATCCGAGCGCCTCGCTCCAGAACAATCCCACCTGGCGCGAACCGTCGCATGTGACGGATCCGAGCCGTCCGCAACCAGCGAGGAACGAGTTGCCCGGCTCGATGACACAGAATTCGTTGCCTTCAGGATCGGCGAGCACGACATGAGGCTCGTCCCGGCGCTGACCGATGTCGACGCGGCGGGCGCCCCGGCCGGTCAACCTCGCAACGGTGTCGGTCTGGTCGTCGAGGGATGTGGTTGTCAGATCAAGGTGGATGCGGTTCTTGCCCGCCTTCTGCTCCGGGACCGCCTGAAACTCGATCCGGAATCCGGTGTTGTCCGTCGGCACGAGAGCGACGTCGTCACCGTTGTCGTGTTCGATCGCCCACTTCAGCGCCTCGGCCCAGAAGCCCCCGAGTCGGAGCGGGTCGTTGGCATCGAAGCTGAGGGCCACCAAGCGCGACGTCATCCCGTTCGGAGGTCCTGCCATTGCCACATGGTGCCATCACCCGGTGGTCTCGGGCCGCCGCCTCGAGCTACATCTGACCGTGGCGGACCGGACCGGCTGGCTCGTAGGTGCCGACGACGATTCCGAGATCCGTAACGGTGAGGTCCACAGGGCGCATCGTCGCCGGAAGTATGCCGTGGTTGAACAAGCGGCGGCCGGACCCGAGCACCAGCGGAAATGTCATCAGGCGGAATCGGTCGACGAGCCCGTGTTGCATCAGCGTTTGCAGCAGGTTGCCGCTCCCCCAGATTTGCAGCTCGTCACCGGGTTGGTCCTTCAGCGCCTGCACGGCCGAGGCGACGTCGCC
>DATARN010000099.1:0-8683 GCA_036264135.1 Acidimicrobiales bacterium
GGGGATGATCTCCCTGTCGGTCGCCCACATGCTCGGCCATGCCGCCCAGAGCGAGATCCGGGCCAACGCCTCGCGTTGCACCCTCTACCTGATCCCCCCGCCGGTGATGCGGGGGATCTCGCTGTTCGATTTCCGCCACGGCGCCACGCTGATGGACGCGGGGCGGACCAGCGCCCGGGAGTGGTTGACGTCCCGGGAACCGATAACCGCCCAGCGGTAGCAGGCTGGTGCCATGCGGGCGTGGGCGGTGGCCGAACCGGGTTCCGTCGACGGCACGCCCTTGGTTGCTGTCGAGCGGCCCGAACCCTCCCCGGGGCCGGGGGAGATCCTCGTCAAGGTGTCCACGTGTGGGGTGTGCCGCACCGACCTTCACGTGGTCGAGGGCGACCTGCCCGTCCACCGGGCGGGGGTGACTCCGGGCCACGAGGTGGTCGGCCGCGTCGCCGGCGTGGGTCCCGGCACGAGGCGGTTCGCGATGGACGACCGTGTCGGGATCCCGTGGCTGCGGCACACCGATCAGACGTGCCGGTGGTGCGTCGCAGGGCGGGAGAACCTGTGCGTGGCGCCCCTCTTCACCGGGTGGGACGTCGACGGCGGCTACGCCGAATACGCCGTGGTCGACGCCGACTACGCCTATGCCATCCCGCCGGTGTTCGACGATGAGAAGGCGGCGCCGTTGCTGTGCGCCGGCATCATCGGCTTCCGGGCGCTGCGCCGCTCGAGCCTGCCGCCCGGCGGCCGGCTAGGCATCTACGGCTTCGGCGGCTCCGCCCACCTCGCCGCCCAGGTGGCCATGCACGAGGGGGCAACCGTCCACGTGATGACCCGCTCGCTGGCGCAGCAGAAGCTGGCCCTCTCGATCGGGGTGGCCAGCGCCCAGGGCGCCTACGACCCGCCGCCGGTGCCGCTCGACGCCGCCATCCTCTTCGCCCCCGTCGGCAACATGGTCCTGCCGGCTATGGCTGCCCTCGACAAGGGGGGCCGGCTGGCCATCGCCGGCATCCACCTGAGCGACATCCCGGCGCTGAACTACGAACGCCATCTGTTCCAGGAGCGGGAGTTGGTCAGCGTGACGGCCAACACCCGTGCCGATGGCGAGGAGTTCCTCCGCA
Source organism: Acidimicrobiales bacterium (assembly GCA_036264135.1). Classification (GTDB taxonomy): domain Bacteria; phylum Actinomycetota; class Acidimicrobiia; order Acidimicrobiales; family Palsa-688; genus DATARN01. The sequence goes on from DATARN010000099.1 coordinate 1,113, forward strand.
TCGCGGCCGCCATTCCCATCCAGGTGACGACCACCCCGTTTGCCCTCTCCGAGGCGCCGCAGGCGCTCCGGGCCCTGAAGCACGACCAGGTCGAGGGGGCGGCGGTCCTGCACGCCTGACTCGTTTGTGTGGCCTCTCGCGTTTGTCGTGGCGGCTATCGGGTGCCCCACCGTTCCCGGTGGACTACCTCGTCGATGGGGCGGCGGTCCTGCCAGCCGTGGCGTTCCAGATCGGGAACCTCTGCCAGATGACTGACCGGGCCGACGCACAGCCAGGCCACCGGCCGTACCCGCTCGGGGATGTGCAAGAGCTGGCGCAGGAACGGCTCCCGGTAGAAGGAGACCCAGCCCACCCCCCACCCCTCGGCGGTGGCCGCCAGCCAAAGGTTCTCGATAGCCAGGCACACCGAGTACAGGCCGGCGTCGGCGATGGCGTGGCGGCCCAGCACCGCCGGCGCGCCGCGGTCTGGGTTGTAGGTCACGACCACGCCGGCGCTGGCGTCGAGGACACCGTCGATCTTGATGGCGGCGAAACGCTCGGCCCGCTCGCCGGCGAGAGTGGCGGCGAAGGCGCCGCGTTCCTCCTGGACGTGCTGCCAGAAGACCCGTCTCACCGCCGGCGCCTGGACGATTACGAAATCCCACGGCTGGCTCAGCCCCACGCTGGGCGCGGCGTGGGCCGCAGCCAGGATGCGACCGAGGACCGCCTCGTCCAGGGACTCGCCGGTGAACTCGCCCCGCACGTCCCGGCGCCGGAAGATGACGTCGTACAAGCCCTTGACGTCGGACGTGGCGCTCACCACCACCGCCCGCCTGTCCGCACCAGCTCATGGTAAGGCCGGTTACGGGTCGGACGCCTGAGCGGCCCTGCGTATCATCGGCCAGATGACCCGGGTGCTGGCCGTCGCCAACCAGAAGGGCGGCGTGGCCAAGACGACCACGGTCCACTCCCTGGGCGCGGCGTTGGCGAGCGCCGGGCGGCGGGTGCTGCTGGTCGACCTCGACCCGCAGGCCTGCCTCACCTTCTCGCTCGGTGTCGACGCCGCCGGCGGGTCGCTGCACGACGTGATCGTCCACCAGAAACCGGCCCGGGAGGTGCTGGTCAAAGTGGGCGACCTCCAGCTGCTGCCGGCGTCCATCGACCTTGCGGGCGCCGAGGTGTACCTCCTCTCCAAGACGGGCCGGGAATACGCACTGGCCCAGGCCCTCGAGCCCATCAAGTCGGGATACGACGTGGTCCTCGTCGATTGCCCCCCGTCACTCGGCATCCTCACCATCAACGGGCTGACGGCTGCCGACGAAGTGGTCATCCCCCTCCAGTGCGAGACCCTCTCGGGGCGCGGCGTGGGCCAGCTGCTGGAAACAGTCGACGACGTCCACAAGTACACCAACCCCCACCTGAAGGTCGCGGGCGTGGTAGCAACCATGTACGACAGCCGGACCCGGCTCGGCCAACAGGTGCTGGCGTCGATGCACGACGAGTACGGGCTGGAGCTGCTGCCGCCTCCCATCCCCAAGTCGGTACGGGTCGCCGAGGCGCCGGCGGAGAGCCTGTCGGTGCTGGAGCACGCCCCTCGCTCCCCGGCGGCCGATGCCTACCGAGCCCTGGCGGAGACCATCGCGGCGCGCCTGCCGTGACCCCGGAGCGGCGCGACCCCTCGGGCAAGGAGGCGCTCTTCTCGGCGTCGGGTGCGGTGACTCCCCCCGCGGGCGACAACGGCCACCACGACGGCAAGGAGGCCCTGTTCTCCATGCCGGCGGCCCGCCTGGGCACCCTGGTCGTCGAGTGCTCGGCATGCCGGGTCCGCAGCCCGTTGTCATTGGTCGAGCTGCTGGCCCGGCTGGCCATGATCTCCGTCTGGTACCCCTTCCGGCGCTACCCGCACTGGATGAGTTGCCCCTCCTGCCGGCGGCACACCTGGTGCCGCATCGGATGGATGAAGTAGCCGACGTCCTGCTGCCCGTCGTTGGGGTGGCCGGTCAGTACCGGCGAGAGTCGGACTGCTCGAGGATCACGGCCATGGTGTGCCCGACCGGCGACCACCCGGCGGGGCTGGCATCCCAGTGGGTGTCCTGGACGACGTGGTGGCTCAGCCCGGTGGCGACGTCGACCACGTCCACCGTGCGGGTACCCCGCTGGCCGGCGATCAGCTGACCGTCGCGTGACCAGTCGATCGGGTCCATCCCCGACGACAGCAACCGGGGCGCCGCCCCATCCAGCGGCTGGAGGTAGGCGCTGTAGTCCACCCACTCGGAGACCTGGTCGCCGACGGGCGACGCCCGGGCGTACCGGGCGTCGGGATTGATGACCTGGAGGCCGTTTCCGCTGGCGTCGGTGACCCCCACCGTGCCAGTGAAGTAGCTGGCGACCAAATGGCGCCCGTCGCGGGTCCAGCTCACCTCGTTGAGGAGGTTGTCGACCCCGTTGGTCACGGGACGGGCGGGGACCGAGGCCTTGGTGACCGCTCCAGTGGCCGCGTCGACCACCTCGATGCCCCCGTCGTTGGGCGCAGCGAGGGCGATGCGCGTGCTGTCGGGCGACCACTCCAGCGGGAAACGCGCCTGGTCGACATAGCCCAGCATCCGGTGGGTCCCCGTGGTGGGATCGAGCAGGTACAGCGCCTCGTCCTGGTTGTTGTTGACGGGCATGGCGTAGTAGGCGATCGAGCGGCCGTCCGGTGACCAACTGGGATTTTCGGGATACTGGGTATCAACCGCCACCTGGTGCAGGCCGGACCCGTCGCGGTTGACGATCCACAGTCGAGTGGGGATGATCCCCTGGGGCGGCCCGTCGCCGCTCCGCCCGGCAAAGACCAGTTGGCTGCCGTCGGGGGAGAACGACACCGTCTCGAAGGTGTAATGAAGTACGACCGGGCTGACAGCACCGGTGTCGGCGTTGGCCAAGTAGAGGCCAAGCTGGTCCGGGTTGGCGCCGTTGACCGGGGACGTCGTGGGCGGCGTGATGGTGGTGGTCGTCGTGGCGGCCACGCCGTCGGCCGTGCTTCGCGTCGCCGGCACGCTGGGCGCGGTCGGTGCGGCAGTGGCCCCGGTCGGGGGCGTGGTGACGGTTGTGGTCGTCGTCGTCGTCGACCCCCCGGCGTGGCCGGCGGCCGCCGTCACGACGCCTTGGCCGATGGCGCTGCTCCCCTGGGCGGCCCCCGTCGTCACTACCCGCGTTGGCCCGGATCCCTGCCTCGCCACGGCGGCCCCAACGCCACCGGCGAAGACCACAAGGACCGCCACGGCGACGGGCAGTACCGGGAGGCGTTGCCACCAAGGCTTCCTGGGCACCACCTGCACCGCCTGACCTCGGTCTCTGGCCGGCGGATCTCCGCCGGGCTGGGACTGATGATGAAGGAGCGCTGCTTGGGCGTCCATGGCCCGAAAGGGCCATTTCGGAGTAGTCAGTCCGTGTTCACCGGCTTGGCCCGCCGGCGTGAGCCGGCGTCGGGCAACGCCGAGGCGGCGCCGTCTCGGTAGGATGTCGTGTTCTTGCGCTCGTAGCTCAACGGATTAGAGCATCTGACTACGGATCAGAAGGTTGGGGGTTCGAATCCCTCCGAGCGCGCAGTGTGGTGTCGTGAGACGCATTACGGACGGATGTCTCAAGACATCCTGGACAATCGAGGTTCTCGCCATCAGCGTCACCGGCAGACGGCGTTCGACGCCTACGTTCTGCGACTCGACCGGCGGCCCCCTCACGCCATTGGCCTGATCGGGTTCACGTTCACAGGAGGACGATGCCGTTGCCCGGTTCCACAACGCCGTGTTGGCGTTCTTCGGACCGCCGCGGGTGTTGCTCTTGGCTACCTGTTCCGACAGGTCCAGGTGATCGTGAGGTTCAGCGGACCTTGCGGCGCGCCGGGGCCCGACAGGGAGGGCGCGTAGCCCGTCACCATGAGCTGCCCCGAACCGGTGCCACTGAGTACGAACGACGTCATCGACGTATTCGTCGCAGCCCATTGCTGGGCCGCTCCCGACTTGGTCACCACGCTCGGGGTGATCTCAATCTCTGAGTTATTCGTGTAATGGACCGTGCCCAAGGGACCGCCGCTGAGGGCGTCGACCTTGACGCGCAAGGTCGAGCCATCGGCCAAGGCACCTGTGAAGTTGAGTTGCTTGTCCTTCAAATAGACCTTGGCGCACTGATTTACGCCGGGAACGAAATTGCCGGTGACGCCGGATGTGGTGATCGCCCCAGCCAGCTGCGCCTGACCGTCGAGGTACCCACGCTTGAGAAACGGCAGGAAACTCAGTGATTTGTGGAGCCCGCTGGAGGGGGTGGCGGCGGCAAAGGCCAGGAGTGCAGTCGGGATGCCAACGATCAAGAGAACGACCAGGAGGCAACCGCATCCCGAGGCCTTCGACGCTCTAGACGGCGCCGAGGCCTGAGGCCCTTGTTTTCCGGTCTCATTCTGGCGAGCCGCTGCCGCCGCCTGCAGCACCGTCGCGAGGGCCGCTGCCAGGTCCGTCGCATTCTGTCCGCTGGCCGGTGCCGGATCGGTGACGGAGGCAACGAGGGTGACAGTCCATCCGTTGGGTGGCGTCAGTGGGGCGGAGCAGAACCGGCAGGTGCCGGCAGAGGTGGCTTGACGTGGAGCCCCGCACGACGAGCACGTCACTCCCTTGGACGGGTTGGTCGTGGTCGCGGTGGCCGGTCGCTGGAAGGTCCAATCCTCGGTCTCGGTCGCGTCCCCGACGCGGGCAGGGATGCGGACGACGATCGAGTCCCACGCGGCGTCGGTAGCCGCCTGCACCACTGAAAGCTCGCCGAGCTTCGGCTCAGGTCCCGGGACCGGGTGACCGGGCGAATCAAACCCTAGTTGCGACCGGGCTGCTCCGCCGACCAGGTCGGCGACTGTGTCGGCGTGGCCCGATGCCCGGGCCCGTTGAACCTCGAGATAGGTGTGCGCGGCCTGGGACAAGAAGGCATGAACATCGAACCCGGGATCCCGCGAAGAGATCGTGGCCAACGCCGAAACCTGGTCGTCGCCCCCCATGACGCCCGTCATTGACGTGAGAGATTAGCGGTCGCCTCTCAGCGCCGGTCGCCCTCCGTGGGCCTGGCTTGTCGGTGCTGCTGGAGGACCTGCACTGGGTGGACCCCGTGCCGGAGGAGGTCATCTAAGACCCACGTCTGTGATGCACAGCTGCAACCTGCCGGCGCCTCTGGACCGTGCTGGATAGCCTTCGATTGCCGATGGCTCAGCGAGGACCTTGACGGATTCCAATAACCGGAGATGACGATCGACCTGACCCGACGCCCGACCCATCCGGTTCTCATACTCAACCCCAACTCCGGTGGCGGCAAGGCGGCGAAATTCGACCTCGTGCAGCATTGCAGCGGTCGCGGCATCGAGGCGGTGGTGTTTACGCCCGGCGACGACCTGTCGGCGCTGGCGGTCGCCGCGCTCGATGCTTTTTTCGAAGCCGATGAGCGCCGCATCGACATCGCCCGGGTCAACGGTCGCGCCTTTCTCAACAACGTCGCCATGGGCTCTACGGGGCGATCGTCGAATCCCCGGACTACGGGGACCACAAGATACGGACGGCGATCACGAACCTTGCCGGTCGGCTACGAGCCGACACCGAAACGTTCGACCTTCGCTTCGTCGAAGGAGACGGTGTTGACCGTCACGGCGCCGAGCTGGTGCTGGTGTCGAACAACCGGTACTCGCCCGAGCCGCGGCCACGGCGAGGCACCAGAGGGACGCTCGACCAGGGAGCCTTAGGCGTCGTGGCCGTGACAGGGCCGCCACCACGCGGTGTTAGTGAGTGGACCACGCCATTTTTCCAGGTTGATTCGTCCGGGACCATGGCGGTCGGCATCGACGGTGAGAGCGTGCAGCTCGAACCGCCGCTTCGCTTCGAGTCGGTGTCACGCGCCCTCCTGATACGGACGCCTGTCCCGCCGCGGCGAAGGGGACTTCGCTAGTCTCGGCGCTCGAAGGGAAACACCTCCGCCGACCAACCGTGTCGCGAGTTGTGTGATCGGCACCGACCTGGGAGGGTGCCTTGTCCGAGGTCACGGCTGGCGAGGAGCTGGGGCGACGAACCAGCCTTATCGGCCGTGACTCGGAGCGGGCCGCTATCAAGGCGCTGCTCCGCGACGCCGCTGGCAGAACCAGCAGTTCGCGGGTGATCTCCGGTCCCCTGGGGCATCGGCAAGTCGTCACTGCTCCGTTGGGCCATCGACCAGGCGACGGGCTTTGGGGTCCTCCTCGTCACGGGCGTCGAGTCCGAGATGGCCTTCGGGTATGCGGGCGGGCACCAGTTCCTGTTGCCGCTCAGGGATGCGGCCGAGACGCTGCCCGTTCCGCAACGGGTGGCCCTGCAGACCGTGTTTGAGCGGTGCAATACATCGTCATCTCATCGGCTCGTCGTCTCCGTCCGACGAGGTGCACCTGTAAGGCGAGTACGAGTCGTCAGTTGCTACTAGTCGACCACCTATTGCGGGGTTCGGCGGGGTGCGATACCGGGGGGCGCATGATGGCGGAAACCAGGTCACGGCGGCTGCGGACACCGACCTTGTCGAAAACGGCTTTGAGGTGGTCCTGGACGGTGTGTTCGCTGATATGGAGCGCGAGCACCATCTGGCGGGTGGTCTGTCCCTGGAGGACGAGTTGCGCCACTCGGCGCTGGGCGGCGGTGAGTCCGTGGGCGGCGAGGAGCATGGAGGCCCGTTCTACGCTGCCGGCGGGAGCGATCGTAAGCACGATCGGCCCGGTTCCACCGGCATCGCGGAGACGGGTGGCGTGCACGGTGACCAGGCTGCCGTGCTTTGTGCCGAGGCGAATCATCGCTGGCGGCGCGCTTCCGGCGGACCTTTCGAGGACCCGGAGCCGTCGAATAGGGGCGAGGAGGGGCAGCGGCAACGGCGCCCCGATGGCAGCCGAACCACCTTCGAGTTGCTCGAGCCAGTACTCGGCGGCCCCACCCAGGGCGGCGATGTGATCGTCGACGACGACGATGAGGCCCTGGGCGGCGACGTCGTCTGCGCCCCGTCCAGTACTGCCGGCCGCGGCGACAGCCTGTCGGATGGCTTCGCCGATGTGAGGTGCCGCTCGTCGCAAGGTTGCCAGCTCGCGGTGGTCGAACGGGATGGCACCGGTGCGATGGAGGCACAGGAAGCCCCACGTCGTACCCTCGACGCGCAGGGCGACACGAGCCTCGTCTCCCATGCCGAGCGGCGCCATGATTTCTGTCCACCGGGGGCTGCTTCTCCACTCGCCGCCCGTTGCCTGGTCGAGCGATGCAACCGGATCGGCGTTGGCGGCCAGGTCCGCGAACCGGTTCACGTCCGGTTGACGGCCAAACTCGTTGTCGAGAAAGAGCGGCCCCGCGGCGGCGAGCGGTTCGTCAGAGAAAGCGGCGGTGAACAAGAGCGTCTCGGGATCCGACACCGCCATGAAGGCGCCCTCGTAGGCAACCAGCTTCCCGAGCTCGTGCAAGACGCGGGCTCGAAGTACTCCCAGGTCGTCGCCGGCGCTGTAGCAGGCCCGAATCAACCCGTGCATGGCCTCTTCACGGGTCGAACCTGACATAGACGAGAGGCTACGACCATCCCAAAAG
>DATARN010000025.1:0-9608 GCA_036264135.1 Acidimicrobiales bacterium
GTGGCTGCGGTCGAGACCCACCACGTCGGTCTGGAACCGGTGTCGCAGGCGGGGCTGGGCGATCCTCGTCCCCCGCTCGAGGTCGTCAACCAGGGCGTCCAACTCGTCGCGGAGGTCGTCCTCGAGCCCGTTGACATACCCGGCCACGATTCCCGCCAGCAGGATCCCGCCAAAGCCCGGCGCGGGCTCGGTCGGCAACCACAGCTCGCCCAGGGCAACCCGCCGGGTGGGCGCAATATCGCGCGAGTGGCGGATCTCGAGTTCGGCCAGCAGCACAGGTGGAGACGGTAGACCGTCCGCCAACCCTAAGCGGAACCGTCAGACGAACTTGCGCAGCAGGTCGCGCAGGTTGGCAGCACCGTCTTCGACCAGGGCCCGGTTGGCCTCCTGCTCGATCGACTCGGACAGGTTGGCGGCCCGCAGCCGGATCTTCCACCATTCGTCGTCGCTGATCGCGAAGGGGGTGGCCCACGTCTGGACCATGGTGGCGAGGACGACCAGGTCCTCCTGCTTCTGCTCATTGTCGGCGTCGCCGGCCAAGCGGTCGGCGGCCCCGAAGAGGTCAGACAGCAGGAGGTAGCGCGTCTCGTCGTCGGCGTCGCTCGTGGCCACGTTGCCGGTCCGGGTCACTTCGGCCAGGATCCCCTCCACCGCCTCGTCGTGGGCCGCCCCGACGACCAGGTCGCTGCCCTCCCAGTGGTAGGTGATCTGGCCTCGCTCGAGCATCAGGCTGATCTGGGCCCGTTCCTCGGGCCGCCAGTCCTCCAGTTCGTAGACCATCTCATCCTCTTCGCCCGAGGCGGCCTCGACGCGGTCGGCGGCGCCGGCGCCCGCCGCCGCCGCCGTGACCGTCTCGCCGGCGATGGCGTCGACCTCGTCGGTGCCGGTGCTGGTGCCGGCGTCGGGCGCGGCCTCGGGCTCAGGGGCGGCGTCTCCGAAGCCTCTGACCTTGCCCGAAAGGTCCGCCAGGAGCCGGGCCAACAGGGCCGCGCTGGTGGCGATCTCGTCTTCGAGCGCCTCCTCGGCCCCGAGCGCGCCGAGGAGGCGGCGGGTGACCCGGCCGATGGCCGCCCAGGTCTCCTCGTCGACACCCCAAACCGCATCGATGGCGAACAGGCCCCCCGCGGCCTCGGCCACGTCGCCGTCGGCGATCATGTCGGTCGGATCGATCTCGAGGCGGCGGGCGGCGTCGTTCAGCCGGGTGAGCACCTCGCCCGGGGCCTCGTCGGTTGGGTCACCCTGGTCGCCCTCGGTGCCCAACCGGGCGATGAGATTGTCGACATCGTCCTCGTCCTCGGCCGCGATGACGAGTTCGTCGCCCTCGAAGCGGTGCCGGAAGTTGCCGTCGATCAGGCCGCCGATCAACTCGCCCCGGGCCGCGTCCTCCCACTCGTCGAGGTTGTAGCCGACCTCGTCGTCGACCTCGCCTTCGGCCAGCTCCGGCAGCGGCGACTCGATCAGCGGCTCCCGGCAGTTGTGGCAGCGGCCGCCGCGCCCACGCACCTCGTACCCGCAGGTCGGGCAGTACCAGATGTTCGTTGCCATCAGCGTCTCCTCGTGACGTAGCGGCGGAGGAAGGCCCACGTCCGCTCGAGTTCGTCCTCGACGACCTCGGCGCGGTTCCAACCGTGGCCTTCGCCGTCGTAGACGTGATACTCGACGGTACCTCCCGCCGACCGCACCGCCGCCACCAGGGCGTCGGACTGCCCCCGGGAGACGACCTTGTCGGCCGACCCCTGGAGGACGAGGAGGGGCGCGGCGATGGCGCCGGCGTGCGAGATCGGCGACCGCTCCTGGTACCGGGATGCCGCGGCGGGGAGTTCCCCCACGATGGATCGGAGATAGTGAGCTTCAAAGCGGTGGGTGGTCTCGTCGAGGTCGAAAAGATCAGTCACACCGTACAGGTCGACCCCGGCGGCACAAAGCTGGGGATGGGTCGCCAGCAGGAGAAGCGTCGTCAGCCCTCCCGCCGAGCTGCCGATCGGCACCATCCGCCCGGGGTCGCCCCATCCGGCGCCGGCCGCGGCCCGCATGCCGGCGGCGGTGTCGGCCACGTCCAGCCGTCCCCACTCCCCGCGCAGGGCCTGGGCATAGGGCCGGCCCCAACCGGTCGAACCCCGGTAGTCGACCTGCAGGATGTTGCAGCCCCGGTCGAGATAGAAGGCGCTGCGGGCGTTGAAGGTCACCTGGTTCTGCCCCGTCGGGCCGCCGTGGATCCACACCAGGAGGATGCCGGTGCCGTCGCCGGTCGCACGGTACAGGCGGCCATGGACCGTCGAGCCGACGCCCGGGACGTTTTCGCCGTCCCAAGTCACCACCTCGGGCTCGGGTAGGCCGGCGGCCTCGAATCCCGCCACCGGACCTCGGGCGACCGTCCGGCGGGCGCCCCCCGTCGGGTCGAGCACGACGACCTGGTCGGGGGTGCGGCCGCCGCTGCGCAGCGCCGCCAGCCGCTGGCCCGCCCAGGAAAGGCCGGTGAACACCCCCCGGTCGAGGTCGCGGGCGGCGCCGGTCGCCAGGTCGACGACGACCAGGCGGCCAAAACCGGCCTCGTTGCGGCACAACGCCACCTGGCGCCCGTCGGGTGACCAGGCGAAGGTACGCGCCCCTGGGCCCCAGGAAGGGCCGCCGTGCTCCGCCGCCTCGGCGACGAGGGGGCGGGCGCCCTCCTCCGGCGTCGCCTCCCAGACGTTCAGCCAGCCGCCGGCGTCACAGAGGAACGCCAGGCCGCGGCCGGGGGCGGCCGCAAACCGGGGCTGGGCGACCGCCGCCGGCGCGGGGACGGCCACCGCGGCCGGCGGGCCGGTCCCGTCGGCCGGGGCCACCATGATCCGGCTGTCGTCCCAGGGCATGGCGGGGATGTCCCACTCTTGCCACGCCACGTGGCGACCGTCGGGCGACCACGCCGGGTCGAAGGCGAAGTCGTTGTCCCCCGGCGACAGCCGGGCGGGCCACGAGCCGCCCTCGACCAGGGACGCCACGGCCACGTGCCGGCCGTCGCGGACATAGGCCACCTGGGTGCCGTCCGGCGACACCGCCGGAGAGGCCACCGGTCCGTCGGCGACCACCAGGCGGGCCGGGCCGCCACCAACCGGCTGCTGGTACAGGCACTGGTCGGCGGCCACATAGACGACGGCGTCGCCCGACGGCGTCCAGTCGAAGACGCCGCCGCCGTAGGAGGCGGTCGGCGGCGGCGGCGGGGCGCTGGTGGCGACCACCTCGGGACCGCCGTCGGCGGCCACCACCACCAGCGACGCCCGACCGCCGGCGGTGGCCACGAACGCCAGCCACTCCCCATCGGGGGACAGCCGCGGTTCGGCCAGGACCCGGCCCCGGCCGCACATGGCGGCCGTGATCTTCGCCGTTACGACCCCCGCTTGGGCAGGACCGGGGCGTCACGCCCCGTCCCGCTGCTGCTGGCCGCGGTGGCGCTGCCCTCCTCGTGGTAATCCTCCTCGACGTTGACCGCCCACACGTCGTGGTGCGCGCCAAGGAGGTTCTCCACGGTCAGCATGGCGGTGTACATCGAGTGGTCCTGGTTGTTGTACTTGTGCATGCCGTTGCGCCCGACGGGGTGCACGTTGGCGGCGTGCTCGGCCAGCCAGGCCTTCAGGATCTCCACGTTGGCCTTGTAGTCGGCGTCGTAGTGCGGGTAGGCCTTCGGCATGCGGACCACGTAGCCCGCCTCTACCTGGGAGGGGTCGACCAGACCCAGGGCCTTCAGTTCCCTCGTTCCGAGCGCGACGAGCGCCTCGTCGCTCATCGTCCAGTACTCGTCGCCTTCGAACACGAAGTACTCGAGCCCGAGGCACGTCCGTCCGTCCTTCACCAGGTACGGGGACCACGAACCGAAGTTCTGGATGCGGCCCACCTTGACGTCGGGGGCGTGGATGTAGATCCAGTTGTCCGGAAAGCCCGCCGATTCGGGGACCACCAGGGCCACGGTGAGGAAGTCGCGGTAGTGCAGGTCGTCGGCGGCCCGCAGGACCTCGGCGGGCGGGAGCGGGTCCATCGAGCGCAGCAGGGCGGTGATCGGCATGGAGGAGATCACCGCGCTGCTCGGGTACTCGGTTTCGGTGCCGTCCTCGGACTCGGCGACCACGGAGAGGGCGCGACCATCGGCGTGGCGGATCTTGGCGGCCCTGGTGTTCATGAGGACCTTGGTACCGGCCGCCTCCACCTTGTCGCGGCAGCGCTCCCACATCATCCCCGGCCCGTACTTGGGGTACTGGAACTCCTCGATAAGCGAGGTGATCTCCTTCTGGTTGCGCTTGGGCAGCAGGGAGTTGACGACCGCCTTGGACAACGACAGGTTCTTGATGCGCTGCGCCGCCCAGTCCGACGGGAGCTCGGTGGCCGGGACCCCCCACACCTTCTCCGTGTAGGTCTTGAAAAAGGTCCGGTAGAGGCGGTACCCGAACCGCGCCGCCACCCAGCCCTCCAGGTTGCCCTGGTCCTTGGGCGGCCGGACCCGGGCCCAGGCGTACGACGCCACGCATTTCGTCGCCTCGACCGGGCCCAGGTTCATCAGGGCGTTCTTGGCTTTGAGGGGGTAGTCGTAGTACTTGCCCTTGTAATAGATGCGGCTCATGCGGGGCCGCAGCAGGAAGTCCTCGTCCGGCAGGATCTCGTGCCACAGGTCGTCGACGGCCTTCACCTTGGTGAAGAACCGGTGGCCGCCGATGTCGAATCGCCACCCGTCCCGCTCGGCGCTGCGGCTGATGCCGCCGACGACGGAGTCCGCCTCCAAGACCGTGGATGTCTTGCCGGCCTTGGCCAGCTGGTAGGCGGCGGTCAGGCCAGCCGGCCCAGCCCCCACAATGACGACGTCGTCAGCCGACGCCGGATTGGCGCTGCTCAAATTTCCTCCTCGGTCACTCAGGGAAGCGGATGAGTGACTCGTTTTCGTATTTGTACGACCCCGGGCTGGCGGCGACCCAAACCTGGGTGTTCGGGCGCTTGGTGGTCAGCCAGTTCATCAATTGCGTGCACTTGTGTTCCGTGCCGGGGTAGTTGGGGTTCTCGACGAACCAGATGTCGTGGCCCGCCGCCGCGGTCAGGATCTGGTCGGCGAACTGCTCCACGTTGGTGATGTGGATTTCGTGGCGGTAGTTCACCCAGTTGATCCGCTGCGGCGGGTTGGCCAGCGGGAAGGTGTATTGCTGGACGTGGGCGGTCACGAGCCGCGACGCCGCCGGTCCGAGTTGATCCGGGCAGTACAGCACGACGTCGTTGGGACTGGCCACCTTGTTGATGACGCTCGCCACCGACCCGGCCTGGGTCCGCAGGGTCAGGTTGGCGCCGATGCCGCAGATCAGCCCGGCGCAGGTGACCCAGGCGAGAACCGCGGCCAGCACCCGGCGGTCGGGGAGCACGGTGATCCCGAGGGCGGCCAGCAGGATGAAGAGCGGGAACACCACCGCCGTGTACCGACCCACAAACGCCGCCTGGGCCACGGCGCCGCACGCCACCGCCATGAGCAGCGTCCCCATGAAGACGAAGGCCAGGGGCCGCGACTTGGCCCGAGGGTTCAGGGTGACGAGGACGTGGCGGCCGTCGGTGGACTCACCGAACACCCCGAGCAACACCACGGTGAACAGGCTGAGGGCCAGGGCCGCCCCCCATGGGCCGCCGCCCGAGTACTCCGAAAGGACGGTAAGGATGTCGCCCAGACCGGCGGCGTTCGACCACGGCGTGCCGGTGTGGAGCATCTGGAAGACGAACGACGGTAGCCAGGGCAGGAACGCCAGGCCACCGGCGACCACGGCGAGAAAGCACGACCAGTTGGCTCGTCGGGCCGCGTCCCCTTCGTCGCCCGCTGGCGTCCGTTTGAGGCCCCGGGCGTGGAGCAGCAGCCAGAGGGCGGCGATGGCCACCACGTAGATGCCCCAGTAGTGGGTGTACACGATGGCGGCGGACAGCAATGAGACGGGTACCAACCGCTGGAGGGTGGGCCGCTCCAGGGCTCGGGTCAAGGCCAGGAACCCGAGCAGGGTCCACACCGTGAGGAGGGTGTACATGCGCGCCGAGGTGGCGTAGTTGATGGCGAACGGCGAGCTGGCCAGCAACAGGAGCGACGCCCACGCCAGCCGCCGGCCGCCGAGGCGCTTCCCGGCCAGCCAGGCAAGGGGCAGGGCGGCGACCGACATGAGGCCGGACAGGGCGCGAACGGCAAAGTTGCCCTCCCCGAACGCCAGCATCCAGAAGTGCAGCATCACGTAGTACAGGGGCGGGGCGCCGTCGTGACGCAGGGCGCCGGGAATCTGGCCCAGCGGCAGCTTGGAGATGTTGACGCTCAGCGCCTCGTCGAGCCACAGCTGCGACGGGGCGACGAAACGCAGGATGACCCCGATGGCGACCAGGCCGGTGGCCACGGGAACGGCATGCTTGAGCGCCCGGTCGACGCGCTGGGAGAGGTTGACCGTGGTGGCGGGAGAACTGCCGGCGCTGGCTCTTTCAACGGCCGTCGAGCCCCGCTGGGTCTCGACAGTGGTTGGCACGACAGCAAACTACCCACTAACTGTCCGGGCAGCACATCACGGGCAGCCCTTCTTGTACATTCCGGGCCATGACAGACGGACCGACGGGCCAAGCTCCTGACCGCAACCTGGCGATGGAGCTCGTACGGGTGACTGAGGCAGCCGCCCTCGCCGCCGCTCGCTGGATGGGCCGAGGCGACAAGGAAGGCGCCGACGGCGCCGCGGTCGACGCCATGCGGGTCATCCTCCACTCCGTCCCCATGGACGGGATCGTCGTCATCGGCGAGGGGGAGAAGGACGAGGCCCCGATGCTGTACAACGGCGAGCGGATCGGCGACGGGACGCCGCCGGCCACCGATATCGCCGTCGACCCGATCGACGGCACAACGCTCACCGCCCTCGGCCGGGGCAACGCCTTGGCCGTCATCGCGGTGAGCGAGCGGGGCTCGATGTTCGATCCCGGTCCCTGCGTCTACATGGAGAAGCTGGCGGTGGGCCCCGACTGCGTCGGCGTGATCGACATCAACGCCACCACCGCCGCCAACATCGAAGCCGTCGCCAAGGCCAAGGGCGAATCGGTGCAGGACATCACCGTGGTCATTCTCGACCGGCCCCGCCACGAGAAGCTGATCAGCGAGGTCCGCTCGACGGGAGCCCGCATCCGGCTGATCCCCGACGGCGACGTGGCCGGCGCCATCTCCACCGCCTGGCCCGACGCCGGTGCCGACCTGTTGATCGGCATCGGGGGCACCCCCGAAGGGGTGATCGCCGCCGCCGCCTTGAAATGCATGGGCGGCGAGCTGCTCGGCAAGCTGTGGCCCCGCAACGACATCGAGCGGCAGGCCGCGCTCGACGCCGGCTACGACCTCGACGCCGTCCTCACCGCCGACGACCTCGTCAAGGGCGACAACTGCTTCTTTGCCGCCACCGGGATCACCGACGGCGAGTTGCTCCGCGGCATCCACTACGACGCCAAAGGGGCGACCAGCCAGTCACTGGTGATGCGCTCCAAGTCGGGGACGGTGCGCCGCATCGACGCCCACCATCAGCTGAAGAAGCTCAACGTCTACTCCTCCATCCGCTTCACCTAACCGCCCGGCGTCAGCCGGATCCCGTCAGCCTGGGGTAGCGGCAGCCCCAACCGGTCCCCGCCACCGCCATCTCCAGGGCGTTGTCCAGGAAGCGCCCGATCCCCTGGCGCCGGTGCGCCGCGTCGACCAGGACCTGGGCTCGGCAGCCATCCGGCGTGCGCCACGCCCAGGCCACGCCGACGACGGACCCCTCCCGCCGGGCGGTGACGACCAGCTCGGCGGCCGGGGGTGCCTCCACCGCTTCGGCCGCCAGGAGGGCCAGGCCCTCGGGGTCGATGTGGCGGCTGCGGACCAGTTCGACCGCCAGCGGTCCGCCCGCCACGACCGCCGGTGGCCCCAAGGCGGCGTCGGCCAGAGGCACCCAGAAGGGTCCGGGCCGGCGTTCGATCAGCAACGAGACGGCGTCGAACGGCACCTCCACCCGGAAACCCCCGAGGGCGGCCAGCGCGGCGTCGATCCGCGCCGGCGCCATGTCGTCCGCCAGGGTCACATGGGCCACGAAGGGCCACGTCAACGAACGGACCAGGGGCGGTTTCCACACCCGGTCCCGCAGGGCGGTGATGTCGCCGCCGTCGCCGCTGACCGGCAGGTACACCACGGGGTTGTCCGGCAGGAACGTGGCCGGAGGCCCGAGGGTCACGACCAGCGGTGCCGGCGCGCCCGCGGCGGCGGCACGCAGCACACCGAGCGCTTCGCTCAGGCGATCCCGGCGGACATTGACCGGGGGAACCAGGGTGAGGTGCGGAGGGATCCGTTCCCGGCTGCGGTCGTCGAGGGCCCGCCGCAAGCCATCCACCTCGTGGGCGATCGGGGCCGGGAGCAGGAGGGCGACTCCGAGACGCAACCGATCGGGCATGCGCCCGGCACCCTAGGACGACCCGGCCACCTCGAGGCGGAGCTTGGCCCGGCGGATGGCCTGCTCGCACTCGACCCCGTAGGACTCGGCGCAGCGGCGCTCCGCTTCCTCCAGCGCCCGCTGGGCCCGGGCCCGGTCGACGTGCTCCGGCAGCTCGGCGACGTCGGACAGGACACTGACCTTGTTGTCGCGAACCTCGACGAATCCGCCGTGGACCGCCGCCTTGACCTCGGTGCCGTCGTCGAGGATGACCCGCACCGGGGAAATCTCCAGCGACCCCACGAAGGGGGCGTGGCCGGTCAGGAAGGCGATCTCGCCCTCGGGCGTGCGGCAGACAACCATGTCGGCCGCGCCGGTGTAGAGGATGCGCTCGGGGGAGACCAGGGCGACGTCGAGGGTCATGCGGTGGGTGGCACGGAGAGGGGCATGGACGGAACCGGCTACATCTTCTCGGCTTTGGCCAACACGTCGGAGATACCGCCGACGGACACGAACGCCTGCTCCGGCACGTGGTCGTATTCGCCGTTGGCCAGCTTCTCGAAGGCATCGACGGTGTCGCCGATGGGCACCGTGGTCCCGGGAATCCCGGTGAAGTTCTCGGCCACGTACATGGGCTGGCCGAGGAACTTCTCGATCTTGCGGGCCCGGCCCACCAGGACCTTGTCCTCTTCGGAGAGCTCGTCGATGCCGAGGATGGCGATGATGTCCTGGAGCTCCTTGTAGCGCTGGAGGATGCGGACCACCCGACCGGCGACCTCGTAGTGGCGCTCGCCCACCACGTCGGGTTGCAGCACCGTGCTGGTCGACGCCAGCGGGTCCACGGCCGGGAAGATGCCCTTGGCGAACACATCACGCGACAGGTTGGTGGTGGCGTCGAGGTGGGTGAAGGTGGTGAAAGGGGCGGGGTCGGTGTAGTCGTCGGCCGGCACGTAGACCGCCTGCACCGAGGTGATGGAATGGCCCTTGGTGGAGGTGATCCGCTCCTGTAGCTCGCCCATCTCGTCGGCCAGGGTGGGCTGGTAGCCCACCGCCGATGGCATACGGCCGAGCAGGGTCGAGACCTCCGAGCCGGCCTGGACGAAGCGGAAGATGTTGTCCACGAACAGCAACACGTCCTGGTTCATGACGTCCCGGAAGTACTCGGCCATCGTCAGCGCCGAGAGGCCAACCCGCAGGCGTACT
>DATARN010000032.1:0-7692 GCA_036264135.1 Acidimicrobiales bacterium
CTGCACGACGGGGAGAAGATCGACACCGTCGTCCACTGGGGCCGGCACATCAACGCCACCGTCCGCACCGCCCTCGCCCTGGGCGACCCGCCCCTCTTCACCGGTGCCCGCTGCGCCGACTGCGGCCGGCGTTACGGCCTGGAATGGGATCACGTCGACCCGCTAGCCCATCACGGGCCGACCAGCTACCACAACCTGCGGCCGAGATGCTGGCCCTGCCATCGGGACAAGACCGAACGGGACCGCCAGGCCGGCCTCCTCGGCCCTCGCCCCGCCGAACACCAGCCGGCCGCCTGAACTCCCGCCCATACATCCGGCGCGACGGCGCCGCCGCCCCATCGACAATCCGCCCCCCCGGGGGTGAGCTCCGTCTGGGGAAAACCCGTCCAGCACCTTGACAACCGAATAGACACAGTCGCTCGCGGCCATCGCAACGGGTGGCCCGCCGGAGCGGACGTGGGGGTGGACACCCGTCCCGTCCCATCCCATAGCCGTTCGCTCCGGTGGGCCAGCCCCGAACCCGGCCGACCGTGCGCCGCCGCCGCCCCACATCGCCCCCACCCCACGATGGCAGCCGCCCCGGCCGGGCAGCGCCGCAGGTCTTCGCAGCGGGCAGAGGGCACGAGCCCGGCGAGGGCAGAGCTCAGCGGCCACCATGGGGCGGTGGCAAGGGTCCTCTTCATCTGCCCGATCACGCCGGCGCCGACCGGCGTGGGCCTGGCCCAGCGAGCGGCGGTCGGCGTCGAGGGCCTCCATCGAGCCCACGAGCTGACAGTGGCGGTGGTCCCGCCGGCGATCGACCGCACCGCCCTGGATTGGACTGCCACGCACGCCCGCCGGGTCCACGTCCTCACGCCGGCGGCAGGCCGGGAGGGCGCAGCCAGTTGGATCCGGAGCGGCCGGGGCCGAACGTTGGCCGCCCAGCCCCTGCCGGCGCTGGCCCGGGCCCACCCGCCCCTCCTGGGGGAGCGCCTCCTGAACCGGCTCGACGCCGAGCCGGATGCGGTGGTCGTGATGCGCTCCTACCTGGCCGGCGTCGCCCTGCCATTCCTCGAACGAGGGATCCCGGCCATCCTGGACGCCGACGACGACGACGCCCGCACCTATCGCACCCTGGCCCGGCTGGACCCCGCCTACGGGCTCGAGGTAGAGGCGTTCTCGCACCTCCAGGAGCACGTGTTCCCGTGGTTCGAGCACGTCCTTTTCGCCTCCTTGGACGACGCCACGCCGCGCCACCTGCACCTTGCCAACGCCGTCCGGCTTCCCCCGCCCCCGCCGCCGGCGCGCCCGTTGGTGGGCGACGGGACACTCAACGTGCTGTTCGTGGGCCACTCCGGCTACCTGCCGAACCGCGACGCGCTCGGGCGTATTGAGCGCGGCATCGTCCCGGCCATCCTGGGCCGGGGGCAGCCGGTGCGTCTGCTCCACCCGGGGCCGGGCGACGACCTCCGCCCCTTTTACCGTCGTGCCCACGTGGCGGTTGTCCCTCTCCGTGCCGGCGGGGGGACGAGGATCAAGGTGCTCGAGGCGTTTGCCCACGGCGTAACCGTCGTCGCCACGCCGACCGGGGCGGCGGGGCTGGCCGTCCGCCACGGCGAACACCTCCACGTCACGCCGGACGACGACGACGATCAGGCGTTCGCCGGGGCAGTCCTGGATCTCGCCCGGGACCTCGAACGGCGGGCCGCTATGGCCAATGCGGCCCGGCAGTTCGTCGCCACCCACCACGACCACCGCGCTGTGGGCCTGCGCCTGGCTGAGCTGACTGGCTGAGCTGGTGAGCTGACCTATTGCAGCAAGTTATGGAGCAACCCCTCGTCCTCCAGGGTGTCGAGGCAGGCCGTGATCACATCCAGCGGCGTCTCCTCGAGGCCGAAAGCGCCAGCCACGATCGCTGCGATGTCGGCGACCTCGTGCTGGCCGTCGCACAACGTGAAGACGATCGCCGCCGTCGAGTTCAGGTAGTGGACCTGGTCGGTCGCAGGGTCGTAGACCACCAGTCCTTCGGGCTCCTCGTTGACGTCGAGGCCCTCGATGACGGTCGGCAGGAAACGGGCCATCACCGCCCATCCTTCCGCCGGGAACGGGCCGCCGCCAGCCGGCGCTTCACGGCGTAGGACGGTTCGTCCGGCATCAACGCCTCGGCGGCGCCCCAGGCCGCGGCCGCCTCGGGGTAGCGACCGGCCCGGAAGAGGGCCGACGCCCGGCCGTCGTGCGCCAGGTCGGCGAGCAGGCGGCGCTCGTAGGCGGGACTTCCGGGGGGCAGGACCGAAGGGTCAGCGGCCAGCACCTGCTCGAAGCGCTCGACCGCCTCGCCGAAACGGCCCTGTTCGATCAGCCAGTGGCCCTCGTAGTAGATGAGGAGGTAGTTGTCGGGATAGGAGGCGCGCCCCGCGGCCAGGAGCGACGCCACGCTGGCGCGACGTTCCAATCGCCGGCGGACGAGGTCGGCGAAGATGAGGGCGCCGACGGGGTCCACGGCGGGCTTGGCTCGGGCGATCGCCAACGCGGTCTCGAGGGTGGCCTCCGCCGCCGCCTCTTCGCCCAACCCCTCGACCACCCGGGCCAGGTGGTGCCACACGAACAGGTTGCCGGGCGTCGCCTCCAACTGGCGGCGCAGCAATGGGAGATTGCGCCGGTGTTTGGCGACCTGGTCGCCCTCGTAGCCGACGTGCTGGAGCACGATCTCGGCCAGCCCCACCGCCCGGCCGTCGGCAGTGGCCACCCGGTGGATCGCGGGCACCACCGTCTCGTGGATCACGCCCTGGAAGCGAATCCGCTCGTCGTTTCGCCACAGTCGGTATTCCCGGTAGGCGGTGCTGCCGAGGGTCGGCCGCAGGAGGAGCCGGAAGGCCACCTCCGAGGCGCCGGCCAGCAGTTCCTCGACGTAGGCCCGGTCGCCCGCCACCACCCGCTCGTCGGCGTCCAGGTACAGGATCCACCGGCCGCGGGCGGCGTCGAGGGCCACGTTGCGCGCCTCGGAGAAGTCATCCCGCCAGGGGTGGTGGACGACGCGGGCCCCGTGCCTGGACGCGATGGCGGGGGACACGTCGACCGAGCCGGTGTCGACCACCACCACCTCGTCGGCGAGGCCGGCCAACGAGACCAGGCAGGAGTCGAGGACCACCGCCTCGTCGCGCACGATCAGGGCCGCGCTCAGCAGCGGCCGGGTCACCGGGGGGCCTCCTCAGGAGGCCGGCGTTCAGGGCTGGTGCGGCGGGTGGTGCCGGGGATCGTCGGGATCGGGCACGTCGGGAAGGTCGTGATCGTGGTCGTGGTCGCCCGGGCGCTGGTTGGGGAAGTGGATCAGCGGGCGGTGCAGCGGCGCCGCGGCCAACGAGTCCAGGCTGAAGGTGCTGACGACCGGTGCGACGAAGGCGAGGGCCGCCATCTTCTTGAGGAACGTGCGCCGCGAATGCGGGACCGACGAGAAGTGTTCTCCCTTGCGCTCCGGCATCGGTCTCCCCTTAGACAGGCTTCGGCTTGGCGGTGAGCGTAGCGAGCCGGACCCGGTGATGTAAAGGTTTCAGCGCCCCGAGCCTGCCCGGTGCACCTGGTCGGCGACCCAGGCGTAGGTCCGCTCCAGCCCCTCGCGCAGCGGTGTGCCGGGCTGCCAGCCGAGGCGGTGCATACGGCTGTGGCTGAAGTTGCGGGAACGCACCCCGACCGGGCCGTCGACATGCTCGACCTTCAGGTCCTTTCCCGAGATGTCGATCACCAGCGCCGCCAGCTCGTCGACGGTCACGAACTCCGACGTGCCGAGGTTGGCCGGTTCGTTCAGGTCCGAACGCATCAGGAGGCGGATGCCGTCGATCAGGTCGTCGACGTACACGTAGGAGCGCACGGCGCGGCCGTCGCCCCACACGTCGATCGCCGTGCCGTCGGCGGCCGCCGCCACCTTCCGGCAGAGGGCGGCGGGCGCCTTTTCCCGACCACCCTGCCAGGTGCCGTTGGGGCCGTAGCAGTTCTCGAACCGGGCGATGCGCACTGCGAAGCCATGCCGGCGCCCGAAGGCCAGGGCCACCCGCTCCGAGTAGAGCTTTTCCCAGCCGTACTCGTTGTCGGGGTAGGCGGGGTAGGCGTCCGTCTCGTCGAGCACCGGCTCGCCGTAGTCCATGTCCCGGTACACGCACACCGACGACGAGAAGAAGTACCGGCCCACGCCGGCCCGGGCGGCGGCGTCCGCCAGGTGGACGTTGATGAGCACGTTGTTGCGGAGGACCTCCGTCTCGGCGGCCGGGATGAACCCCATTCCTCCCATGTCGGCGGCGAGCTGATAGACCTCGGCCACTTGGGCGGTGACGGCCTGCTCGGCCGCAGCGGGGTCGCGCAAGTCGAGGAGGAGGAATTCGTCGGCGTCCGTCGGCCCGAACGCCGGCTCTTTGACGTCCACGCCCCGGACCCAGTAGCCCTCGGACTTGAGCCGGGACACCAGGTGGGAGCCGATGAACCCGCCGGCGCCGCACACGACCGCGCCCGGTGGCGTCATGGGGCGCCGACTTCCTGCAGGTGGGAAAAGGAGCTGATCGCCGTCCAGCCCGGGGGGACGATATCGGCCTGGATGTCATTGGGAGGGGGGAGGTTGCGCCACCACTTCATCGGGGCATAGACGGCGCCGCTCGCGTTGAGGAACGCCCCCCACCAGCTAAACGAGCTGTTCGCCACGACGTTGGCGTCACAGCCGGTCATCATGCAGAGCGACGTGTACGGGTCGAGGTCCACGAACTCCGCCGGTTCGAGGCCGAGGTGGGCCCGGCACCACGGCAGGTCGTCGGAGAAGACGAGGTAGGTGACACCGTCGCCGACGGCCGCCGCCGCCCGCTGGTAGTAGCCGTCGCGGGCCAGGTTGCCCCAGACATTCTCGGCGTCGGGATTCAGGTAGTCGCCCCGGCGGACGTGGACCGCCACCAACGGCCGGCGGTGGCGGCGCCGGTAGGCGTAGAGCGTGGCGGCGGCGCGGGCCCGGTACTCGTGGCGGAACCGGAGAAAGCGGACAAGCTCTGGTCGGCACTCCTGAAAGTACCGGTACGACTGGAAGTACCCGCAGAAGGACGTGCCGTCCGGCTGGTCGAACACCAGGGGGTCGAAGTTGCAGGACCCGTGGACCTCGCCGTAGCGGTGGGCGCAGGGCGGCCCGGCGCCGGGGACGTCGAGGTCGAAGCAGTCCCACACCGACTCGCCGTTGCGGGCCAGGTAGAACCGGTGGCCGCGGCGGTGGCGCACGCCGAACAACAGCCCGATCTGGAACAGCTGGTTGCCCAGGCGGCCCCAGCGCTCGCCGAACATGCCACAGGAGTTCATCCCGACCGCATGGCCCGGGCCGCCCGCAGCCGCTCGATCCGGTCGAGGAGCACCCGGCTCTCGGGGTTGTCGGCGAGGCCCCGAAGAAGCGCCGACTCGGCCTTGCCCAAGAAGAAGTCCGCCATCCCGGTGAAGGCGTCGGCGCCGGTTCGCGGCGCGGCCGCGGCCCGCTCGAGGTGGCGGCGGGCGTCGCTCGACCGCCCGACCGCCTCGTAGGCCCGGGCGAGGAGGAGGCGAAGCTCGGGGCTGGCCGGGTTGGAGGCCACTGCCGCCTCGAGGCACTGGGCCGCCGCCCCGTGCTCACCGCGGGCCAAATGGATCCGGCCGATGCCGGCCCGGGCCAGCCACGCCGCCTCGCCCGGTTGGTCGGCGTCGCCGGGCCACGCCGTAGTGGCGCAGTCGAGGGCCCGTTCGTAGGCGGCCAGGGCATCGTCGTGGCGCCCGGCGTCGGCGCGGGCCGCGCCCAGCGCGCACCACGCGATGGCCCAGTCGGGGGTGCGCTTGGTGGCGGCCCGGGCCAGTTTGGCCGCCTGGCCGGGTCGGCCGTCGGCGGCCGCCAACCGGGCCCGAGCCAGCAGCGCCGCAGCCACCCAGGTCGCTTTGGGCGCCTGGTCCATTGACTGGCGCAGCGCCGTGTCGGCCTCCTCCCTCAGGCCAAGCCGGCCGAGCGCCGCGCCCAGGCAGTACCGGTGGTACGGCTCGCCGGGCTCGGCGACGACGGCCTGCTCGAGGAGGCCGAGGTCACGCCGGGCCCGGGCCAGGGGGTCGTGGCGCTCCTGGTCATAGTTGTGCTGGTGGAGGACGACGAGCGTCGGCGCCAGGCGCAGCTCCTTCAGCGGCGGGCGGGGCAGTAGCTGCGGTGCGGCCCACCCGACGAAACGAAGATCGGGATGGCGGGGGAACAGAACCGCCGCCCGTTCCTCGACCGTTGACACCAGCCCGTCCAGCCCGACCTGGTGGCGCAGCCGCGCCGTGTACCCGACGAACCGGTCGGCGGCCACGGCCTCGCGTACCGCCCGGGCGCTGGCCGGGTCGAGGGTCTGGCCCGCCTCGATGAGAAGGATCCAGCCGCCCTGGGCCTGGTCCAGAGCCCGGTTGCGTATGGCGGCACGGTCGGGGGCCTCGTCGGCCTCCACCACGACAGTCGAGTCCGCCACCTTGTCGACGCTGGCCAGACACTGGGGGAGCAGGCGGGAGTCGCCGTCCACCACGACGCAGGCGCAGAGGCGCCGGCCGCCGGGGTGGGGCGAGCGGCGCACCGTCCGCGGGTGGGGCCGGCTGGTCGCCGCCGCGGTGGTCGCCCGCAGGTCGGCGGCGGAGAGGTGGACGGGGTGGGTGTCGAACGCGTCCAGGCGCGCCTTCACGGCGTCGGCCAACCGGTCCGGACGGCAGCTCACCAGCACATCGGCCCGGGCCCGCTGGCCGGTGGCGGCCGCCTCGTCGGGGTGTTCGTAGACCCGGCGCATGGCCCGCCGGACATCCTTGATCGACGGTGCCGCCCACCGCTGGCCGCGCCGCCACGAGTCAGCGGGGGCGTCGACGAGCTGGTAGCCCACCAGGTACGAGTTGCCGTCGTTCATGAACTCGAGGTTGCCGCTCCAGCGGGTGCCGATCGTCGGCAGTCCCATGGCCATGGCCTCCATGTACGGCCGCCCCCACCCCTCGCCGTGGGAGGGCAGGACAAAGGCGTCCGCCGCCCGGTACAGGCGGGCCACGTCGGTCGTCTCCAACGCTCGGTCCAAGACGATCACCCCCGGCCCTTTTTTTGGGTCCCGGCCCAGCTGGGAACGGACGAAGGCCTCCACCTCCCGCTGCGTATCAGTCCCCGGGGCGTTGGTGACGTCGGTCTTGATCAGCAGCGTCACGTCGTCCTGGCGGCCGAACTCCTCGTACCAGGCCCGGAGGAGCACGTCCCATCCCTTGCGATCGATCCAGGAGAAGAGGGACAGAAACACCAACCCCCTGGCTCCCTCGACGGGAAGCGGCGATACGACATCGGGGTCGAACAGTTCGAGGTCGAGCGTCTCGGGAACCTTGTGGAGCTTGGAGACCGCCACGCCCGCGGCCGCGAAGGTCCGCAGATTGTGCTCGGACGGCACCCAGATCTCGTCCATGGCGTTGCACCGGTCGCGCCACTCGGCGGGGAGCCCGTCGGTCTCGAACATGGTGCGGCCCACGTTGCGCCGAGCCGCCGGGTGGCGCTTGAAACGGTCGGCCCCCAGATGGGCAACGTGGACGAACTCCTCCGGCAGGTCCCGGTCGAACAGCGAGTCGAGGCGTTTGGCCTTGGCCGCCGGCAGCGGCGTGCCCCGCCGGTCCCACGCCATGGCGTTGGCGACGACGACCACGCCGGCGTCGTCCAGCGCCTCCACCGCGGCCACCGCCTCCTCG
>DATARN010000112.1:0-4232 GCA_036264135.1 Acidimicrobiales bacterium
CACGCTCTCGGAGACGGTCGGCCAGGACGTTCCCACCTTCGACCAGGTGCGGGACAAGATCGAAGCGCGCTACGCCCGGGCCATCGGCCAGTCCGAGCTCCAGGGCCAGACGGTGGAGGCCCGCATGCTGGAGGTCGAGCAGGCCAGCATCAACACCGAGGCGCAGTCGCGGTTGTCCGAGCTGCGCAGCCAGCTGGGCCTGGCCGGGGGGGCCCCGGCTGGTGTCTTGTCGGCGCCCGCCCCCGAGGCCGTCGCCGCCGCCGGCCAGACCGGTGGTGGTGCCGGCGTGCCCGCCGCTGATCCGGGAGACGCCGTGCCGGCCGCGCCGGAGCGCCCCAGCAGCGGCGCCTGATCACCGGGAAGGCTGACCTACTGCGTCATGCCGCGGTGAGACTCACCACCGCGGTATAGGTTTCGCCCGGCGCGGGCGACGGGATGACAACGTCGATTTCCGCCTGAAACGAGGCGATGCCTAATCCTCCCGTCCTTTTGGCATTTCGGGCGTCAGTGCCGGCGGGTGCGGTGCCGAGGACTGCGCCGGCGCCGAGTCCTGGGGAGGTCGTCGGATTCCGTGGCGCCCCGGCGTGGGCGGCCATGGTATAGATGGCGCCGTCGGCGTCGGAAAACGACGGCGTCAGACTGGTGAGCATCGGCTTCCACCCCAGCTGCGATCCGTTCACGATTTGCCCGGCGCTATTTATGACATGCACGGTCGCGTGTATGGCCCAGCCCGGATCATTGGACCGGGTGTCCATAACCGTCGCCTGCAGCAAACCGTGGACTCTGAGATTTTGCCCGGAGTGACCACCGTCCGGCGTAGGCACCGCATCTCGCAGGCCGACCCGGCACTCGCCAGCTGTACTGCCGCCCGCGAGGGCCGGTACCGCCGTCTGGCCGGAGCCGCACCCCGGCATGAGCTGCAAGGCTCCCTCGGGACGGTTGACGGTGATTGTTTGGGTGAGCGGGCCGTGAGCCGAAACGTCGGTCTGCGGTGCGGCCACGGTGTCCACCGGAATTCGAACGCTGGTGACGATCGCTGTGCCGTCGCTCCGCATCGTTTCGGCGGCGGCCACCGGAAGCGGGATGAGCACCGCGGCAATAACTAGTCCGTTAACCAGCCGTCGTCGGATTCGGGCACGTTGCACGTGCAGTTTCTCGGCAACGCCGCCGGTCGCTTCTATAGTGCAACCGCACTTTTCTCGCG
Source organism: Acidimicrobiales bacterium (assembly GCA_036264135.1). Classification (GTDB taxonomy): domain Bacteria; phylum Actinomycetota; class Acidimicrobiia; order Acidimicrobiales; family Palsa-688; genus DATARN01. The sequence goes on from DATARN010000112.1 coordinate 1,205, forward strand.
CCTCGCCGGCGTTGACCGGCGCCTAAACTCGAATTTCGTCAGTAAAAAGGCGCGGTTACGGCAAAACGACCAGGTCGTCGCGGTGAACGACCTCGTGGGCGAAATCCGGCGGCAGCGCCGACGTCCGCTGGCCGGCCCACTCCTTGACCCGGGCGGCGGGGTGGCGGACTAGTCCCTTGGCGAACACCCGGCCATCCAGGCCGGCGATCTCGACCGCGTCGTCGGCGTCGAAGGACCCCTCCACCGCCACCACGCCGGCGGGCAGCAGCGAGGTGGCCCGGAGCACCAGCGCGCTACGGGCACCGTCGTCAACGACCACCGTCCCGCTGGCCCCGACCGCGAAGGCGATCCACAGCTTGCGGGCGGAGAGCCGGACGTCCCGGGGGTGGACGACGGTGCCCACGCCGGCCACGCCCTCGACCGCCTCGCCCAGCACGCCGGGTCGGTCGGCGGCGGCGATGACCGCCCGGACGCCCGACCACGAGGCGATCTTGGCGGCCGCCAGCTTGGATGCCATCCCGCCGCTGCCCCTCGGGTTGGCGGATCGCCCGGCCACCGCCTCCAACGCCTGGTCGACCTCGACGATCTCGTCGATGAGCGAGGCGGTGGCGTCGAAACGGGGGTCGGCGGTGAGCAGGCCGGGGGCGTCGGTCAGCAGCACGAGCACCTGGGCCCGGACCATGTGGGCGACGAGGGCGGCCAGGCGGTCGTTGTCACCGAAGCGGACTTCGTCGTCGGCTATGGCGTCGTTCTCGTTCACGATGGGCACGACACCGAGTTCCAGCAGCCGGCCGAGGGTCTGGCGGGCGTGGAGGTAGTGCTTGCGGTCCACGAAGTCGAGGGGGGCGAGCAGGCACTGGCCGCCGACCAGGCCGTTGCCCCCGAGGGCGTCGTCGTAGACGCGTAGGAGCCGGCTCATCCCCACCGCCGAGATGGCCTGCAGGGTGGGGGCGTCGGTCGGCGGGTGCTCGGAGAGCCCGAGCGCCGGCAGCCCGGCGGCGATGGCGCCGCTGGTCACGATGACCACCCGGTCGCCCTTGCGTCGCCGTTCGGCGACCTCCAGGCACAGCTTGGCGATGGCCGATTCCGAGATGACGCCCCGGGCGTCGGTGATGGACGACGTCCCGATCTTGACCACGACGGTCACCGGGGCCGCCGTGGCGGCCGCCGCCGGGGCCGTCATTGGTCCGGTTCGTACTCGAACTCGAAGGTGCCGATGCGCACCAGGTCGCCGTGGCGGGCCCCGGCGCGGGACAGTGCCCGGTCGACGCCGAGGCGGCGGAGCCGGCCCTGGGCGTAGGCGAGGGCGGCGGCGTTGCCCAGGTCGGACAGGGCGACCGCCCGCAGCGCCGGCCGGCCCCGGACCACGAAGGCGCCGTCGTCCTCCCGTTCGATCACCAGGCCCTCGGGGGCGGGCCGGTGCACCACGTAGGTGTTGCGGCCCGCCTCGGCGGCCGCCTCCCGGGCCTGGTCCACCATCATGCCGAGCGTGGCGACGAGCTCGGGGATGCCTTCGCCGGTCACCGCCGAGATGCGCCGTGCTTCCCACCCGCCGACCGCCTCGCCATCGGCCTGGTCGCCCTTCGAGCCGACCACGAGCCGCGGCCGCTCCAGCAGCTCCGGCCGATATTTCCCCAGCTCGGTCACCAACACCTCGACCTGGCGGTCCGGCGGTACGGCCTCCACCGAGGCCAGATCGACCAGGATCACCAGCACCCGGGCCCGCTCCACGTGGCGGAGAAACTGGTGCCCGAGGCCCCGGCCCTCGGCGGCCCCCTCGATCAGACCGGGAATGTCGGCCACCACGTACTCGTAGTCGGCGGTACGCACCACGCCGAGGTGGGGCTCCAGGGTGGTGAACGGATAGTCGGCGATCTTCGGCCGGGCCGCGGAGATGCGGGAGATGAGGGTGGACTTGCCGGCGTTGGGGAGGCCGACGAGGGCCACGTCGGCGATAAGCCTCAACTCGAGGTTGAACCAGTGCTCCTCCCCCACCTCGCCCTGCTCGGCGAAGCTGGGCGCCCGGCGCCGGTTGGAGAGGAACCGGGCGTTGCCCCGGCCGCCCTGGCCACCGGCCGCCGCCCGCCACCGGTCGCCGGCGGCCGCCAGGTCGACCAACGCCTCACCGTCGAGGGTGCGCACGATGGTGCCCACCGGGACGGGGACCTCCATATCGGCGCCCGCCCGGCCGTGCCTGCCCTTCCCGCTGCCGTGGGTGCCCGATCCCGCCTGGCGGTGGGGATGGTCGCGGAAGCCGAGCAGGGAGGCGGCGTCGGTCGACGCCACCAGCCACACGTCGCCGCCCGAGCCGCCGTCGCCGCCGTCGGGGCCGCCCTTGGCGACGTGCGCCTCCCGCCGGAAGGAGACCGCGCCGGCGCCGCCGTCACCGGCCTTGACGTGGATCTGCGCTTCGTCGACGAACCCGGACACGGGTACGAGGGTACCGGGGAGGGCCTTGAGGCCGGACGCCCCGATTCGCTACGGTCGTCACCTTGCGGCGAGGGGCGGGGAAAGGTGGCCAGGTGAGGCGCGGGCGTCGCGTCACGCCACGGCATCGGGCTCGGGCCACCATCCGTCGTCGCCGCCACGCCGGTGCCTTCTTCTCGGTCTCCGTCTGCCTGGCCAGCCTGGCCCTCGGGTCCTCCCGGGCCGGCGACGAGGCCGCCCCCCGCTCCCAGGCGGTGGCGTGGCATCTCATATCCCGGGTGCCGGCGGCCATCCCCCAGTTCCCGGTGACCGCGGCCGACCCGATGGTCGCCCGCCAGGTATCCACGCCGCCCCTCACCCTCAATAAAGACTTCGACCTTCCCGACCCTGCGCCGCCGGCGGCCCCGCCCCTGCCGGCGCAGTACCTCCACGGCGGGTCGGTCGACCAGGGCGTCGACTACCTGGCCCCCGGGGGCACGCCGCTGTTGGCCATGGGTCCGGGTGTCATCATCCAGGAGGGGGGCCCGGGCACTTCAGGTTTCGGCCCCAACATCCCCGTCCTGCAGATCACCGCCGGCCCGCTGGCCGGCAAGACGGTGTA
>DATARN010000148.1:0-20592 GCA_036264135.1 Acidimicrobiales bacterium
GTGAACACCCCGTCGACCACCACGACCACCGTGACCGCCCCTCCGTCGACCAGCCACCCGTCGTCGACCACCCTGCCGCCGGCGACCAAGGGGCCGCCGCCCAGCACCGCCGTGCCCACCCCGACCACCGGCGGCGCCCCGTCGGCCGCCCCGCTGGCCGTCACCGCCCGCACGGTCTACCCGGGCGACCCGGTGACGGTGTCGGGCAGCGGTTTCCAGCCCGGGGCGAGGATCACCATTACCCTGCACTCGACGGCGATCGTCGTGGGCTACGCCGTCGCCGATGCGCAGGGCCGCTTCAGCGTGAAAGTCGTCGTACCCCACGACGCCCCGTTGGGCGACCACCACCTGGAGGCCGCCGGTCCGGCCGCCACGGGATCGGGCCAGACCACCCTCATGGCCAAGGTCAGCATCGCCACGCCGCCGGGGGGCAAGATCCCCTGGCTGTTGATCGCCTCTATGGCCGCCCTGACGCTGGTACTGGCGGCCGGCGCCGGAGTGGTCCTGACGTCCTCGGCCCGCTGGCGGTCTCGACAAACCGTCTAAACCGTCGATTTTCGGCGTTTCTCTTTTCGCCGGTCCCTGCCGCTTGACGCGCTCTGTCCGTTTTCGTACTATTAGTCAACTTAGGGGCCTTCTGGGGAAGGGGACTCATATGCTCGCAGGTCGCACTCGCCGGCTTGGACGACTCGTCTCAGCCGGAGCCGTGGCCGCGGCTGCGGTGGCGGTTGCCATCGGGAGTCACGCCGTTCCGGCGGGCGCCGCCACCGGTGCCAACTTCATCGCCACCGGGCACGACATGGACCTGCACTGCTCGGGCGGTGAAACGAACGAATGCGCGTACCTGAAGATCGTGGTCGACAAGGTTCGCAATGGGTCAACCCTTCCCATACTCGCCCTCGACCACGGGAGCGAGCTGACCGACGCGCTGGCTGCGGCGGGTGAGGCCCCCGTCACCTCCGTCGACCCCGACGACGCCGCGGCGCTGAACGCGGTGGCCTTCACCGCCGCGGGCGCCCCCAAGTTCAGCGCCATCATCACCGCGTCGGATTCGACATGCGGCGGGTGCGACAACACGACAACGAGCATCGCCAACATCAACGCCCGAGCCGGCGACTTCAAGACCTTCTTCAACGCCGGCGGGGGGATCCTCGCTCTGGCCGGAGCCGACGACCGAGGGACGTACTACAACTTCGTCCCCCTCCCGAATGTCACCGCCGCCGCGGTGAGCCCACCCTTCACGGTGCAGCCGCCGGGCGCCACCCTCGGGGTCACCGACGCCATGGTGAACTGCTGTGCGACCCACAACAGCTTCAACAATCCGCCGGCGCCGTTCGTCATCCTGGAAAGCGACAGCGCCGGCTTGGCGGAGACCATCGCGGCCTTTGGCGCGAGCATCGGCGGTGGCGGCTTCACCTCCGTCGTGGCCACCAAGACCGCCGACAAGGCAGTCGCCCTGCCGGGGGCTACTGATGGCTACACCGTGACCCTGACCAATACCGGCACGGCGGCGGCGCCAGTGACCTCGATTTCCGACACCCTGCCGGCCGGGTTCACCTACGTCTCGGGATCAACGACCGGGGGGATCACCACCGATCCCGCCGTGGCGGCAGGCGTTCTCACCTGGTCGGGAACGTTCTCGGTACCCGCCGCAGGGGCACTCACGTTCCACTTCGGCGTACACGCCTCATTGGCGACGGGCCACTACACCAACTCGGTGGCCGCCACCGACGGCGCCACGGCCGTCGCCTCCGTGTCTGCCACCGCGCCGATTGACGTGGCCACCACGGTCGCCACCCCCGCCTTCCCGGTCGAGGGGCTGCCGATCGCCCTGGTACTCGGCGGTGGCATGCTGTTCCTGTTCTGGCGCCGGCGGTCGCACCCCCAACTCGCTCGGGATTGAATCCGGGCTCGCAGTTGTTACTATCTGCGTAGGAGAAATTCCTCCGCGGACGTTGTTGGGAGTGTGATCGCCTGATGGCCACCACCGAACTGGATCTCGGTCGGTACAAGCTGGGTTGGAGCGACGTCGACGACTACTACGTCTTCAAACCCAAGCGCGGCATCAACACCGACATCGTGAAGGAGATGTCGTGGATGAAGGGCGAGCCGCAGTGGATGACCGACCGCCGCCTCAAGGGCCTCATGCATTTCGAGAAGCGCCCCATGCCCAACTGGGGTGGCGATATGTCGGAGATCTTCTTCAACGACATCTTCTATTACGTCAAGCCCATCGACAAGCAGGTGTCGGCCTGGGACCAGCTGCCGGACTCGGTGAAGGACACCTACGAGAAGCTCGGGATACCCGAGGCGGAGCGGAAGTACCTGGCCGGGGTGACTGCGCAGTACGAGTCCGAGGTGGTGTACCACCGCAACCGCGAGGACCTCGAGGCACAAGGTGTCATCTTCTGCGACATGGACACCGCCCTCCGGGAGCATCCCGAGCTGGTGAAGCAGTACTTCGGGACGGTCATCCCGCTCAACGACAACAAGTTCGCCGCCCTCAACTCGGCGGTCTGGAGCGGCGGGTCGTTCATCTACGTCCCGCCCGGTGTCAAGGTCGAGATGCCCCTGCAGGCCTACTTCCGGATCAACTCGGAGAACATGGGCCAGTTCGAGCGCACCCTGATCATCGCCGACGAGGGCGCCCAGGTGCACTACATCGAGGGCTGCTCGGCGCCGGTGTACACCAGCGACTCCCTCCACTCGGCGGTCGTGGAGATCATCTGCAAGGCGAGCAGCCGGGTCACCTACACCACGATCCAGAACTGGTCCAACAACGTCTTCAACCTGGTCACCAAGCGGGCCCGCTGCGACGCCGAGGCCCACATGGAGTGGATCGACGGCAACATCGGCAGCCGGCTCACCATGAAGTACCCCGCCGTCTACCTGATGGGCCCCAAGGCCTCGGGCGAGGTGCTCTCGGTCGCCTACGCCGGCCACGGCCAGCACCAGGACGCCGGCGCCAAGATGATCCACGCCGCCCCCGAGACGACCTCCACCATCATCTCCAAGTCCATCTCCAAGGACGCCGGACGCACCTCCTACCGGGGCCTGGTCAAGTTCGAGCCCGGCGCCACCAAGTCCAAGAGCTTCGTGCGCTGCGACGCCCTGCTGCTCGACGATAAGAGCCGCAGCGACACCTACCCCTACATCGAGTTCGGGGAGAAGGACGCCCAGGTCGGCCACGAGGCCACGGTGTCCAAGATCGGCGACGACCAGCTGTTCTACCTGATGAGCCGGGGTCTCTCCGAGCAGCAGGCCATGAGCATGATCGTCAACGGCTTCATCGAGCCGGTCACCCGGACCCTGCCCATGGAGTACGCGGTGGAGTGGAGCCGGCTCATCGAGTTGCAGATGGAGGGCAGCATCGGCTGATGGTTCCCGGCCCGCCGCCAGCCACCGCGACGGTGGCAGGATGGTGCCATGCCGATGCGGGAGGAGTGCAAGCACTTTCAGAGCCGGACCTACGCCGACGGCGAAACGGCGCGGTTCTGCGTGCTCGACCTCGCCCCCGAGGCCCCGTGGCGCTGTCCCGAGAACTGCCCCCGCTACGAGCGCCGGCTGGCGGACGCCGGCTGGACCCACGGCAGCCTGGTCGACCCGCCGGTCGAGGAGGAGCCCCCGTTCGACCCCACGACGTCGCGCCTGTTGGGCGAGGCGGAGAACATCGTGAACGCCGCCGGCCCACAGATCGTGGCCGCCGAGGAGAAGCAGCGCGGCGCCGACGCCGGCTCGGGGTGGTGGCAGCGCCTCGGGCGCCCCTTCCGCCGCCGCCCGTAACCCACAGGGAGTCCCGCTGAGTACCGCGATGGAGCGCTTCGGCGCGTCAAGCCTGCCCACCGAGGCCGAGGAGATCTGGCGCTACAGCCGCATCTCGCAGCTCGATCTCGACGCCTTCGTCCCGAACACCCCGGGCCGCGACGTGCCGGCCAGCGCCCAGCCGGTCCTCGACGCCATCGGAGCCCGCTCGGCGCTGCTGGTCGGCGGCCACCCCGTCGGCCCGGTAGCCGACGGCCTCGTCCTGGGCGCCCCCCGGGACGTCGGGGCGGTGGCGGGCGAACCGGACGCCCTGGTGACGCTCAACGCCGCCCGGGCCGACGTGCTGAAGATGACGGTGGGAAAAGGTCGGGTGCTGGCTGACCCGATCGTGCTCATCACCCCGGTCGATGGTGACGGGGCCTCCTTTTTCCCCCGCACCATCATCAATGTGGAACCGGGCGGAGATGCCACCATCGTCGAAGTCCTGGCCTCCCCCGACGTGGCGGCGCTCGTCATCCCCGTCACCGAGATCGACATCGCCGACGGCGGGCGCCTCAAGTACGTGACCGTCCAGGTGCTCGGCCCCCGGGTGTGGCAGGTCGCCACCCAGGCCAGCCGGCTGGGGCGCGACGCCGACTTCACCTCCTACAACGTGGCCCTCGGCGGCGAGTACGCCCGGGTTCGCAGCGAGTCGCGGCTGGCCGGCGCCGGCGGGACCAGCCGGCTGCTGGCGCTGTACTTCGGCGACGGCCGGCAGATGCACGACTTCGCCACCGTCCAGTTCCATGAGGGGAAGCACACCACCTCCGACCTGCTGTTCAAGGGGGCGGTGGCCAACCAGGCCCACTCCGTCTACCGCGGCGTCATCCGGGTCGAGAAGGGGGCGATGGGCACCAACGCCTTCCAGACCAACCGCAATCTGGTCCTCGACGAGGGCGCCCACGCCGACTCCGTCCCGACCCTCGAGATCGAGGAGAACGACGTGCGCTGCAGCCACGCCTCGGCGGTCGGGCCGATCGACGAGGAGCAGCGCTTCTATCTGGAGAGCCGGGGCGTGCCCCCGGAAGTGGCCGACCGGCTCATCGTCTCGGGGTTCCTCGACGACGTGCTGGAACGCATCCCGACCCCTTCCCTGATTCCGTGGCTGCGCTCGGTGCTGGGCCAGCGGCTGGCGGCCGCCGAGGCGGCCCGCCCATGAGCGTCGTCACGTCGCGGCTGTGTGCCGTCAGCGAGATCGAGCCGGGGACGGCCCGGCGGTTCGAGGTGGGACCGCACCGGATCTGCCTGGTGCGCATCGGCGACGACTTCTACGCCATCGGCGACCAGTGCAGCCACGCCGACTTCTCCCTGGCCGACGGCGAGGTGTATCCCGCGGAGCGGCAGATCGAGTGCTGGAAGCACGGCAGCACGTTCTCGCTCGTCGACGGCAAGCCCCAGTCCCTCCCCGCCACCCGCCCGGTGCCCGTCTACGACATCCGGCGGGAGGGCGACGACATCTTGGTGGTCATCCGATGAGCCACGTCCTCACCATTTCCGGCCTGCGGGCCAACGTGGGCAGCAAGGAGATCCTGCGGGGCATCGACCTCGAGGTGCACAGCGGCGAGGTTCACGCCGTGATGGGCCCCAACGGGTCGGGAAAGAGCACCCTCTCGCACGTGCTGGCCGGGCGGCCCGGCTACACCGTGACCGCCGGCACCGTCACCCTTGACGGCGCCGACCTGTTGGCCCTGCCGGCGTGGCAGCGGGCCCGGGCCGGCCTGTTCCTGGCCATGCAGTACCCCATCGAGGTGCCCGGCGTCAGCCTGGTGGACGCCCTGAGCGCCGCCTTCTCGGCCTTCGGTCGGTCCCCCGATCTGGTGGCCGCGCTGCTGGAGAAGGAGGCGGACCGGGTCGGTTTGGACCGGCGGTTCCTCTCCCGGCCGCTCAACGTCGATCTCTCCGGCGGTGAGCGGAAGCGCAATGAGACGCTGCAGATGAGCGTGATCGGGCCGCTGTTCGCCATCTTGGACGAGATCGACTCCGGGCTCGACGTCGACGCCCTACGGGCGGTGTCGCGGCGTATTGAGGCGGCCACCGCCGAGAACGGGCTCGGCGTCCTGGCCATCACCCACTACAACCGCCTGCTGCACGAGTTGAAGGCGGATCGCATACACGTCCTCGCCGGCGGCCGCATCGTGGCCAGCGGCGGCCCCGAGCTGGGCGCCGAGCTGGAGACCACGGGCTACGCGGCCTACGCCGCGTACGGCGGCACGGACGGGGCGGTGGCCGCCGGGAACGGGCACGTCGACCCCTTCGCCGACCCGCTGCTCTAGGGGCGGAGCGCCTTCACTCTCCCGGGGCCTTTCGTCTCGCCCGGGGGCCTTTCGTCTCGCCCGGGGGCTTTCCTCTCGCCCCGGGGGCCTTTAGTCTCGCCCGGGGGTCTTGCCGGCGGTGCGGTGACCGTGCCACACGCCGGCCAGCCAGCCGATGTACCCGGCGACCAGGGCGACTCCGATCAGCTCGATGACCCGGATGACCGCGAACACGATGTGCAACACCGTCCAGGCGACCACGATCACGGCGACGACAGCCACCGCTAGGACCAGCAGCTTCACCGCCCCCGACGTACCGGGCCCCTGGGCGGGCACCACCCGGGGACCGGTCGTCGCCGGCGCCGCTCGCCGATCCCGACCGGGCCGTCGGGGGCTGGGGGCCGGTCCACCTGGGCGCCCGTTCGTGGTCTGCGACGGCCGGTCGAGGGTCTGCGCCGGCCGGTTCGTGGTCTGGGACGGCCGGTCGAGGGTCTGGCAGATCAGGCAGCTGCCCGGTGCGAAACCGTGGATGCAGGCACTGGCCACCCCTCCATGGTGGCGCATTCGAAAGGGGAACCGGGGAGCGGCCAGACTGCAGCCATGACTCTTGTGCACCGCGTCTTATTCCCCGAGCCGATTACCAGCCTGGACGAGTACCTGGCGCGCGGTGGCGGGGCGGGCCTGGAAGCGGCCCGGGATCACAACCCCGATTTCCTCGTGGCGGAGCTGACCGCGTCGGGACTCCGGGGGCGGGGCGGCGCCGGCTTCCCGACCGGTATCAAGTGGCGCACCGTCCTCGACTACGCCTCACCCGAGCTGGCCACGACGGTGATTGTCAACGGCGCCGAAGGCGAACCAGGGACCTTCAAGGACCGCACGATCTTGGCCCGCAGCCCCTACCAGGTGATCGAGGGAGCCCTGATCGCGGCCCACGTGGTCGGCGCCAACGAGGTCATCTTCGCCTTGAAGAAGTCGTGGGCTGCCATCGTGCGCCGGATGCAGGCGGCCATCGACGAGGTGGTGGCCGCCGGGTGGACCGAAGGGCTCGAGCTGCGGATCTTCGAAGGGCCGAACGAGTACCTCTACGGCGAGGAAACCGCCCTGCTCGAGACCATGGAGGGCCGCTATCCCTTTCCCCGGGTCTCGCCCCCCTACAAGCGGGGCGAGGTCGAGGTGGTCGAGCACGACTCGGACGTCTACTCGCGAAGCGGCCTGTCGGCCCACGTCGAGATGGCCGATCCCACCGGCGAGACCGGCGCCCCGCCGGCGCTGGTGGACAACGTGGAGACGATGGCCAACATCCCCCGGATCATCGCCCGGGGGGCGGCCTGGTTCCGCACCGAGGGGACCGAAAAATCGCCGGGGACCATCGTGTGCACCATCACCGGGAACGTGCAGCGCGAGGGTGTCGGTGAGGTCATCATGGGCACGCCGCTGCGGGAGGCGATCACCGCCATCAGCGGCGGCCCCCGGCCGGGGCGGCGGATCAAGGCGGTCCTGGTGGGTGTCTCGGGCGCTGTTCTCACCGCCGACCAGCTGGACACGCCGCTCACCTATGAGGACATGGCGGCCGCCGGCAGCGGCCTCGGTTCCGCCGGCTACCTGGTCGTGGACGACGCCACGGACATGGCGGCGGTGGCCGCCGGCGTCTCACGGTTCTTGGCGGTGGAGTCCTGCGGCCAGTGCACCCCGTGCAAGTTGGATGGCCTCGAGCTGTCCGATCTGTTCGAGAAGCTCTGCCGCTCGGAAGCCAGCCGGGCCGACCAGGAGCGGATCCAACATCTGATCGACACGGTGGGGGATCGGGCTCGGTGCTCGTTGGCGACCCAGCATCAGACGGTCGTCGGCAGCATCCTCGCCTCCTTTGCGCCCGAGATCGCCTCCCATGTCGGCGCCGGCGCCGGCCGGGGGGCGGCGGCGCCGGTCGCACCGGTCCTCATCGCCGAGCTGGAGAACATCGCCGGGGACGAGGCGGTGTGGGATGAGCGCCACCGGGCCAAGCAGCCCGACTGGAGTTACACCGCCGAGTGGTCGGGGAAGATTCCGGCGGAACTGTACGGCGACCACCGCCATCCGCTGCCCCTGCCGGAGTAGGCGGCGTTCGTAACTCCGTGACCTCCCCGCGACGTGCTCGACCTTCTGGTGGCCTACCGGTGACCTCCTTGTGAGCACCGCGGTCTTCTTCCACGCCCACCCCGACGACGAGGTCCTGTTCACCGGGGGGACGATGGCCCGTGCCGCCGCCGAGGGCCACCGGGTGGTCCTGGTCACCGCCACCCGGGGTGACCGGGGCCTGGACCGGGCGGGACTCCTCGTGGCCGGCTCGGGCGAGACGGTCGCCGAGCGGCGCACCCGTGAGCTGCAGGCCGCCGCGTCCCGGCTCGGAGTGGCCCGCTGCGAGATCCTGGGGTACGAAGACTCGGGCGCCGACGGGGCCGCCGCCACCGGGTTCGTCCAGGCCGAGGCGGAGGAGGCGGCGGCCCGGCTGGCGAAGATCGTGGCGGACGAAGCGGCCGACGTTCTCGTCATCTATGACGAGCGGGGGATCTACGGGCACCCCGACCACGTCCAGGTCCACAAGGTGGGCCTGCGCGCCGCCCAGCTGGCCAACACCCCGTCGGTGTTCATGGCCACCATCGACCGCGACCGGCTGGAGTCCCTCCTGGCCCTCGCCGAGACCTTCGGGCTGGCCATCGACGACGCCACCCTCGACTGGGCCGTGAACGCCGGCGTGGCCGCCGAACGGATCACCACGACGATCGACGTGAGCGAGTATGTCGAGGCCAAGCGAGACGCCATGGCCGCCCACCAGACACAGTTTCCCCCCTCCTCCGGACTGCTCCAGCTGCCGAAACCCGCCTTCGAGTTGGTCTTCGGCACCGAGTGGTACATCGAGCTGGGCGGAACAGCCCGTCGCACCTGGCTCTGGTAGTCCTCGTGTCGGTCTACCCGTGATCGGGCGGCGGGGTGGTGGCCGCCGGCGCCGTGACTTCTACCGGTTCGTAGATCGCCACCGGCTGCGAGCCGCCCCTGATGGCGACCGTGCCGAGCGACGCCCAGCTGGCCGCTTCCGGTCCCGCCTGGGCCAGGGAGTTGCCGGTCGCCAGCACTCGGGTCGGGCGGCCCTTGGCGATCTCGGTGAGGCGGGCCGCCTCGTTGACCGCGCGGCCGATGACGGTGTACTCGTAGCGCTTTTCCGTTCCGACGTTCCCGGCGACGACGACGCCCGAGGAGACCCCGATGCCAGCGGAGAGTCCGGGGTAGTCATCGGCTCGCGCCCGGATGGCGCCGTCCAGCCTCCGAGCGGCGCGAAGGGCCCGGGCGCAATGGTCCGGTTGGAATCCAGGGGCGCCGAACACACACAGGGCGCCGTCGCCTTCGAACTTGTTGACCCATCCGCCCTCGTCGCTGACGACGCGGACGACAGTGTCGAAGAACGCGTTCAGGGTCGCGACCACTTCGCCAGGGGGAAGAACCTCGGCCAGCGCGGTCGAGCCGACCAGATCGACGAAAAGGGCGCTCACCGTATGCTGCTCACCGCCGAGGCCGCTGCCTTCCTCCAGCGCCCGTTGCGCCACCTCGACGCCGACGTGGCGGCCGAACAGATCTCGGAGCTGCGCGCGCTCGCGCAGCCCGTTCACCATCTCGTTGAACCCGGACTGCAGCAAGCCGATCTCGCCGCCGTCCTCCACATTGACGACCACATCCAGGTCGCCGCCCTTGACAAGGCGTAGGCCTTCTCGGACGTGATCGAGAGGGTCGGCGACCGAGCCGGCGACGGCGAAGGTAATGATCAGCCCGACGACCACGCCGGCGAGCGAGACGGCGATCACCGCCCCGGCGATGCTCGGGGTCGGTCCCCCGTTAAGGCTCGACGCCCGGGCGTCGAGGGGGAGGAGGGCCAGCCCGAGGAGCGGGATAGCGGAGCCCAGGGCCCAAGCCAGGATGAGTCGAGGCCGCAGCCCGAAGGCTGTGGTCTCGAGCGGCGGAGCGTGGCTACGCAGGGTGATGGGGATGAGGGGTGCCGCTGCTCGCTCGATCAAGAAGTACGCCAGCGCCACGCTGACCAGGCCGCCAAGCAGAATGGTGACCAGTACCTGGGCGGTGAAGAGGGCGGAGGAATGCAGCTTCCACGCCCAAGCGGCGAAGGCAAAGGCACCGCCGACCCAAGACACGACCGAGAACTCGGTCGACCGCCAGGGAAGGTTCAGCGTGGCTTGCTGTTCCGCGGTGGTGGGAGCCCGTCCCTCGGACCTCCACGCCGTCGCCTGCCGGAACCGGCGCTGGACCAGCTGGTGCTGGATGACCGCGGTGACGAGTAACAAGATCATCGCCAGCGCGGCGTCGACCACTGTCTCGGAGTGCCATTTCGGGGGAAGCGGGGCGACGAACTCCAGGTACCCGAAGATGAAACACGCCCCGGCAAAGTTGGCGGCGTATGAGCCCAGCATGATGCGGGTCTTCACGTCCACGGCCATCTCTCCAAAAATATCCGATTCGCTCGACTGAAGACGTGTCGATGTGTAATCATGTAATACATGCCACAGAGCTCAGCGTCACCCTCGACCGCCGAACAGCGGGCCAAGCTTCATGGCTGGTTCGCCGGCCAGATTCCCGATGGGTGGTTCACCACCGCCCCTGACGTCACCTTTGACAACGACGAGATACTGGTGGTCGGCCGCCTCAAGTCCCCCGATGTCGATCCCTCCGCCGGCGCCGAGGCGGTGGCCGTTGCCGAGGCCGCCCGCATCGAGCGCTTCCGCGAGGACTCCCGGGAACACCGGATGCGGATCGCCGAGGCGGCCCAGGCTCGTTTCCGCCGCCGGGTGTCCTGGGGGGCGACCTGCGGAGAGTCGACCCACTACTTCACCACCGCCAGTGCGCCGGTCATGACCCGGTTGCGCATGCCGGAGCGGGCCGTCCTCGACACCCTGATCGACGCCGGCGTGGCCCGCAGCCGCAGCGACGCCCTCGCCTGGTGTGTCCGGCTGGTTGGACGCAACGAAGCCGCGTGGATTGCTGAGCTACGCACCGCGTTCGAGCACGTGGAGAACGTCCGTGCCCAGGGACCCGGCTCCCTGCGGGGGGACGAGGCCGGCGCCGGTCAGGGCGACGACGCCCCCGAGTAGGAGATCGCGCCGCTCTTGATGAGTAGTGGGTCCCTAAGACCCGCTACTCATCAAGAGCTCGGCTGTCTCGCGGCATATGGCATGTAAAGGGGTATGCGATGCACTCCTCTTCAGCCCCTTGTCGCAATTTCGGCCGGCCAGTTCGGCACGTTCTCGTTGAAGCAGGCCGCGGAGGTCGGTATTTCCCGGGATGCGCTGCGGAAGGCGGCGGCCCGAGGTTGGGTCAGACCCGTTCGGCGCGGCGTCTACGCGTTCGCCGGCGCCGCGCCGACGCGATGGCAAGCCGTGTACGCCGCGGCGCTCGCCGCCGGCCCATCGGCGGTCATATCGCATACCTCCGCGGCTCCGATTCACACGCTCTATGGCGTCGTTCCCGATGGGATCGAACTTACGGTGCCCTATGGGGAGGCTCGCCGGCTTGAAGGGGTGAGGATTCACCGGTCGACAACCTTGCAGCCCGACGACGTCGCCTTCGGGTACGGCGCGGCGGTGACATCAGCGGTCCGGACTCTGATCGATCTGGCACCGCGCTTCCATGAGCCGCTGCTGGGCAAGATTGTCGACGAAGGGGCCATCAGCCATCTCTGGACCGCCGAAATCGTCATGGCCCGGATCGGCCGGCTTCCCAAGGAGGCTCCCGGTCTGGCCGAACTGCGGTCCGTACTGATGGCCCGCACCGGTGAGGGTCATCCCGACAGCGTGCTGGAACAGCGGATCATGCGGATCGTCAAGCGCCACTTCTCCGGCTTTCAGCTCCATGCGCAGGTCACGATCGGGGGCGAGGTGTTCATCATGGACATCGCCTGGTTGGACCTGAAGATTGACGTGGAGATTGACGGCCTGGCGGTGCGGACGACATCACTGTCGAAGCTCGACCACGTCCTCCGACGGGATAACAAGCTGCGGCGGCACGGCTGGCGGGTTGTCCACCTCACGGCCAGTATGACGGAGGCCGAGATCGTCGCCGAGCTGGTGCCCTACATCCCGCGGCGCAACAGTGCCGCGTGACGAAAAGCGCTACGAGGCGCCGGCCTGGGCCTCGTCCAGGCCCTGGGCCAGGGTGTTCCAGGACAGAGTGGCGCATTTGATGCGCACCGGGAACTTGACCACACCCTGCAGCGCTTCCAGGTCTCCCAGCTTGACGTCGGGCTCCGCCGGCGACGAACCCGACGACCCCTCCATCGAACCACCGCGGCCGTCCGATGAAGAGGAGGCGGAATCCGACGAGGTGTCGAGGCGGCTCTCGTGGATGGACATGAGGGACTTGAAGGCCCGAATGGTCGCCCGGGCCTCGGCCACCGTCTTGCCCTTCACCGCGGCCGACATCATCGAGGCCGACGACTGGCTGATCGAGCAGCCCTGGCCGCCGATGCGCAGGTCCTGGACCCGGTCCCCCTCCACGTCGAGGTAGACGACGATCTCGTCGCCGCACAGCGGGTTGAACCCCTCCACCCGGACGGCCGGCGGGATGGGCAACTCACCTCGGTTTCGGGGGTTGCGGTAGTGGTCGAGAATGATCTCGCGGTAGAGGTCTTCCAGCCCCGGCATCGCAGTCAAACCGCCTTTGTGGTCACGAGGAGCACGCTAGGAAGCATGCTCGAAAAAGGGAGCACGTTAGGAAAAGAGTCGGTCGGCGCTGATGAGCGCATCGCAGAGAGCATCGACGTCGGCCTCGTCGTTGTACAAGTACAGCGACGCCCGGGCGGTCGCCCCGACCCCGAGCCGCCGCATGAGCGGCTTGGCGCAATGGTGGCCGGCGCGCACGCACACCCCCACCTCGTCGAGGACCTGGGAAATGTCGTGCGGATGGATGTCCTTGTAGGCGAAGCTCAACACGCCGCCCCGGATGGCAGGGTCGGTCGGCCCGAAGATCGTGATGCCATCCCCGTGGCGCTCCTTCAAGGCAGAAAGGGCGTACGAGGTCAGCGAGATCTCGTGCGCCCGGACGGCGTCCATCCCCACCGTGTTGAGGTAATCGACCGCCGCCCCAAGCCCGACCGCCTCGGCGATCGGAGGCGTGCCGGCCTCGAACTTCCACGGCAGCTCGTTGGGCGTGAAGCCGTCCAGGCGGACGTCGCGTATCATCTCCCCGCCCCCGAGGAAGATCGGCATCGCGTCCAGCAACTCGGCGCGGGCCCACAGGCAGCCGATGCCGGACGGGCCCAGCATCTTGTGGCCGGTGAAGGCGTAAAAGTCACAGCCCAGGTCGCCGACCGAGGTGGTGAAGTGGGGGGTGTACTGCGCCCCGTCCAGCAGGACGAGCGCGCCTGCCGCGTGGGCGGCGTCGGCCACCTGGCGAACGGGATTCAGGGTGCCGAGCACGTTGGACACCACCGTCAGGCCGACCAGCTTGACGCCGTCCAGCAGCCGGGGCAGATCGTCGAGCACCAGGAGCCCGTCGTCGTCGACCGGCAGGTAGCGCAGCTCGATCCCGCGCTCTTGGCGAAGCTGGAGCCACGGAACGAGGTTGGCGTGGTGCTCCATCTCGGTGAGCAGCACGGCGTCGCCGGCGTGCAGATTGGTGCGGCCCCAGGCGTAGGCGACCAGGTTGATGGCCTCGGTCGCGTTCTTGGTGAATATCAGCTCACGGGGTGAGCCGGCGCCGATGAAGGTCACCAGCTTGGCCCGGGCCTCCTCATACAGACGGGTCGACTCCTCGGCGATGGCGTACACACCCCGGTGAACGTTGGCGTAGGTCGTCTCGTACAGCCGCTCCATCGCCTCGAGCACCGCGGTCGGCTTCTGGGCCGACGACGCCGAATCGAGGTACACCAGGCGGTGCCCGTGAACCCGCTGATCGAGGATCGGGAAGTCCTTCTTGATCCGCGCCACGTCGAAGGCCCGGTCGACGTCGGACGCCCGGTCGACGTCGGACACCGGATCCACCCCGAGCGGAACGTCTAACGCCATGCCTCGTACCCTTCCTCTTCAAGCCGGCGAGCCAACTCCGGGCCCCCGGTGGCCGCCACCCGGCCGTCGATCAACAGATGGACCACGTCGGGGGTCAGCTCGTCCAGGATCCGTTGGTAGTGCGTGATCACCAGCGCACCGAGGTCCGGTCGGGCCGCCCGTACCTGCTGGACCCCGCGGGCCACGGCGTGCAGGGCGTCGATGTCGAGCCCCGAGTCGGTCTCGTCCAAGATGGCCAGCTCCGGCTCGAGGATGGCCATCTGCAGGATCTCGTTGCGCTTCTTCTCGCCGCCGGAGAATCCCTCGTTGAGGTAGCGGTCGCCGAAGGACGGGTCCATGTCGAGCTTCTTCATCCATTCCATGATGGAGAGGCGTAGCTCGAGGAGCGAGAGGTCGATGCCCTTGCGGGCCGAGAGCGCCTGGCGGAGGAATTGGATCATCGGCACGCCGGGGATCTCCTCGGGATACTGGAAGGCCAGGAAGATCCCCGCCTTGCCCCGCACGTCGGTGGCCCAGGAGGTGATGTCCTCGCCCTTGAACAGGATGCGCCCGCTGGTCACCTGGTAGTCCGGGTTGCCGAGCAGGGTGTTGGCCAGCGTCGACTTGCCGGATCCGTTGGGACCCATCAGTGCGTGAATCTCGCCGGCGCCCACGACCAGGTCGACGCCGCGAAGGATCTCGGTGCCGCCGACGCTGACGTGGAGATCCTGGACTTCGAAGAGATTCACGACCCTCAATCCTATTACCACTACCGCCGTAGGGGAAATAGGTTGGACGTGAATCCGACGTGAACTGGTGCCACTAGCCTCCACATGATGTCGGACCCGTGGACCTTCGCTGGCGAGGCGGTGGCGTTCGGCACGCCGGGCACCACGGTCACGTTGGTGGAAGGGTCGGCGTTCGCCATCTCGTCGGCCAATGGCGACATGAGCCCCGGCACCGCCGAGGGCTTTTTCTTCCGTGACACCAGGTTCCTGTCCCGGCTGCAGCTGCGGATCAACGGACATCCCCCCGAGCCGCTGGCCATGTCGCCGACCGAGCCGTACTCCGCCCGGTTCGTGGGTCGCATCCGGCCGCGGCCCGGTCAGGCCGACTCCAGCCTGCTCATCACCCGCTTCCGGTACGTGGGCCGGGGCATGCGGGAGGATGTCGTCATCCGCAACTTCGGCGACGAGCCGGCCTACTGCGCCGTGGAGTTCGCCTACTCGGCGGACTTCGCCAACCTCTTCGAGGTCAAGGAGGGCCGGGGCGGGTTCCAGAGCGCCGACGTCGACCACGGCTTCGAGCACCGCGGTGGCGCCCTCCACTTCCGGTACCGGCGGGGCTCGCACGGGCGGGGCATCACCGTGTCGTTCTCCATTCCGGCCATCCTCGACGGCGACCTGGCCACTTTCGAGATCATCATCCCCCCGCGGGGGGAGTGGAACGTGTGCCAGCAGTTCACGTGCAGCATCGAAACCGAGCCCATCGAACCGCGATGGCTGTGCGGCCAGCCCATCGAACTGGCCACGCCGGCCGAGCGCATGGCGGCGTGGCGACGCAACGTCCCCAACCTCGACACCGACCACGACGGCCTGCGGCTGGTGGTCGCCAAGAGCGCCGAGGACCTGGGCGCGCTGCGGATCTTCGACCCGGACTTCCCGGAACGCACGGTGGTGGCCGCCGGCGCCCCGTGGTTCATGACCCTGTTCGGCCGCGACTCACTCATCACCTCGTGGATGGCCCTCCTTGTCGACCCCGACCTGGCCCTTGGGGTGCTGCAAACGCTGGCCCGCTTCCAGGGGGACAAGGTGGATCCCCGCACCGAGGAGGAACCGGGCCGCATCCTCCACGAGATGCGCTTCGGTGACGCGCCGTCGCTGTCACTTGGTGGCGGCAAGGTGTACTACGGCACCGCCGACGCCACCCCACTGTTCGTGATGCTGCTCGGCGAGCTGCGCCGCTGGGGCCTGGCCAAGGAAGCCGTCGACCAGCTCCTGCCCCACGCCGACCGGGCGCTGGGATGGATCGAGAACTTCGGCGACCGTGACGGCGACGGCTACGTCGAGTACCTGCGGACCTCCGACCGGGGCCTGCAGAACCAGGGGTGGAAGGACTCCGGTACGGGCGTCCGCTTCGCCGACGGCCGCATCCCCCAGGGGCCCATCGCCCTGTGCGAGGTCCAGGGCTACGTGTACGGGGCCTACCTGGCGCGGGCCTACTTCGCCGGCGAGCAGGGCGACCAGACGCTGGCCAGCGACCTGCGCCGGCGGGCGGCCACGCTGAAGGCCAAGTTCAACGAGGACTTCTGGCTGGAGGACAAGGGCTGGCTGGCCATGGGCCTCGATCGGGACAAGAAGCCCATCGACGCCCTGACCTCCAATATGGGGCACTGCCTGTGGACCGGCATCCTCGACGCCGACAAGGCGTCGCTGGTCGCCAAGCGGCTTATCTCCCACGACATGTTCACCGGCTGGGGCATCCGGACGCTGGCGGCGTCGATGAAGGGCTACAACCCCATCAGCTACCACTGCGGGTCGGTGTGGCCCCACGACAACGCCCTGTGCGCCGCCGGCCTGATGCGCTACGGGTTCGTCCGGGAGGCCCACCGGGTCATCATGGGCATGCTCGACGCCGGCGTCCTCCAGGGCGGACGGCTGCCCGAGCTGTTCAGCGGCCTCGACCGCATCGAGATGCCCACCGTGGTCGCCTACCCGACGTCGTGCTCGCCCCAGGCCTGGGCCGCCGCCTCACCCCTGCTGATGCTGCGGACCATGCTGCGCCTCGACCCCTGGGTGCCCCGGGGCAAGGTGTGGCTGCACCCCGCCATCCCCGAGCAGATCGGCCGCCTCCGGGTTGACCGCATCCCGCTGGCCGGCGCCCGGATGTCGGTGACCGTCGAGGGCGACAAGGTGGAAGTCACCGGCCTGCCCGACCACCTCGAGCTGGTCGACGCCCCCCGCCATCCCTTGACCGGTTCGTAAGGGCCGGGAAAAGGGGGCCGGGGGGGCACCGGCCGACATCTCCGTCCTCCGCCCTACGCCATCGGCCCGAGCGGTCCGCGACGGGACGCCGTTCCCCCAACTAGGGAGTTACTGGCTCCTGGCGGCGGCGAGGTTGGAGGGACGCTTCCAGCCGCCGGGCGGTGCTGGCGAAGTCGCGGTGCAGCTCGGTCATGCGGTTGCCGTGCTCGCGCTCGGCCAGTTCGAAGGTCTGGCCGACCGCCGTCAAGGTGTCCTGTACCCCGGCGCGGATCTCCTCGCTCAGCTGGGGCAGGGCCACCATGAGCATCTCCTCCAGCTCGTTGAGCCGTTCCCGGGGCGCCTGGGACTTGAGCTCCTCGAGGAGCGAGTCGAACGCCCGGCTCTGCTGGCCCATCGACGTGCCCAGCTGGTGTCCGAAGCCGGTGAAGGCGTTCTGAATTTGGTCCGCCATGCCGTTGAGGGCGGCAGTGATCTCCTCGCCCATGGCCGCCAGTGCCGTCCCCACCTGATCTCCCACCGCCCCGACGGCGGCGTCGGTCTTGGCGCCGGCTGTGGCCACCGCCGCGTCGGTCTTGGCGCCGGCCGTCGCGAGGGCAGCGTCGGTCCTTGCTCCGGCCGCGGCCACTGCGGCGTCGGTGTTGGCGCCGGCCGCGGCCACCGCCTGGTCGACCTTCTGGCCCATGGCGCCGATGGCGTTGTCCATCCGCTGGCCCACCGCAGCCAGGGCGGTGTCGGTCTTCTCGCCCACCGCCCCGAGGCCCATATCCACCTTCTGCCCGAGGGCACCCACCGCGGTGTCGACCCGCTGGCCCAGGGCGCCGACCACGGTGTCGACCTTCTGGCTGAGGCCGCCGACGGCGGTCTCGACCTTCTCCTCCAGCGCGACCACCGAGGTTTCCACCTTCGTGTCGGTGGCGCTCACCTGCTGGGTCAAGGCCTCGACGGCACCGATGACCTCGGTGCCGAGCTCGGACAGCCGGGTGCTCACCGTGTTGTCAATGGCCGCGACCGTGTCCGTAAGGGACTGGAGGGTGCTGCGCACCTCGGACACCTGCTGGCGGTTGTTGGCGCTGAAGCCGGCCAGGCCGACGCGAAGGGACTCGACCGCCCGGACGAGCTCGGAGGTCTGCTGCCGATCGCCGTCGAGGGCGTCGGTCATGGTGCGTACGGCACGGCGCAACTCGACCAGCATCTTGCCGTTATCGGCGCTGTCGGCCGCGATCACGCCCCGCAGGCCGTCAAGGGAGCGCTTGATCGAGTCGATCTGCTGGTTGTTGTCCAGGCACTGGCGCCGCAGCGCCTCCAGCGCACTGGCCAGGGCCGACCCGTTAGCGGTGGCGATCATGCTGGGAGGGGCGGTAACGCCTTCGCTGGCGAGGATCCGCTGGCACACCGATTGCAACTCGGCAAGCAGCGCGGTCGACTGTTCTGCCGGCACCACGCCGAACCTTGAGTGTTCGATAGCCAACCTGAATCTCCCTTGGCTCCGGCGGGAAGGGTAGCGCGCTGCTAGGCCACCGAGGGGGAGCCTATCCGGCCCCCTTTTCCCACCCTCTTACCAGCCTCGGTCGATCCACTCCTGGAGGTGGGGCGCCTCGGCGCCGACCGTCGTCTGGGCGCCGTGGCCGGGCAGCACGATCGTCTCCGGCTCCAACGCCGAGAACAGGCGGTCCTCGAGGGAGCGGATGATCGTCGCAAAGTCGCCGCCCGGGAAGCTGGTGTTGCCCGGGCCGCCCGGGAACAGCGTGTCGCCGCTGAAGAGCACCGGCGCGCCCTCCAGGCGGAAGCACATCGACCCGGGGGTGTGGCCGGGGGTGAGAATGGTGTGCAGCCGCAGCCGCCCCACCTCGATCACCGATTCGTCGTCGAGGACGAAGTCGTAGGAGGGCAGCATGGAGGCGTCGGCGGCGGTGACGCCCACCTCGTAGCCGGCGTCGCGAACGGCGGGCACCGCCTGGATGTGGTCCCAGTGGCCGTGGGTTTCGAGCACCTTGCGGACGCCGAGTTCCCGGCACAGTTCGAGCAGCCGTTCGTGCTCGTTGGCCGCGTCGAGCAGCACGGCGTCGCCCGTTTCCTTGCAGCGCAGGATGTAGACGTTGTTGTCCATGGGGCCCACGACGACCTTGTGGATCTCGGCCCGGCTGTCGGAATAGTGGAGCGAATTCACCATCTTGGTAGCCTCAACGTATATGAATCTCGCCTTTAGCGACGAGCAGGAGGAGCTGCGGCGGTCGGTGCGGCGCTTCCTGGCCGACAAGTCGCCGGAGTCCGAGGTGCGCCGGTTGATGGCGACCGACGAGGGCTACGACCCTGACGTGTGGGCGCAAATGGCCCAGCAGCTGGGCCTGCTGGGCCTGGCCATTCCCGAGGAGTTCGGCGGCTCGGGGTTCTCCTTCGTGGAACTGGTGGTCGTGCTGGAGGAGATGGGCCGGGCGCTGCTGTGTGCGCCGTTCTTCTCCACCGTGGTGCTGGCCGGCGGGGCGTTGCTGGCCTCGGGGGACGACGCCGCCAAGAAGGAGTTCCTGCCCGGGATCGCCGCCGGCGAGCTGCTGGCGACCTTGGCCCTGACCGAGGACTCGGCCCGATGGGACGAGGCGGCCGTCACCACCGCGGCGACGGCGGCGGGGGAGGGGTTCCACCTCACCGGCCACAAGACCTTCGTCATCGACGGTCACCGCTCCGACGTCATTCTGGTAGCGGCCCGCACGGAGCGCGGGGTGTCCCTGTTCGCGGTGACAGGTGACGCCCCCGGACTCGTCCGCCAATCGATGCCCACCATGGACCAGACCCGAAAGCAGTCCCGGCTCACCTTCGAACACGTTCCCGCCCGGCTGGTGGGCGCCGAGGGGCAGGGCTGGCCGATCGTGGCCCAGGCCCTCGACCGGGCCGCCGTGGCCCTGGCCGCCGAGCAGGTGGGCGGCGCCCAGCGGGTGCTGGAAATGAGCGTCGAGTACGCCAAGACCCGCATCCAGTTCGGGCGGCCTATCGGCAGCTTCCAGGCCATCAAGCACAAGTGCGCCGACATGCTGGTCGGCCTCGAGTGGGCACGCTCGGCGTCGGCGGCGGCACTGGATTCGGTCGACGGCGAGGCGGGCGAGATGGCAGGCGAATCCGACTGGCGCGCCAGCATGGCCAAGGCGGTGTGCTCTGAGGCGTTGCGTGACGCCGCGCACGTCAACGTGCAGATCCACGGGGGCATCGGATTCACCTGGGAAGACTCCGCACATCTCTATCTTCGGCGGGCCCGCACCGACGAGGTGTTGTTCGGCGGGCCCGGACAGCACTGGGACCGGCTCGCCGCGCGAAAAAAGCTGCTGTGAGGTGCCTTTGCGGGTTTCGGCACCGGTTGCTTGCTGGCCGGTGGCCGGGTGACTAGAATCGCCTGTAAATAACTAAATGTTTTGATGTTTTGCTCGAGGCTTTACCGCAATCCCGACGAGGAGCACCCGTGCCGTTGCAACCCTGGATGGAATTGATTTCCGTCGACGATCACCTGATAGAGCACCCCAAGGTGTGGAGCGACCGGCTGCCCACGAA
>DATARN010000158.1:0-19033 GCA_036264135.1 Acidimicrobiales bacterium
GTGGGCAACTGGTGGCCCGGTAGCGCCGCCATCCCGGCGGTGACCACCGGCACGGCCCCGAACCTGGGCGCCGGCCCGGTCGACTCGGGTACCGCCGATCCGCTGTTCAACCAGTACCCGTACCCGGTTGACGCCAATGGCGTTCCCAACGCGAACTACCCGACCAACTGCGGCATCAACATGGGCATCGCCCGGTTCATCACCAGCGGCCCCGGCGCCGGCCAGTTCTTCCAGGCCAAGGGCTTCATGAACCAGGTCACCGTCGTGGACACCCGTGACACCGACCCCGGTTGGACCGCCACGGGCAATATGGGCACCTTCACCAACGCCTCCGGCAAGATATTCGGTGGCAACCAGTTGGGTTGGACGCCGAGCCTGACCAGCAGCACGCCCAGCTTCACCGACGGCTCCGGCAACACCTACACCATGACCGCCGCCGCCGGCTCGGTCGTGGCCGCCAACACCGGAGGCGCCGCCGGGATGTCCGCCGGTCAGCCTCTGGGCACCGCGGCTCCCGCTGTGACGACGGGCACCAGCACCACCGGTGGCCTCGGCATCGCCGTCTTCGATGCCAACCTGAAGCTCCTCATCCCTGTGTTCGCCAAGTCCGGCACATACAAGGGCGTCCTGACCATCTCGGCGGCGTAAGCCTCCGGCTCCGGGCGGCGATCACACGCCGCCCGGAGCTCCTGATCCGCATTCGGTGAGGGGCGAGGGGGTGAAATAGACTCCCCTCGTCCCTCGCCGTGTTTCCGCTCACCAGCAAGGAAGACCTGATGTTTTGGCACCGAGCTCTTGCCGCGCTCTCCGTCGTCGTCGCAGTCGTCGTCATTGCGCCCCCACCAGTCGCCCAAGCCCAGACCGCCCCGGTCGTCATCAACAGTTGGGCTCTGGCTCCCTCGGGCCCCGACCCGGGTCAACCCGGGTCACGCCCGAATCTGACCTACGACCTGGCGCCTGGCGCGACGATTCACGATTCGGTGACACTGTTCAATTACGGGAACGTGCCGCTGATCTTTAGCCTGTACGCCACGGACGCGTTCAACGACCCATCTGGGGCGTTCGATCTGCTACCGGCGGCCAAGAAACCCACCGACCTTGGCTCCTGGGTGACCTTGCCGCAGGCAAACCTTCAGGTGAAGGCCCGGACCAGCGTGGTGCTACCGATCTCGATCACCGTCCCGCCCGACGCGACGCCTGGCGACCACAGCGCCGCCATCCTTGCGTCGAATGCGGTGCAGGGATCCAGCCCCGACGGCAAGATCGTGACGCTGGACCGTCGTACAGGATCGCGGGTCTATCTCCGGGTTCAGGGACCCCTGCAGCCGCTACTTACTGTTGAGGATGTCAAGGCTACCTACCACGCTGCCCTGAACCCCCTCGCTGGCTCACTGGACGTCAGCTATACCATCCGCAACCGGGGCAATGAGCGACTTGGCACGCACCAGCGAGTCGTGGTCAAGAACCCGTTCGGCCGGCAGATGAAAACACTGTCCATTCCGGACATACAAGAGCTGCTTCCCAACAACGGCGTAGGGTTCCGTGTCCACTTCAAGAACGTGGCGGCGGCGGTGTTCGTGACGCCACAGGTTGACCTCACTCCCTTCCCGGTCGGGGCACCGAAGGGCACCACGGGCCCCAAGACATCCCGATCGAAGAGAACCTGGGCAATCCCCTGGGCGCTATTGGCGTTGATCGTCATCGCGGGGATCGTCTGGCAAGGGATTCGGCGTTTCCGGGCACGACCCAAGGGGACTCCGGGACCTGACACGTCATCCGGGCCGAACCCGCCCTCTGGGTCTAGCGCTCCGAGCCACTACGAATACTCGAACACCTAGGACTCGTGAAGACCACCTTCCGATTGGTCGCGCGGTGGGTCCTCGTTGGATTGCTGATTGCTGGGGCGATGGTGTCCCCGGCAGCTGCCGCACCCAGCCCCAACATTGGACTGTCGTCAGCAAGCGCGACCCTGGGCGAGCAAATTATTGTCACCCTGAGCAACTGGCCCATCGGTCCGGCGACGGTGAGCGTGTGCGGCAACGGCGCACTCAGGGGCTCCCAGGACTGCGACCTGCTCGGCGCGGCCGGAGTCGGAATTGCCGACGTCCTCAACCCGACGACGGTCGGACTGGTCGTCGGGCGCCCTCCGTCGCCGTGCCCCTGCGTGATCCGAGTCGCGACAAACAGTAACGGGGTGGTGCGAAGCACCCCTATCACCCTTGTCGGTGTTCCCACCGGGCCAACTGTCGCTCCGACGCCAATTGGGCCGTTGCTGCGTGTAACGGCGACGGTAAGGAACGCTCACTCCTCGATCGTGGACACCTTACGGGCGTCCCTCGGCGGCCCGATTCGCCGCCAACTCATCCTGACCGTCGAGAACCTGGGAACCCGCCCAGCCACCCAAGTCGGAGCTTCCGGCGCGGTCGGTCGGGTCGCCAACAGTGGTGACTCACTCGCCATCCCCGCGCTGGATCCGCTGGCACCCGGACAGTCCCAGCGACTGCTCGTTCCGATCACCCTCGCCGCGCCCTCCTATGGCCGCTACACCGTGTCCGGCACCGTCGGCGGATACGGTCCGGCCGTCAGCTTTGCCGTCCACACGTCGACCATCCCCTTCCTCCTACTTCCCTTCTGCCTGGGCTTCGTCCTCGACCTTGGCTTCCTCATCTGGGTCCGGGTACGGCGGCCGCACCTTCTCCTTCGCCAACCAGCGCCTGCTCTCGCCGCCCCTCCGGCCGCGGCAAAAGAGCGTCGCTCACCTCCGAGGAAGAGGGGGCGAAACGACCTACCGTCACCTTCGGCGTCGATTGCCTCGGTTCCGGTTGCCGAGCTGGAAGGGAGATCCGCCGTCGGGCCGAGGCGGCCTTCCGGCCGCCCGGTACAGCCTGGGCGGGTGACGACCAAGTCAGAGCCGCGGGCTGGCGTCCCCGCCGCGCCGCCACCCGTCGCGCCGGCTCCTCCGCTTCCACCGCCGCGTCAGGTGACTCCCGCACGGGCTGCGGCGGCAGTCGTCGCAAGGCCCGCGGCCATCGGGGCCACTGCCGCGATTCCATACCGCGAACGGAATCGTTCCTCTTCGTTGGGGCCACCGCCGCTGGCTGAGCCGATCATCGAGCGACCTCGGGTTCCGACCGGGCCACCGCAGGACTCAGCGTCCGCCCCACCCGTGCTGGCGCCTCCGCCTCCCCCTCTTCCTCCGCCGCCGCCGCCTCCGCCTCCGCCTCCGCCAATGGCGCTCCCATCGACGCCTCCTAAAGCACCACCACCAGCCCGCCCTCGAGCGCCGGACGTTGCCTCGAGGTGGGTGGCCGATCCTGCTCCGCCCACGATCAGAACGAGCAGGACTGCGGGGTCCGCTGGGCGGACAAGGCCACCGGCGCCTCGGCTCCCTCTGTCGCCCGACCGCGACCTATCCGATGGTTCTCAGGGGACCGGCTTCTTTCAGTCGCGGAAGGCGGCGGTCGCCACCGCGGTGGCGGTCGCGTCGCTCTTACTGGTCATCTATCTGGTCGCCCGGGTCCCGAGTTCCAGCTCCCGGTCAGGCAGCTCGTCCCACCACGCGTCCGGTTCCGGCCAGCAGGTGGGCGGTTTGGGTAGTTCGGCGACCTCGATCCCGTCGAATACCACTCCCACTACCACGCCGCTCGCCGGGGGCGGCTCGTCGTCCACCGTGCCCGCTGCCTCGTCGCAGCCGACTGTCTCCGTGGCGGTGGCACCAGCGACAATCACGGTCGGCAATACGGCGAATGTGCACGACGGCACGAGCGTGCCGGTGCATATCGTGGCCAACCCAGGATCCAAGATCTTTGGCTTCGAGATCCGTCTGTGCGCCGGCGGTGCAGCGATCCGGCTGGACTCCGACATGCGCCCCACCCTCGGTGGGAAATGCATCACCAAGGTTCTCTCGTCGGGATCGGACTTCGACCAGATCATCCAGACATCTCCACCCAACACGACCGCCGACACGGTCTTCCGGGTAGGGGTGGGATCCGATCAATTCTCGACCAACCAGGGCCGAGCGGTGACCATCACGTGCGGTCCGGGCCATCCCTGCGAGTTGGCCTTGAAGATCCAGTATCCGGGGGGCTTTGCGTTCCGGACCTATCCAGTCACCTACGCATGAGAGCTCGGCGACACGCCGAGACAATCCGTTGACCTGCCCGAACACCGGATGACCGGACAGCAAACGGGCCGTGAACTGTTGGGAGAGACGGCGGAACCTCTTGGTTGCCCTGCCTAGTGTTGACCTCATGGTCGCCTCGAGACCCGGGTTCACTCGACCCGGCCATCGCTGGCACGGGCGCCGGACAGCTGTCGCGGTCCTCGCGTGCCTGCTCACCGTGATACTCGCCGCCTGCAGCTCGAAATCAACCAACCCGGGCGACGCCATCTCACCATCGACCACCACCGCCATCCCAGTGGACATCCAGGTGACAGGCACGAGCAACCTGCGGGACGGCCAAGGGGTGCGGATCCACATAACTGCCAAGCCGGGCTCGCTGATATACGGATTCGAGGCCCGGCTGTGTGCCGGTGGCACGGCCTACCGTTTCGACTCCGATATGCGACCTACCCTCGCCGGCAAATGTGTCGTCCACTCACTCTCCCAATCGTCAGACGACTACGTGATCGTCCGTGCGTCACCGCCTTACCAGGTAAGCGACGGCGTCTTTCGTGTAGGCGTCGGGTCGGAGAATTTCACGTTGGAAACCGGGAGGCAAGTCACCATCACATGTGGACACCAAAATCCCTGTGATCTCGTTTTAAAGGTCCAATATCCCAATGGCTTCGCCATTCGTACGTTTCCGCTTAGTTATGCGTGACCGCTCGGCGGACCTCCGCATAGTGGCGCGGCGAGCCTTCGCCGCGGTGGCAGTTCTGATCGTCGCCGTTGCGGGATTCGTGGCGCCGAGTACCACAGCGTCGTCCGATCCCGTCCAGCCCGCCGGGTTCACCACGACGGCGACGGTGCTGCCCGGCCAGACGAACGTCCCCAACCCCGGCCCCCTCACCGGTTTGAGCAATGGGACGACGGTAACCATCAACATGCAGGCGGCCCCCGGCAGCGCGGCGGCAGGCAAGTTTCTGGGCGCCGAGGCGCGGATCTGCAGAGGCGGTGTCAACGGTTCGCTTCAGTCGCAATTCAACCCGACCCAAGGCGGAAACTGCCTCCCGCCCGCGGGCGACTCAAGTATCTCTGCCGACACCTACGGGGCGACCAATGATCGCGACATCATCATGCTCGCCGACCAAACTGACACCTCTGCCACCATTTCGTTCAACGTCGGAACCGGCTCCGTGACCTTCCAGGCGAACTCAGTCTCCACGGTCACCTGTGACGCATCCGACCCGTGCGCTCTGTGGATCAAGGAGCAGTTCAACATCTCGGTGCTAACCGCCGGTTTCCAATTCGTCCACTTCGATCTTCAGTTTGGGACGGGTTCGACGGTGCCTTCGACGACGGCGACAACTACGCCCGGGGCCACGACCACCACTGGAGCCACGACTACAACGACCACGACGACGTTGCCTTCAACGTCCACCACTAGTACCAGTATCCCGACGTCGACGTCCACCACGAACTCGACGACCGTCAGCTCGACGACGGCTTCGACCACCGTATCCACCACGGTGACGACCCTCCCCCAGGGCACAGGTGACTCGACCACCCTGGCGACGGGGGGTTTGTCCGGCGTCACTGGGGCGCCGACCACCCACCTCCTCTGGAGCGCGGCGGGGATCCTGATCGCCGGCGGACTTCTGGTGCTGGTGGGGAATCGCTACCGCCGATGGGGACGCCACTGATGGGCCCGTGGCGTCGGGTGACGGCGATCGCCCTCCTTCCTCTTGTCGCCATCCTCCTGATGGTGCTCGGGGCGCCCCGTCGTGGCAACACCAGCGCGGCGGCGAACGGCGAGTGGTCCGTTACCGTCACCCCGACCACGGTGGTCGACGGCCAAACCGTCAAGATACTGTTGAAGGCGTTCAGCGGTTTCAGCATCAGCTACATGGAAATCCGGATGTGCCAGAACAACGTCAGCCTCAGCTCCGGCGTGCCGGCCACCGGGTTGGCGCCTCCGAAGGACTTCAGTTCGGGATGCACCCGCAACCCGATTTCCAGTTCGGCCACGGGCGCCGGATTCGATTCGAAGCCCTCGATTGACAACGCCTCGACCGCAGACGGCGAGCCCTTCCTGTACCGGGTCGGCACCGGGACGGTCCAGTATTTTGACGGCGACGGCAACCAACACACCCTCACCTGCGACGGAAGCGATCCGTGCAGCCTGGGGGTCGAGCTGTTGGTGGTGCCGGACGGACAACAGGCCCATTGGGAGAACTTCGTCCAGCCGCTCACCTTTGGCTCCAACGACCCGATCGCCGGCTGCGGCGGCCCGGCGGCCGGCGTCCTCAGCAGCGGGGGCTCGGACCGGATGACCGAGGATTGGATCAACTGGAGCCTGGCGGAATGTGTGCTACCTGGTCGACATGGCGCGGCGACGAGGAGCAGCTTTGTGGGCGAGGGAGAGGCGATCTCCAGCTTCGCTGCGGGCGGCTTGGACATCGCCTATTCGGCATCGGGCTACGACAGTGCGGTGTCTCTCTTTACCGGTACGCCCAGGCCGGCCGTGGCGGTCCCGTTCGCCCTGAACGCCTCGGTGCTCGGCGTCATCGCCAACCAGACGGTCAACGGCCACCAGGTCCCTGTCACGGGCGTCAATCTCACGTTGCCGGAAATCGCCGGCATCCTCAACGGTGGAACGTTCGGCGAGGCGGCATACGATACGTCGATCCGAACGCGCAATCCCCAGCTGGGCAGCGTATTCGGGCCGGCGTACGGGCAGACGGCACTTGCCTATCCCGGTGCCGATTCGAATACCTGGTACCTGACTCGGATGCTTTCCGATCTGGCGCCCAAGGATTGGGTGGTACCGAAGCCGGCCGCGGGGCAGAACGTCCTCGATCCAAATGCCGGTCGAGCGCGCGGTATAACAAACTCGTTCGCCGCCGCCGACCCGTCGTTCTCCAGCAAGATCGGGAACTACCTGACGCTGGCCAATGGCAGACCGTCGGTGATCAAGGTGATTGCGTCGCAACAGGCGTTTGCCGTCGGCGACTTCTGGATGGCCACGGATCTGGAGACGGCGAATGCGCTCGGTCTCACACCGGTGGGCGTCGAAACCAAGCCCGGCAGCGGAAGTTTCCAACTGCCGGATCAAACCTCCATGACAAACGCCGTCTCCGCCATGGTCCCGGACGCAAACGGTCTGCTCATCGGCGCCGACCCCAAGTCTCTCGCAGCGTCGACCTCGGCGGCCAACGCCTACCCCTTGACCTATGTGGAATACGCCATGGTGCCCACCCAGCCGCTCCTGAATGACGATTGCACGGCCCGCACCACGTCGCAGTCCTTGTTGACGGCCTGGTTGCAATACATCACGGGTCCCGGCCAAGCGGGGCTTGGTGCCGGCATGGTGCCGATCACCGCCGACCTGAAGACTGCGGCCGGCAAGGCAATCGCCTCGGTGGGTACGGCACCCGTGAACGCCCAGTCGCCGGTGGTGACGCCATCCGGGCAGACCTGCACCGCGATCGCCCAGCCAACGCCCACGACCACGGCCTCGACGGCAGCGCCCACGACGCGGGCGACGACGCCATCGACGCCGTCTCCGACGTCGCCGAACGTCCTTGCCACTCCCGGGACCGTTCCGGCGGTGACGGGCCAGCCGAACGGTGCACCCGCCCCCATCGGCGGCGGCACGTCGACGCCGTCGGCGGCTACCACGTCGACGCTGCCGACCCAGATCGCCCTGCCGGCGTTCGCCGGGATGTCTCCCTTCGGGTACGGAGGAACCGTCGCCGCCTTGATCGGGCTCATCGGTCTGAGCGCCCTGGCGGCGGTCACCCGGACCGATCCGGGGCGGGCGGCATGGCGTCGCGTCGCCGTGCGTCTTTCGTTCGGACGAAGCAGCGGGCGCCCGCCGAACTCGTCGTGACCCTCCTTCATCCCCTCGAAAGTTCGTTGGCCGACGACGAATTCCGCGTTGACGAAGGGTTCATCGGTAATCGACCGGCGGTCGGGGGCGCCGAGTCGTCGCCGCCAGCTCAACTCACGCCCGAGCGACGGCGCATGGCACTGGTTTGGATCCTGGTCTGGATACTGGCCCTGCTGGGCGCCATGGGCATGGTGATCTACGGGCTGGGACCGGTGTTCCAGGCGCGGGAGCAGCGGAAGCTGGCGACTGGGTACCGCCACGCCATCAGCCAGGCGGCCAACGAGTCAACAGGCCTCGGCGGTGTGTCCACCCCGACGGCATCGCCCGATCTGGGCACCCCGGTCGCCATCATCGAGATTGGCGCCATTCACGTGCAGCAGGTTGTCGTTGAGGGTGCCTTTGCCTCGCAGACCCAGGCTGGTCCCGGCCATGTCACCGGTACGGCGGCGCCCGGCCAGATCGGCAACAGCGTTGTAGTGGGGCGAGCCCACGCCTTCGGCGGAACCTTCGGCGATATCGGACAGCTGAAACGCGGAAACACCATCCTGATCTCGACCACCCAGGGACAATCGGTGTACCGCGTCACTACTGTTGTTCACAAGGATCTCAGCAACACCACGGCCACCTACGGTCGCACAGCCGACAGCCGTCTCACGCTCGTCACGTCGGCGAGTCGTTTGCCATGGAACGACGCCGAGGGGGTCGTGGTCGTCGCCGCCTTGGAGGGACTTCCGTTCTCGTCGACCCCACAGAACGGCCGGGTGAGCACCGGGCTTGGGACGGGGGGCGACAGCGGTGCTGACGCGGCCGTGATCCTGGCGCTCTTTGCCTTCGCGGGCACCATCAGCGCCAGCATCGCCCTGTACCGTCGGGTCCGTCCGGCGACGGCTTACCTGCTCAGCATTGGTCCACTGATTGCCACCGCCATCATCGCGGGCGAGACCCTTAGCCGCGTGTTCCCCGCATGGATGTGAGCACGAAGACAGGGAATCCCTTCATCTGTCATTGGCTTGCCGTTCACGTTCCCTTCGTCGGCCACCGCTAGCGTGCTCAACAACCGGACAGAAGTACCTAGGGGCTGCCGTGCAAGACGCGCGTCGCTGCCGCGCCAGCGACCAGCACAACGTCGAATGAACCACGCACCGGGCACCGAAAGGTCCCGGCTCGGGCCCACATCTGGCGCGTCGATCCTGGTCGTCGAGCCGGTGGCGGCGACGGCAGATGACCTCGTCGATATTCTTCGCCGCGCCGGGTATCGCAGTCGGGCCGTTGGAACGGCCGACGAGGCGATATCGCTGCTGGCTGAGTTCAAGCCGGACCTCGTCCTGGTGGAATGGTCTTTGCCCGACCTGAAGCTGACGACCCTGTGCCGTTACATCCGGGCACGCAGCGACATCCCGGTGCTGGTCGCCTCGGCGACGCAGGAAGAAGGTGCCGCGGTGGCCAGCCTGGAAGCCGGCGCCGATGGCTTCTTGACCAAGCCGTTCGGCCGATGGGAGTTGCCCGCTCGGCTCGAGGCTGCGCTGCGTCGGTCCAATCGCGGCCGTTGGCGGACTGGGGCCGGTGCCTACGTGGTCGGGGATCTCACGGTGGACGTCGAGCGTCACGAGGTTTGGCTCGGAGGCCGCAAGGTGGTGCTCCCGCTTCGAGAATTCCAACTCCTTGAGGTGTTGGTCGCATCGCCGGGAAAGGTCTGGACGCGCGACGCCCTCATGCGGCGATTGTGGGGTGAGACGCCGTCGAGCGGGACGAAGTCCCTCGCCATGCATGTGAGCCGCATTCGCGCCCGGATCGAGGATGTGCCATCCTCACCCAAGCGCGTCCTGACGGTGCGGGGCCTGGGGTACACCTATGCCCAGGATGGCCAAGACCCGCCGGACGGGTCGCCGCCAAGGACGCCCCAGGACGTACGACTAGAGGAGCGCCCGCGGTGACCCCACTTCCGCCAGATCCGGAACGGGGAAGAGATGAAACGCCCGGGTCAACCAGAGGAGCGTTGCCCCCGGCTCGGGCGGGTGAACCGGACCTGTCGGATTGGCATGAGGTCAGCCGCGCACTGGCAGATTCCGTCCCGCGGGAGGGCGCCGAAGCGTGGCTCGGGCAGCTGATACTGGAGACGCAGCGAGCCTCGGATCGGGCCGTCGCCGTGACTCGGCGAGAGGCGGAGACGATCCTGGCGGCGGCGCGCGCCAAGGCCACGACCATCCGGGACGAGGGACGCCGGCGCGCCACACGCCACAGCGCCCCGGGCTCGGTCGGCGGCCTGGCGGGAGGTGAATCACTGTCGCCGAACGGGCAGAGCGCAGTGCATCGGACCGGTACCGAGGAGGTATTGGCGCCGGCTCCCCCCATGGTCCGAGGCCCTCGGCAAAGCCCCGGCTTGGATACCGGCGCCCCGCCTGCGCCCAGGTTCGGGCGGGACCCATCACCTTTGCCTCCTCGGGCCGAGGATCGTGTTCCCGAGGAGCCGTCGGGCGTCGATTCCACTACTGGGAGGTTCCCCGCGCCGCCAGCTGAGCTGGTCACCCCATCGGCTCCGGTGGCCGCCGCCGTCGCCGACGAGAACTCTGTGAATCCAATGGTCGTCGGCGTGGTGCCTCGGACAGGATCGTGGCGACGCATTGTCCTCCTCGTCGTCGTGTTAATCGTGCTCGGTATCTTGGCCTTCGTCGGATTCGAGCGGTACGTCACGGCCTCCCGCGAGCACCGCTCACAGCGCCAGCTGGATTCCGCCGCCCAAGCCGCCTTTGCCCCCGGTGGCGGTGCGACCGTGGCAACGCACGCGGTATTTGCGACAATCGAGGTTCCCCGGGTGGGCATCCACAACCTGGCCATCCAGCAGGGCGCAACCCTGGCCCACCTTCGCCAGGGGCCAGCCCTCGACGTTGCGTCCTGGTCGTCAGCCGTAGGCACGATGGTCGTGGTCGGTCACCGGCGCACCTACGGCCAACCGTTCGCACGGGTCTCGGATCTTCGCACCGGCGACGTCATCTGGCTGCAGACGGCATTGGGCCGGCGCGCCTACAGGGTCGTGCATGATCCGGTTACCGCCAATGCGGGCGACACTTTCACCCCCGCCCGCTCCTGGCCAAGCCCTCTGCTCGTTTTGGAGACCAGTGACGACCTCCTCGCCAACCGCGTCACGGCGGTGGCGGCCTCTCCGTTGGATCAGCTGGCGGGACGCGCCGTGCCGTCGACATCGAGCGCCATCCCTAAAGTCCCATTTGTAGCTGTCCCCGGCGACCGCGGCGGCGTCGTCGCCTTGACGGGCTGGGCGGTGGTTCTCGCCCTGATCATCGTCGCGGCCTTTCGGCCGATGAAGACGCTGGCCGCCGTTCCGGTCAAGGTGGTCCTGTGGCTCGCAGTCGGCCTAGTTTTCTACCAAATGCTGCTCGGCTTCGACCGCGTTCTTCCGGGAACCTCGTGACATGAGAACCGTGGACCAAGACGAGATGCTGGGCGCCCAATGGTCGGACGAGACCATCGGCCGCGCCGTGCGGCTTGACCAAGAACGAGGACGCGCCGTCGAGCAGTTGCGCCTGATCATGAGACAGGTGATCGATCAGCTGGCGGCCCTGGGCTCGTCCGCTTTGGAGGGGGACCGGGTTGGGCTGTCTCGCGGTGCGGTCGAACTCACTGCCCTGCTCGACAATTCAGCGCTCGATCTCCCCTCCCTGTGCGAGCGATACGCCGAGCTTCGCCGAATCGTCGTCGCCGAGAGCAGTCGGCGCCCAACGCCGGCAACCGAAGCCGTTCTGCCACGACCGGTCTCTGCCCGGCGGTCCGAACTCGGGGCATGGCACCAGCTGCCTCGCCCGCCTCGGCGTCATACAAATCCGCGGAGCCAGACCGCCGGCTGAGACCTGGGCTACTGCCGGCGTAGGCGGGGCGGCCTCGGAACGCTCACGGCACAGTGCGCCAACGCCGGGGCCGGCTCAGAAGAGCACCCCGCCGGATCGTGCTGGGGTCGCGGCGGTAACGGCATGGCCGCGACACACGTGCCCGACCGATATCGGTCCACCTCCGGTGACGCGTCTGGGTCCCGTGTGAGCATCGACAGTTCGGCGACCAGTGCGGCGCGGTGTTGCAACAGGCGAACTGCCGCCTCGGTCGTCGCCCGCAGATCTGGCGGTTGCGCCAGCAAGGGGTTCAGGTCGGCAAGCACCCGGCAGACGGTGGCCTGGAGGCGGACGACCGCATGCACGACCGTGTTCCCCTCGGCGTCGAGGTGATCGATGAGGCAGAGGATCGCCTCAGTGGCAGTGTCGGGCGCTAGCGACAAGAGCGTGATCGGCGATCGTTAGCTGGTGGCTTCATGCCCGCCTGTCGGCCCCGCCCGGAAAGCTTGGCGGGACGAACGGTGCCACGTCGATCGCATGGCTGGGGAGCACCACCCGCAGTTCGTCGCGATCGGCAACCGGTCTCGGGGTGAAAGGAACACTGGGCGGGCGGCCGGCAGAGGGCGTCGCCGGTGGGGGCGGCGGCTGGGGGAGCGACCGTTCGCGGTCGATCGTTTCCACGGTTTCGGTGGGAGGGTCCGCCGGCGGGGACGTCTCTCCCGCGATCGTGGCCAGCTCACCTCGTAGGACGTCGACCCCCCTGACGAACGCGTTCACGGCGGCCATGAGACGCTCTTCGCCCTTCCGGTACTCGGCCGCCGCCTCCAGCTTCGCCTTGCTGACAAGTTCGTGTGCTTCGTGTCGACCCCGCTCGACAATCGCCCCGGCTTCGACTTTCGCGCTCTCCAGAATTTCTGACGCCTTGGCATCGGCGTCACTGATCGTCTTGTCTGCGACCTCGCCGGCCAACAGCAAGGCCCTTCCAAGTCCTGCCGATTCGGGGTGGTAGTCACCGAGGGCAGCCTCGGCCTGGTCGGCCCGCCGGACCTCCTCTTGGAGGCGGCCCTGGAGTGCTTTGATCGTGGCCGTGGCCTCCTTTACGTACGCCTCGACCTCACCGGGGTCGTAGTACATCCCCCGGTCAGTTGGCCCTTCTTGCATGCCCATCGGCGGTGGTCTTCTCCTTGTTTCTTCAGTCGCGTGTGGTGTTGAACGACGGTGAGCGCACCGCGGGACCGAACCGGCGGAGGCGACGAAGGAGTCCGCGTCCGACCCCGGCGAGCTCTTCGTCATCCAGGAAGGCCCAGCGGTCCTCTCCCGTCGCCGGCGAATCGAAGAACACGTCGAGAAGGTCGGCCTCGGGAGCGGCCGCAGCAACGGAGTCGATGCCAGCCGGAAGGGTTGGGGGCGGCATGGTCGCGCCATGAGTGGGCGCCGGCATCGGGACCGCCGCGGCGTTCGTTCCACCTACCTGAGATACCGAATCTTGTGGTCCTTCATTTGGGACCGCGGGCGGCTGCAACCACGAGGCGAGCAAGGCGACATCCTCGCTCGCTTCTCGGACAATCGTGGCTGCGCTTCGTTCCGCTGTTGTGAGGAGTTGTTGGCACTCCGCTCGGGTATCGTTGATCGCCTGCATGACGACCTCGACGCCGAGGCGAAGGATGAGGGCCCGCCGCGCCGCCGGCAGCGTCGTTTCCCCGTCGTGACGCGAGCGTCGGCTGCGTGCCGTTACCCTGGCCACGGCGACGAGTTGCTCCCCCAGGATTGTCCGGTCTGGATCGAAGCAATGCCGCGGAACGACCGGGAAAGCTGTGCCCCCCAGATGGACGAGGTGAGCGTCGCCGCGAGAGGCGGACCCTGCCATGCCCTGGACCGTACTGGGCGAGGGTAACCGACACGTGACGGAACGGTGTACACCAGGTAACAGGTCGGGGATGAGCGAGGCGCAGCTTCGCTGGGCTTCGCACAGAATTTGTCCAATGGCAACCTGAGCGTTTCGTTTGGCGAGGGACACTCGGGCATTCCTACCAATGGCACGGCCCGGCGGCCGCTGGGGGCTGTTCTCATCTCGCTGATGGCCTTGGCCGCGGTGGTCCCAGGGCGTCCCGCCGCGGCGGCGGCGCAGCTGGCCTCACCGCCCGCCGTTTCTCGGACGGGTACTCCGGTACACAATGGCCCGAACGGGGAGGTCGATGTTGACGTCTGTGGCGGCCCGGCGCCGGCCCGACACGTCAGCTGCGACGCCCGTGTCCGGACAGACAAGACGGCCCGGCTGCGGCGACCGGTCGGGGTGGCGGGAGGCGCCGAGCTCACGCCGGCGACGACGGTGGGCGACAGCGGCGCGTACAGCCCCGCCTACCTCCAGTCCGCCTACAACGCCCCGTCGGCCACCGCGGGCAGCGGGCAGACCGTGGCGGTCGTTGACCCCTTCGATAGCACGACTCTCAGTTCTGACCTGGCGGGGTACCGGTCGCACTACGGGTTGCCGCCCTGCACCACGGCCTCCGGCTGCTTCCGCAAGGTGGACCAGGGGGGAGGGACCAGCTATCCGGCCGCCGACGCGTCCTGGGCCCAAGAGATCTCCCTGGACTTGGACATGGTCAGCGCCCTATGCCCGCATTGCAACATCCTGCTGGTCGAAGCCAACTCGACTGCGGTGAGCGACGTCGGAACGGCGGTGAACACCGCCGTGGCCCTTGGCGCCAACGTGGTGAGCAACAGCTACAGCGCAGCCGAGTACCCCACCGAGATGAGCGACAGCGCCGCCTTTTACCACCACCCCGGCGTCGCCATCGTGGCCGCCTCTGGTGACGTGGGATACGGCGCCGCCTTTCCGGCCATTTCGAGCGACGCCGTCGCCGTCGGGGGAACCACCCTCAATCAATCCAGCAACGGCGGATCGCGAAATGCGACGGAGACGGCGTGGTCCGGGGGCGGCAGTGGCTGCAGTTCCTATGTCGCCAAACCGAGTTGGCAGCACGACAGCTCGTGCGCCGCTCGTATCGGCGTGGACGTTTCCGCCGTGGCCGACCCGAACACCGGCGTGTGGGTCTACACCGGCGGGCAATGGGCCATCTACGGGGGCACGAGCGCGGCGGCCCCGATTGTCGCCGCCATGTACGCCCTAGCGGGCAATGCCGTCACCGCGGGCGCGCAGCCGGCGTCGTATCCCTACCTCCATCACGGTTCGCTGAACGACGTGGTATCGGGAAGCAACGGGTCCTGCAGCGTTGCCTATTTTTGCACCGCCGGACCGGGCTACGACGGCCCAACCGGTTTGGGGACCCCCAACACCGCGGCCGCCTTTCAATCGGGGGTGGCGCCCGGGGTGACCGTCGTGGCGGCGGCGGGGTCAGTCACCACCCAAGCGGTTATGTCGTCCCTCGCCGCCAACAGCTGTGGGGGCGCGACGGCCCCCTTCTACAATATTCCGGCCGACTTCACCCTGGCCGGGTCACGAGCTTCACGGTGCCGGGGGAGAGCAACAGCAGCTGCCCGGAGGACACTGTATGGAGCCCCGACCCACTCGGATCGGGGTCGACAACACCACCGACCGAGGGCGTCGCGCCGTTCGGCACGGTGGCGGGGGAGAAGTACCTCGGGGCGGAGGACAACGCCACCGGCACGGGTCCCAATGCCAACTCCGGTAATCCGCCCGCGTCGACGGGGGCGGGCACCGACTCGGGATGCGTAAGCGTTGCCCGGTCGGCCTCACCGCCGGGCACGTCGAGTGATGGGACCGATCGGATCGGCTTCGAGTATGACGCCTTCGGTCTCGACGCCGTGTCCTGGACGTCGTCCAGCCTCCGCGCTCCCGCGACGCTCACCCAAGCCCAACTTCTCGGCATCTACAACTGCACGTTCACCGACTGGCGCCAAGTCGGCGGCGCCCCCGGTTCGATTCAGCGATATCTTCCGCCGGCGGGCTCGGAGACCCGCTTGTTCTTTGCGACCGACATTTTGAACCAGTCCGCGACCTACATGCCGCCAACAGGCGTGGCGGGGTGCCCCGACCCCGTGGTCATCGACGAGAACGAGGGCCAGCAGGTCCGTGCCACGGACAGCGACTCCGTCATCATGCCGTACGCCGCATCAGCATGGGATCTGCAACAGTCCAACTCGCTCAATCCGAGCCTTGACCGGCGGGTCAACAGTGTGGGCGCGGTGCAACTGCTGCACGGCATCACCACGGCCGCGCCGGCGCCGGGGGCGCCGTTGATTGCCTCGCCGGTCAGGTGGAACAGCTCCAACCACGACTACGAGCTCGACACCGCCGGTCCCGTAGTGGAATCCAACGTGAGGGTGAACCTGGCGGCGGGGGCCACGCCCGCGTATCCGGGAATCCGCTACGTATATAACGTGCTTGATCGCAACGTGACGACGAACAGCGCGTACGCCGCGGCGGAATCGCTGTTCGGCTTCGATAACTCCGCACCATCGGCGACGACCAAGAGCCCGATGTGCTCCAACCAGGGTCCGAGCAGCAACCAGGTACTGGCCGTAAACGCCATTTGGAGCGGCGGATTTGCGTCGCTCAGCACCATGGGCAGCATCAACGGCAACAACCGCGCCGGTGCGACCTGCCGGCAATTCCTGGTGACATCCTGAGCTAGGGCGCGTGGACCCGGCCGAAGCCGGCCAGGTCGTCCCACCAGATGGGGACAACCGAGACATTGGCGCCGCTGTGCGGGGCGTCCACCATCAAGCCCGCGCCGACGTAGATGCCGACGTGGTGGGCCGGCGAACCGAAGAACACCAAATCGCCGGGGGCCAGCTGGGAGATGGGCACCGGCGTGGCCCACGCCTGCTGGTCGGCGGCCACCCGGGGGACGGCAACGCCGGCGTGAGCCCACGCCCACAGCACCAGTCCCGAGCAGTCGAAGGTGTCGGGGCCGGCGGCGCCCCAGACGTAGGGCTTGCCGACCTCGCTCTCGGCGACCTGGACGGCGATGGCGGCCGCCGGCGACGGGGCGGCCAGGGCGGAGCCCGGTTTGAAGTCGAGGGTGCCGGCGGTTTCGAAGCGGGTGAACGCGGCCTGGGCGGCGGCCGCCTGGGCCGCCGCCACGAGGGGTGCCCGGTTGCCGCCCGCCTGAGACAAGGTGAGAAGCAGCTGCCGCTGCTGCACCGCGGCCGCTTTGGCCGCCGCTTCCGCCTGGGAGGCGGCGCTCTGGGCGGCGGTACTGGCGTCAGAAGCCTGCTGCTCCTCGTTGGCAATCGCCGATTCCGTGGCCCGGAGCTGCTGCTCGACCTGGTGAAGGGTGTCGAGTTGGCCCATGGCCTTGCCCACGGCCGTTTGGGCACCGACCTGGGCCGCGCCCTGCTCGTAGGTCCGCAATGCCGCGTCGGCGCTCGACGCCGGGGTGCCACCGAGGCCGACGTAGGCGTCGACGGCAACGTCACGCAGCTTCTGGCGGCCCT
Source organism: Acidimicrobiales bacterium (assembly GCA_036264135.1). Lineage (GTDB taxonomy): Bacteria > Actinomycetota > Acidimicrobiia > Acidimicrobiales > Palsa-688 > DATARN01. The sequence goes on from DATARN010000158.1 coordinate 17,255, forward strand.
CGCTGACCTTGGCCTGGGCGGCGGCGGCATCGGCCTGGGCGGCGGCCAGCCGCGCCCTCACCGCGTCGAGGTTGGCCGCGGTGGCGATCACCTGCTGCTGGGCCTGGTCGTACTGCTCGGCCAGCACGTCGAGGACGTTGGACTGGGTGGCGATCTGCCGGGCCAGCTGGCCGGCGCGGGCAATGTCGGCGGGCGAGGCGGTCGGAGGGGCGGGGACCGGTGCCGGCGGCCCGGGGACCTGGGCCGCCCAGGTCGCGGGGGCCGTCGAGGTGGTAGTCGGCGCCGGGGCGGTGGTGGTGGTGGTGGTGGGAGCCGCCGAAAGGTGAAGGGTGGTGGACGGTGTCGTGGTTGTCGATGTCGTCGTCGGCGCCGTCTGGGCGGCCGCCGGCACCGCCCCGCCGAGGAGGAATGCTGCGGCCAGTGTCACCGACCGCGTCGTCCAACCGCCCCGCCCCACCGCCCGGTACTGTATCCCGAGATACCGGGCGTGAGGGGTCAGCCGGGTGCAGGGCGGTACCCTTTTCATGAGCGGGTCCTTGTATCTGGGGCTCCAAGGTTCAGGGAAGGAAGAGCCAGGCATGGCCATCTTGGGACGTGAGTTCATCGCCGTACCCGACGACCGCAAGGGCCAGATCGTCTTCAAATGGCCGGACGTCAACATTCGCAAGATGACGCGGGCCATCGTCGACGCCGACGAGCTGGTCGTGTTCATCAACACCGGCCAGGTCGTGGGGACCATGGGACCGGGTCGCCACCAGATCGACGCCAACGAGCTGCCGTTCCTCGGTGCCATCGTCGACTGGGCCACGGGTGGCAACGCCTACCGGGCCGAGCTGTACTTCATCGGCACCCGGGAGTACACGGGCAACACCTTCGGCGGGCGCATCGACGACGTCCAGGACCCGCAGACCGGAATGATCGTCACGCTCCGGGTTTTCGGCGACTACTCGCTGCAGGTGAGCGATCCGGGCGCGCTGATCACCCGGTTGGTTGACACCGTCGACGTGACCAACAACGCCGCCATCACCTCGTGGGTGAGTGACCAGCTGCTCAAGGTCATGCGGACCCACGTCACCACCCAGATCGTGCGCAACGGGTGGCCCATCCTCGGACTGTCGGCCTACACCACCGACATCGAGGAGACGGTGATCGGCAAGGGCAACGAGCAGCTGGCCAACTACGGGCTGCGCATCATCAAGATGGGTAACTTCGACGTCAACCTCTCTGATGACGACGAAGCCCAGCTGAAGACCCTGGCCAAGGACACCGCCTATTCCCGGCTTGCCGGCAGCTTCGGCCAATACGCGGCGGGCGAGATGCAGCTGGGCGCCGGCCAGGGCATGGCCAAGGGCGGCGGCGCCACCGGCGGCGCCTTCCTCGCGGCCGGACTGGGGCTCGGTGGCCAGGCGGCCGGCCCGGCCCAACAGGGTCCGCCTCCTCCCCCCGGTCCGGGCTTCGCGGGTGGGGGACCCGGTTTCGTCGGCGGCGGGCCGGCCCCGGGCGGCGCGGCCGGCATCGAGTGCGCCAGCTGCCACACCACCAATGCCCCCGGCGCCAAGTTCTGTGCCTCCTGTGGCACGTCGCTGGCACCGGCCACCATCAGTTGCCCGAACTGCGAGGCCCACAACCCGACCGGCGCCAAGTTCTGCGCCAACTGCGGCCAGCCTCTGGTCGCCGAGGTCCCGCACTGCGCATCCTGCGGAGAAGAACTGGCTGCGGGTGCCAAGTTCTGCCCCAGCTGCGGGACCGCCACCAGCCCCGCCCCTGCGGCCACGTCGT
>DATARN010000165.1:0-24322 GCA_036264135.1 Acidimicrobiales bacterium
GCCGCCGGTAGCGGGGGTTGACCTCGTAGCGGTGGCGGTGGCGCTCGTCGACGACGGTGTCGCCGTACGCCCGGGCGACCTGGCTGTCGGCCCGCAACCGGGCCACGTAGGCGCCGAGGCGCATGCTGCCGCCCATGTCGACGATGTCGCGCTGCTCGTCCATCAGGTCGATGACGGGGTAGGGCGTGGTGGAGTCGAACTCCCGGGAGTTGGCGCCGCCCATGCCGCAAACGTTGCGGGCGTACTCGATCACCATGACCTGCAGCCCGAGGCACAACCCCAGGCACGGGATCTGGTTGTCCCGGGCGTAGCCGGCGGCCGCGATCTTTCCCTCGATCCCCCGCTCCCCGAATCCGCCGGGGATGACGATGCCGTCCAGGTCGCGCAGCCGTCCCTCGGCCAGCAGCCCCTCGACGTCCTCGGCCTGGATCCACTCCACCTCGATCTTGGCGCCGTGGTAGTAGCCGCCGTGACGGAGCGCCTCCCCGACGGACAGGTAGGCGTCGGGCAGGTTGACGTACTTGCCGATCAGGCCGATGCGCACCGGGCGGCTGGCCGCCTCCACCCGCTCGACCAGGCGCTCCCAGTCCGTCAGGTCGAGGGGGTGGCAAGCGTCGTCGAAATGCAGCAGCCGGCAGACGTACTCGTCGAGTCCCTCCTCGTGGAGGGCCAGGGGGATCTCGTACAGGTTGGGGGCGTCGACGCACGACACGACGGCCTCGATGGGCACGTCGCACAGCAGGGAGATCTTGCGCTTCAGCCCGGGCGAGATGTCACGGTCGCTGCGGCAGATGATGACGTCGGGCTGGATGCCCCGGCTGCGCAGCTCGGTCACCGAGTGCTGGGTGGGCTTGGTCTTCTGCTCGCCCGACGGCCCGAGGTAGGGAACCAGGGTCACGTGGACGTAGCACACGTTGTCCCGGCCCACGTCCTTGCGGAACTGTCGGATGGCCTCCAGGAACGGCAGGATCTCGATGTCGCCGACGGTGCCCCCGACCTCGGTGATCACCACGTCCACGGCGTCGGTGCCCAGCCGCTTGATGCGCCCCTTGATCTCGTCGGTGATGTGCGGGATCACCTGGACGGTCTTGCCCAGGAAGTCGCCCCGTCGCTCCTTGGCGATTACCGACTGGTAGATGGACCCGGTGGTGGCGTTGGAATCGCGGTGAAGGTTCTCGTCGATGAACCGCTCGTAGTGACCCAGATCGAGGTCGGTCTCGCCCCCGTCGTCGGTCACGAAGACCTCGCCGTGCTCGAAGGGGTTCATCGTCCCGGGGTCGACGTTGATGTAGGGGTCGAGCTTCTGCATCGTGACCCGCAGGCCCCTGCTCTTCAGCAGGCGGCCGAGCGACGACGCGGTGAGACCCTTGCCCAACGAACTGGCCACGCCGCCGGTGACGAAGATGTGCTTCGCCATCACTGTTCCTCCCGTCCTTCCACACGAAAATTGGACGCCAACGGGGGCGGCCGAGCCAGGCTATCGCAGCTTCGTTGGTTGGCTGGCGGATGGTGCCCGCCCGGGGCCGGCGGTCGGCCGGGCTTGTCCCTTGACGGGCGTGGCCGGGCTTGTCCCTTGGTGGGGGCCGGCGGGGGCTCGTGGCGAGAAGGTGCGGTCAATCTGACCCTTTCGCGCCACAACCCCACCCATCGTGGGCGCCGGCGGCCGGCGACCGGTGGGCTTCTGCCGACAAGGTGCGGTCTATCTCACCCCTTCGCGCCGCAACCCCGGCCATACGCCGCCGGCCCGTCCGGTCAGGGAGGTCAGGAGGTCAGGAGGCCCCGGGGCGGCGAACCGACGCCAGCAGCTCCTTGGCGTGGCGGCGAGCGGTGGCGCTGTCAGGTTGGCCGGACAGCATGCGGGACAGCTCGACGATGCGGTCCGGTTCCGCCAGGCGCCGGGCCGAGGCGACGGTCCGGCCGTCTTGCTCTTCTTTGGCTACCGCGATCTGCTGGTCGGCGAAGGCCGCGACCTGCGGCAGGTGGGTCACGACCAGCACCTGGTGGTGACGAGCGAGGTCGGATAGCGCTCGCCCTACGGCCAGCGCCGCTTCACCCCCGATGCCGGCGTCCACCTCGTCGAATACCAAGGTGGGGGCACCCCGGGCGCCGCCTTCCGCTCCTGGGGACTCGCCGGCCGAGGCGGCCGAGGCGCCCGAGGCGCCGGCCGAGGTGGCCGAGGCGGGCGACACTGAGGTGGAGCCGATGGCCAGGCGGGCGGCCAGCATGGTGCGGGCCAGTTCGCCGCCCGACGCCACCTTCGACAGCGGGAGGGCGGGCTCGCCCGGGTTGGCGCCGAGCAGCCAGACGACCTCGTCGCCCGCCGGGTCGTCGCCGACGCGGACCTCGAAACGGGCTCGGGGCATCGCCAAGCGCTGGAGCTGTTCCTCGATGGCTGCGGCCAGCGCCGGCGCCACCTGGCGCCGCTGGTTGCCGACCGCGGCCTCGGCGGCGGCCAGCTCGGCGGCGGCGGCACGGCGCGCCTCCTCGAAGCCGGCGGCGCGCTCCTCAAAGGAAGAAACCTCGGCCAGCCGGGCCTGGGCGGTCTCACCGAACTCGATGACCCCGGCCAGCGTTTCGCCGTACTTGCGGCGCAGCTGGTGGAGCAGCTGGCGGCGCTGGCGGATCCACGCCAGCCGTTCGGGATCCTCCTCCAAGCTGTCGGCGAGGGCCCGAAGGTCGCTGGTCGCATCGGCCAGCTCGATCGCCACCGCCCGGAGACGCCCGTGAAGCTCAGCCAGCGGCCCGTGCCCGCTCAGCAGTCCGACGACGTCGCCGAGCTGCTCGGCGACGCCGGCGTCGCTGCTCAGGGCCAGTTCGGCGGCGTTGGCCGCCTCCCGGTGCGATGCCGCGCCGGCGAGGCGTTCCTCCTCGGCGGCCAAGACGGCGTCCTCGTCGGGATCGGCCAGCTTGGCGGCGTCGATCTCCGTCACCTGGAAGTCGAGCATGTCCAGATCGCGGGCCCGGCTGGCGGCGTCGCCGCCCAGGGCGGCCAGGGCGTCACCAGCGTCGCGAACCCGCCGGCGGGCGGCGGCAATGGGTTCCAGGTCGATATGGCCGTAGGCGTCGAGGGCCGCCCGCTGCGCCGCAGCGGATAGCAGCGACTGGTGGCTGTGCTGGCCGTGAAGGTCGATCAGTGGTCCCGCGACCTGGGCCAGCGTCGCCAGCGGCGCCATCAGGCCGTTGACATAGCTACGGGAGCGGCCGGCGGCGGGGACGGTCCGGGCGACGACAATGTCGTCCTGTTCGTCCGTGCCCACGAAGCGCCCCTCGACGCTGGCTTCGTCGGCGCCCGGCCGCACCAGGACGGGGTCGGCTCGGCCGCCGAGGAGCAGCTCGATGGCTTCGACCACGAGGGTCTTACCCGTCCCCGTCTCGCCGGTCAGGGCGATCATCCCCGGGCCCAACACCACCGTCAGGTCGGCGATGACGCCCAACTCCCGGACCCGCAGCTCGGCCAGCATCACCGCTCAGCCGGCATCAGTGGTCGGCCGCCATAAGTCGTCAGCCGCCATCAGTCGTCGGCACCATCAGTCGTCGGCACCATCAGCGGTCGGCAAGGCCGAACTTTTGCTTGAGGACGTGGTGGAAGTCGCGGCCGCCGAAGTCCACGAAGAGGGCGTCGTGGTCGCCCGCCCGGCAGAGGACCACGTCGCCGGCGGCAAGGCAGCCGAGGCTCTGGCCGTCGACGACGAGCTCGGCCGGCAGATCGCCGAGCACTTCGAGGTTGATGTCCTCGTCGTCGGCGAGGACAAGGGAACGGTCGAACAGCATGTGGGCGGCGACGGGCGTCATGACGACAACCCGGGTGTGGGGGGCCACGATTGGCCCCCGGGCTGACAGGTTGTAGGCCGTCGAGCCGGTCGGGGTGGCGATGATCATGGAATCGGCGGCATAGGTGAGGAACGGTGTACCGCTCAGCGTCACCGCCACCCGTACCGTGTGACCCGACGAGGTGCGCTGGAGGACGGCGTCATTGAGCGCCGTCATGCGTACCGGCGGCCCGCTGTCGCCGTGGCGCCGGACCTCGACGGCGAGGGTCATGCGGGCCTCGATCCGGTACTCCCCGGCGAGGAAGTTCTTGAGCGCCTGGCGGAGGTCGTCGGGAACGACTTCGGTGAGGAAACCAAGGTGACCGACGTTGACGCCGAGCACGGGAACCTGCAGCGGGGCCACCAGGTCGACGGTGCGGATCATGGTGCCATCGCCCCCCAGGCTCACCGCCACGTCGAGGCTTGCCGCCACCTGGCGGTGCGACTCGGGGGCCACGGCTCCGTCGACGGCGTCGCAGATGATGGGCGCGTCGTGCCCTTCCGCCTTCAGCCAGGAGGCGGTGGCGGTGGCCAGTTGGATCGCCTCGTCACGGTTGGGATGGGGGAAGAAACCGATGGTCGCCATCACTGGTATTCAATGCCATGTCTGCGGGCGGCGCGGCCGACGGCTGCGGCCACGAGCTGTTCCGCGGACGGCGGGGCTGCCTCCGGAGCCTGCTCGTCGCCCTCGCGTGATGCGTGCGCCCGGCAGTAGGCGAGGAACTCGACGTTGCCCTCGGCGCCGGTGAGCGGGGAGACCATGAGTCCCATCATGCTGGCTCCCCCGGCGGTCATGGCGGAAATTACCCGAGTAAGCGTTGCCGACCAGATGCTCGGGTCCCGGATCACCCCCCGACCAGCCGAGGCTGCCTGGCGGCCCGCTTCGAACTGGGGTTTCACCAACGTGACCACATCGGCGCCCGGTACGGCGAGGCTCCCGAGCAGGACAGCGAGGACGGAACGGAGGGAGATAAAGGACAGGTCGGCGACGATGAGATCGAACGGCCGCCCCCCGACCTGAGCCAGCGTCAAATTGCGGATATCGGTCCGCTCCCGTGAATCCACCCTCGCATCGACCGCCAGCCGCTGGTGCAACTGGCCCCGGCCGACGTCGACGGCCACGACTTCGGCGGCACCGCGTTGGAGGAGGCAGTCCGTGAACCCTCCCGTCGACGCCCCGGCGTCAAGCGCCCGCCGGCCCCCGACGTCGATGGCGAATTCGTCGAGGGCGGCCTCGAGCTTCAGGCCGCCTCGGCTTACGAATCGTGCCGGTGGGGCGGCCAGCGCCACCGGCTCCGCCGGGTCGACCAGGCGGGACGCCTTGTCGGCGACCGTCCCGCGGACGAGGACTTCACCCGCCGCGATCGCTACTTGTGCCTGTTCCCGGCTGGCCACCAACCCACGCCGGACGAGTTCGGTGTCCAGCCGGCGCCGGCTGGTCATGGCCTCGCCGGATGGGGCCGCGCCTCTAAAGCCGTTCTAGGACCGGCTCGGATCGGAAGGGGCGGCCGCCTTCTTGGCCGCTGATTTCTTGGCCGCCGCCTTTTTGGGCGCGGGCGACGCGTCGGCCGGCGCCTTCGCGGGCGCAGGAGACGTTTCGGCCGGCGCCTTTTTGGCTGCTGCCTTCTTGGCCGGCGCGCGCTTGGCCGGCGCCTTCTTGGTCGTCACCGCGGCGTCTTTGGCGGCCGACGCGCTCGGCGCGGCGACGGTCCCGTCGCTCCCCGCTTTCGGCGCCGGCGCGCTCTTCGTGGTTGGCGCCTTCTTCGCCGCCGCTCTCTTGGCGGGCGACTTTTTGGCCGGCGCGTCCCCGCCCGCCGATCCCGCCGGGTCCTGACGGGACGCGGCGTTGCCGGCCGATCCGGCCCTGCCGGTGCTGCCGCCCTGGCCGGCCTTGCCGGTGCTGTCGGCGCTGCCGGTCAGCCGGGATTCCAGGGCCCGCAGCTCATCGCGAATGGTGGCGCCGAGATCGTTCAGCTGTGATGAGACTTCTTTGCGGACCATGGCCACCAAATGGTCGGTATTGCGGCGACTCCGCTCGAGGAGCTCATCCACCTGGTTTTGGACTTGATCCCGCTGGACCTCGCCGGCCCGAACCAATTCCTTGACGATTTCCTCGGCGCGCTTTGTGGTCATCGCGGTAAACGCCATACCCGCTTCGAGATATCGCTTGAGTAAGTCCCGTTGCGCCATCCGACCAGGGTAGCAATCTGCTGTCCTCACGCCGCGTTTGCTCCGGCTGCACGCCGCGTTTGCTCCGGCGGCACGCCGGAAGGAGTCAGGACCGGGCGCCCAGCACCTGGTCGACAATGGCCGCCAAGTCGGGCCCGACGAGATCGGGAATCGGATCGACGGGAAGGTCGGCTTGTGAGGTCACGCCGGAAAGGACAAGGGCGAAACGGGCCGTGATGGCGCCGGCAAAGAGCCCGTCGGTGTCGGGCCGGTCCCCCACCATGACGTCGATCTGGCCGACACGGTCGGCAACGAGGCGGGCGGCAGGCAGCTCCGGTTTGCCCGCCACCTCTGGCGCCACGCCGGATGCCACCTGAAGGAAGGCCACGAGGGCGCCGGCGCCCGGGGCCGGTCCGTTCGGTGTCGGCAGGGTGGCGTCGGAGTTGGTCGCCACGAAACGGGCACCAAGGCGGATGGCGGTGGCCGCCGCCGCCAGCCCCTCGTAGGAAAACTCGGTGGTCCGCCCGACGACGACGGCGTCGGGTTCGGCGTCGAGTGCCACCACGTCGACCCCCGCGTCGCCGAGCGCCTCCTCGACGCCAGGATCGCCGATGACCGCCGCCCGCGACCCGGCTTTCAGCAGCGACGCCGCTGCCTGGGCCGACGAGAGAACGTCCCCGCCGTCAGCCGACACGCCGGCGCCTGCTAACGCCGCCACGTTTTCGGCGACGGTCCGGCCGGAGTTGTTGGTGAAGAAGACGACCCGTTGGCCGCTCTCGCGTAGGCGGTCGATGGCGGCCGCCGAGCCGGCAATACCGTCGCCGCTCAGCCACACGACACCATCCAGGTCCAGCAGCCACGTCATGGCGAGGCAGTTTGCCAGGGTCGGCGCCTCGCACGATCCCCCTCCCGGGTTGCCGTCACCGGCCAGGGTTGCTACGCAGGAGGGGTGCCTCGCTTCGCGCCGTTTCCCGGCCTGCGGTACGACCCAGAACTGGTCAGCCTGGCCGACGTCGTGGCGCCCCCGTACGACGTGATCGACCCGCAGGAGCGCGCCGATCTGCAAGCCCGGTCCCCCTACAACTCGGTTCGTATCGAGCTCCCCGACGCCACGCCGGCGCTCGATCCCTACCAGGCCGCCGCCCAGCGCCTGGCCGAGTGGCAGGAGCGTGGGATCCTGCGCCGGGATCCCGAGGCCCGGTACTACGGCTACCAGATGACCTACACCGACCCCACCGGGCGGCAACGACACACCGTCGGCGTCATCGGCGCCCTTGGCCTCGAACCGCCCGGCCACGGCGTCTTTCCCCACGAGCGGACGACACCGAAGGCCAAGAGCGACCGCCTCCAGCTGCTCCAGAGCACCAAGGTCAACACCTCGCCCATCTGGGGGCTGTCGCTGGCCAAGGGCCTCTCCGTCGAGCTCATCGCGCCCGACACGGCCCACGACGTCAACTCGCCAAATGGCGCAAAGGACCCAGACCTCGTGGTCGACGATGACGGCGTCGCCCACCGGGCGTGGCCCATCACCGATCCGGACGCCATCGCCCGGATCACCGAGGCGGTGTCTTCGGCCCCGGTGGTGATCGCCGACGGGCACCACCGTTTCGACACCGCCCTGACCTACCAGCAGCAGGCGGGCCAGGCGACGCCCGTCGCCGAGGCCGGCCAAACCGAAGGGTCGCACGGAGTCATGGCCCTGATCGTCGAGCTCGTGCAGGACCAGCTTTCCGTCCAAGGCATCCACCGACTCTTGAGCGACCTCCCGGCCGACCTCGACCTGGTCGGCGCCTTGTCGGCGTTCTTCGAGGTGACGCCGACCGACGCCTCCGCGGCCATCCTCGAGCGCATGGCGCACGCCGGCGCAATGGGGCTGCTGACGCCGGCGGGGGCCTGGCTGCTCGAAGCCAGGCCGGGGACCATCGCCGCCGCCGCCCAGGACCTCGACTCCAGCCGGCTCGAGGTCGCCCTGGCCGCCCTACCCCCTCATCAGCTCACCTATCAGCACGGTTACGACGCCGCAGCCGCGGCGGTGGCCCGGGGGGACGCCCAAGCGGCGGTGTTGCTGCGCCCGGTGACGGTTGAGCAGATCGCCGCCACCGCCCAGGGGGGTGAGCGGATGCCGCCCAAGACCACCTTCTTCTGGCCCAAGCCGCGGACGGGCTTCGTCTTCCGCCAGGTCGAGGACTGAGCGAACCGCCGGACGCCGCCCGCCTCTACGAGTGGGAGTGCCGGCACGTCCTGAACCGCACCGACCAGGACGTGGGGTTCTGGCTCGAGGTGGCCGGGCAGCATCCCGGCCCGGTCCTCGAACTGGCCTGCGGAACCGGTCGCCTCACCCTCCCCCTCGCCGCGGCCCTGACCGGCGACGGCACCCGGCCGGGGACCATCGTCGGACTCGACCGTGACCCGAACATGCTGCACCTGGCGTGCCGGCGGGCCGCGGCGCTGGCACCGCCCGGCCGCCCCCGCTTCGTAGCCGCCGACATGCGGCACTTCGCCCTGGCCGCCCGCTTCGCCCTGGTGTTCGTCGGCTACAACAGCCTCCAGTTGCTCAACGGGCCGGACGAGATGCTGGCCTGCCTGACCGAGGCCCGGCGCCATCTGGCCGCCGGCGGCGTGGTCGGCGTCGAGGTGACCGACTTCCAGCAGGGGGCGGCCGACGGCGGCGCGGCCACGACGGATGTTCTCCTGGGCGCCGCCGACGGGATCCGCCTCTACGGCGACCTGGTTCACGACCTCGCCGGCCGCAGCTCCCGATACCGCCGGCGGTTCGTCGGCGATGGCTGGACCGTCGAGGACGAGGTGGTGGTGCGGTCACTCGACCGGGGCGAGTTGCAGCGGCTCCTCGCCCAGGCGGGCCTCACGGCAACCGGATGGTGGCGGACCGGAGCCACCGTCCGGGTCGTGGCCGCTCCCTAGCCTGCGGCCGAGCCGGCCGCCCCGGCCGAGGCGGCGAGCGCTTCGGGCGCCACCCGGGCGGCGGCGTCGCGCCGTGCGGCCATCACCCGCTTGCCCTGCGCCGCCCGGAGCACGACCTCGGCGACCACCTCGGTGCGGCTGGCGGTGGCACCGTTGGCCCGGAAGAACCGCCGCCGGACCCGCCCGACGACCACGACCTCGGTGTCGACGTCGAAGCCGCCGGCGCTGGCGGGGGCGGCGAACCAGACCACCGGCACCGTCTCGTTGCGGCCCTCAGGGCCGTCGACGGTGACCTCGTAGCCCACCAAACGGTCACCGGACGGGAGCACCCGTTCCTCGGCGGGGCGAGCCAGCCGCCCCTGCAACACCACGACGTTCACCGTTGCCTCCTTTTCTCAGGCCTTCACCCCTCTAATGCCAGGTTTGGGAAAAGGGGGTCGAAACAGGCGAGCGCGCGTCTCCCCTCCCACGTCTGGGTGGCAGGAGAAGGGAGGAGTCGTGCCAGCCATCCTCAGGAATGACGACGCCGAGGCGCTGATCCTGGACATCCGCGTCGCCCGTACCGCCGCCACCCAGACCATCCCCGACGGGCAGGGGGCGTTCCTGCTGTTTCCCACCGTGGTCGTGCTGCCGGGTGCCAAACGGGGCCATCTCGTCTTCCCCCTCCACTGCGACACCGAGCCGGGGAGCGTGGTCACGACCGAGGGTCGGGCGGAAGTGGCGGCGACCATCGCCGGACTCCGCGTGACCGGCAAGTTCCATTGGACCGTCGGCGAAGGTCCGCCGCTCCCCGAGTCCTACCGCTTCGAGCGGGGCGGCCGCCCGGCGTCGCCGCCGACGTGGGCCGATCAACTGCCCCGGTCACAGCTGCTCACGCCGCGGCCGGCGGCCGCCCTGGGCCGCCAGCGGGAGCGCCTGCGCCGCGTGGGCCGCGACGCCGAACATTGGCTGCTCCGCCTCACCGAGCGCCTGCTGCACCAGACCTGCCACGGCCGGCTCAACCGGGGCCTCCTGTACCGGCCGCCGATCGACGCCGACGACCTCGTCCAGCGGGGGCTGCAGACCGCCGGCCGGCTGTTGCCGGTGTACGCCTCCAAGGATCGGCCACCCTGTTCGTGGCTGGGCATGCTCCGGCTCGACGTTCGCCGCGACCTGAATCGCGAACTGACCACCCTCGACTGGCTCCCGCTGGACGCGGTCGCCGCCCTCACCCTGGCCGACAGCTGCGGCATCGATCTGGCGGCGGACCCGGAGGGGGCCTGGGACGCGCTGTTGGAGGCGGCCGAACGTTTCCGCCAGCCGCTGCCCCGCATCGAGCCATCGAAGCTGGAGGTCGCCCTGCGGGCGCCGGCCCTGGCGGCTCACGACGCCCGGGGCGCCCGCTGCGTCCCCGGGCCCGACATCGACGACGAGCCGGGGCGGGTGGCGGCGACCGTGGCCTGCCTCGTAAGCGGCGACGCCGAGATGGTCGCCCTGGCCGGCGCCGGCGACGCCACGGTCCTCGGCCACGTCGGGGCGCAGGTCCGGCGCCGCCTCAACCGGCGGCAAGACCAGCTGTGGGAGCACTTCGTCGCCTCGGGGCAGCTGTTCGCCACCCCGGCCGGCATCGAGCGCTTCGGCGACCGCACCGGCCGGGAGACGCTGGCCGCCATCGACGCCTGCTTGCAGCGCGCCGCCGGCCTGCGTCGCGCCGCGTCCGAGTGAGGGGCCCCGTCCGGGCCGTGGTCGTCCTCGTCTGCGGCTGTCTCGCCGGCCTCTTCCTGCTGCCCCTGCTGGTCGCGGCGGTGATGGCCGGAGAGGTCCAGCAGGCGGCGCAGGCGGCGAACGACTGGGACGTGCCGGCCGACGTCACGCCGGCCCTGCAGGCCGCCGGGCAATCGGCGGGTATCCCCTGGTTCCTTCTGGCCGGCATCGCCTCCGTCGCCACCGACTTCGCCCGCCATGCCCCCGACGGCCTGAGCCGGGGCGACATCCCGGGCACCGCCCTCTTCCCGGTCGTGACGCCCGCCATCCTCGTCGCCGGGGGCGGCGCCGGGATGTTCCTCCTCGACGGGCGGCAGGCAACGCCGCCGCTGGACGCTCAGGCGGTCGGCGCCGCCGCCACCTGGCTGGCCGACCGCCTGGCCGTGCTGGCGCACGGCGACACGCGAGCCCTGGGGTCGCTCACCGACGCCGCAGTCGGCCGGTTCTGGCAGGACCTCCTTCCGGCCGCGCCGATCCTGATCACCACCACCGCCCCCAACGCCACCGACGGCGCCGGTTCCACACCGGTCAGCCCAGGCGACAACCCCATCCGGCAGTTCGCGGCCGCGGTGATGGCCCGCATCGGGGCCCCCGGCACGGCGGCCAACCTCGATGCCTTCGCCGCCTGGGCGGCGGGCGAGGGTACCTGCGCCCGTTTCAACCCCCTGGCGACCACCCAGCCCGAGCCGGGCGCGGCGCCGTTCAACAACCTGTCCGGGGGCGGCCATGTGTGGAACTACCCCACCTTCGACATCGGCGTCCAGGCCACCACCACCGCCATGACCAACGGCTTGTATCAACCGGTCCTCGCCGCCTTCCGGGCCAGCGCCGGCGTCGCCGCCGTGGCGGCCGCGGTGGAACGCTCGCCTTGGGGTACCCGCTTCTTCGGCAGCCCGAGCTACGCCGGCCGATCCTGTGGCGGCGGTGGCGTCGGCGGCGGACCGGCCGTCCCTCCGGCGCCATTGCCGACGGCGACCGGTCCCAGTGCGGTCGCTGCCACCATCGTGGCCCGAGCGGCCCAGTACGAGTTGGCGTGGGCGCAGATGACGGCGGCCGCCCCGACCGGTTAACCCTCGGGGATGCCCCAGCCGAGCGACGCGGCAATCTCCTTGCAGGTGCCGCAGACCGGGTACTTGCGGGGATCGCGGCCGGGCACCCAGACCTTGCCGCACAGCGCCCGCACCGCGGTGCCGTTGATGATGCCCTCGACCACACTCGGGCCGGCGGCCACGAACTCGTCGTCGTCGCCGCGGACGCCCTCGAGGACGATGTGGGCCATGCGTTCGTGGTCGCCCTCGAGGAGCGGGTCGGTGCGGGCCGGCGAGGTGGTGCTGGTCTCGGTCACCGGTCCAGGGTAGCGTCGCGGGCGGAAATGAGGATGAGGGCAGGCTCCTGGAGCGATCGGGCGTGGCGGGCGGTGGCGGCCGCCTCGTTGCTCGCGGCCGTGGTCCTGTTCTGGGGCGCCGCACCCGCGGGGGCCACCAGCCGGGGCGGCTTGTGCAACCTGCTGCCCACGCTGTGCCCCACGACCACGGTTCCGAAGACGACGACGACCAAGGCAGCGCCGCCGACCACGGCCAAGCCGGTGGCAGCCACCACCCACCCGTCCGCCGCCGCGACCACGACCACCACCGTCAAGCACACCACGGTGCAGCAGCCGGCGATCGGCGCCTCCGGCGTGCCGGCGCCGGTCGACCTGCCGCCCCTGGGCGGCGACCAGACCGCGCCGGCCCTGGCCAACTCGGCCACGGCCAGCACCGCCCCGGTGGTCTTCGCCCCGTTACCCGTGCCCGGGCTGGTCGGCTCGGCGGCCGGGACGGCGGCGGGGTTGCCGGACGACCACTCGGCGGTGCGCATCGCCTTCGCCCTGCTGGTCCTGGTCATCGCCGGCGTCGCCGTCGGCCAACTGCCGGCGTCGCGCCGCTCCCCGCGCCCCACCCGGCCCGTCTCCTAGCCCCGACCCCGGTACGCTGGCGGGGTGACCGACAAGGACCCGCGGGGTACGCCGACCATCCCGAGAAGCCATCCCGGGTTCCTGCTGTCCTGCGGCTTCGGCGCCCTCGGGCTTCTCCTCATCATCGTGGGGCTGATCATCGGGGGAACCCTGATCTTCGAGGTCGGCACGTTCCTCGGCTTCCTCTCCCTGATCGCCGCCCTCGCCTGGCGCGCTGACCTGGTCAGCGCCTGGAAGCGGGATCACGCCGGCCGGTAAGCATGCGCTTCGCGTTCAAGACCGCACCCCAGCACACCACCTGGCGCGACATGCTCGCCGTTTGGCGGGTCGCCGACGACATCGAGGTATTCGAGTCGGGCTGGACCTTCGACCACTTCTACCCGATCTTCTCCGATCCGACCGGGCCGTGCCTCGAGGGCTGGACCGTGACCACCGCCCTGGCGCAGGCCACCCGCCGCCTCCGCCTCGGCGTGCTGGTCACCGGGATCGTCTACCGCCACCCTGCGGTGCTGGCCAACATGGCCGCCACCGTCGACATCATCTCCGACGGCCGGCTGGAGCTGGGCCTCGGGGCGGGGTGGAACGAGGAGGAGTGCCACGCCTACGGCATCGAGCTGGGCACCTTGCGGGAGCGCTTCGACCGCTTCGACGAAGCCCTCCAGGTGATCACCGGGCTGCTCAGCAATACCACCACCGACTTCCAGGGCGAGTACTTCACCCTGGCCGCGGCCCGCTGCGAGCCCAAGGCGATCCAGCGGCCCCACCCGCCGATCTGCATCGGGGGCACGGGTGAGCAACGGACGCTGCGCAGCGTGGCTCGCTTCGCCCAGCATTGGAACTATCCGGGGGGGCCGGTGGCGCAGTGGCAGGCCAAGCGCGACGTGCTGGCCGAGCGGTGCGCCGAGGTGGGCCGGGACGCGGGCGACATCCTCACGTCCACCCACGTACGGTTCAACCCCGAGGCCGGGGTGGGCGAGCTGGCGGAGCAGGCGGCCGCCTTCGGCGAGGCCGGTCTCGACCTGGCCATCGTCCAACTTCCCCCGCCCCACGACCCGGCGGTGCTGGAACCGATCGCCGCGGCGCTGGCGCCGTTGCGGTCGCTCGCCGCCCGCTCCTAGGTTGCATCTCGTGCCCGGCGAAACCTGCGTCTACGTCAACCGGCGCCGGCAGTGGCTGTACGTCATCGGGATCGTCGGTGTCTACCTCTCGACGGTGGGAATGGTGTTCGAGAAGGATCCCTCGACGGGGATCAAGCCGTTGCCGGGCGATTACCTGTGGGTGGTGATCCCGGGGACGATCATGGTGGCCGTCCTGGCGTGGCGGGCCCTGAAGGCGCGCATCGAGACGGACAACCGCGGCATCCGGGTTGTCCGCACCGTCGGCCAGGAGTTCATCCCGTGGTCCGACATCCGCGGCTTCGAGGTCCATCCCACCCCGAGCCGCCAAGGCTCGGCGGTGCTGGTCCGCCGCCCCGACGAGACGCTGTTCACCGTGCGCAGCGAGGTGAACATCCGTCCGGTGTTCCCCCTCCGCGACCGGCAGGAGGCCAAGCTCCGGGCCCGGGGCCGGGCCCAGCTGCTTCATGACGCGTTGGAGGCCGACCGCCGGTCCCGGCTGGCCCCGGCCACATCGCCCTGACGGCCTCCGCTCCCGGCCTGCCCTACGACGCCGTCGTCGTCGTCTCCTTCGGGGGACCGGAGGGCGCCGAGGATGTCGAGCCGTTCCTCGACAACGTCCTTCGCGGCCGGCGGGTGCCCCCCGAGCGGCGCGCCGCGGTGGCCGCCCACTACCTGCACTTCGGGGGCCGCAGCCCGATCAACGACCGGAACCGGGAGTTGGTGGCGGCGCTGCGCACCGAGCTGGCCCACGCCGGCGTCGACCTGCCGGTGTACTGGGGGAACCGCAACTGGCGCCCTCTGCTGGGCGACACCGTGGCGGCCATGAAGGCCGACGGCGTCCGCCGGGCCCTGGCGTTCGTGACCTCGGCCTACGCCTCCTACAGCGGCTGCCACCAGTACCTCGAGGACATCGCCCGGGCCCGCGCCGCCGCCGGGCCGGGGGCCCCCGAGATCGACAAGCTGCGGGTCTTCCACAACCATCCCGGCTTCGTCGCGGCCAACGCCGACGCGCTGCGGGTCGCCCTGGCCGCCGCCGGCGGCGCCCCCCGGGTGGCCTTCACCGCCCACAGCATCCCCGTCGCCATGGCGGCCACGTCGGACTACCAAGCCCAGCTGGCCGCCACCGCCGCGCTGGTCATGGCCGAGGTCGACCCGGGGGCGACCCTCGAGTGGTCCCTCGTCTACCAGAGCCGCAGCGGGCCGCCCAGCGTCCCGTGGCTCGGACCCGACCTCGCCGACCGCCTCCGCCACCTGGCCGACACCGGCGCGGGACCGGTGGTCGTGGCCCCGATCGGCTTCGTGGCCGACCACATGGAGGTGGTCTACGACCTGGACGTCGAGGCGGCCCAGCTGGCGGCGCGCCTCGGCCTCACCCTGATCCGGGCGGCCACCGCTGGCACCCATCCCGCCTTCGTCACCATGATCCGCCAGCTGATCGGCGAGCGTCTCGACCCGATGGCGCCCAAGCTGGCCCTCGGCGGCGACGGGCCGTACCACGACGTCTGCCTGGCGACGTGCTGCCCCGCCCCCCGAGCGGCGGGCTAGCTTCCCTGGCCGTGGCCACCCACGACGCCGGTGTTGAAGTGGCGTGCCCCGCCTGCGGCACAACCGTGCTGCAGAAGGGGATGATCCCGGTCCTCGGGCCCGATGGCACGGGGATCCGTTACCTCTGCGTGGCGTGCGCCCGGGCCCTCATCGTTCCCCCGACCGTACCCGTCGAGCCCTCCGCCGGGGAGACCGACCTCTAGGGCCGCGTCCGCCGCCCTGGCTGTCAACTCCTATTTTCCCCCGTCACCCGCCGCAGGAAGGTCTCGGCCAAGCGGCCCTCTGGGAGGCCCCCGGCGGCGGCGTTGGCGGCCAGATAGGAGCGCAGCCAGCCGCCCATCTCGCCGTTATTGGGGTCCATCTGGCTGACGTGGCGGCGGAGGGCGGCGAGTTTGCGCTCGAAGGTGTCGGTGACGTCCACGAAGGTGTCGGGGTGCGGGGCGCTCATGACCCACACCTCGTCGACGATGTGCGGGGCCAACCCGGCCGCCAACAGGTCGGGAAAGGCGAAGGGGTTGCGGGCATCGGGATACACCGCGGCGAGCGTCGCCTCGCCCGCCGCCATGTGGTCGGGGTGGCTGGCGAAGACGCTCTCCCAGTTTCGCTCCGGCCACGGTGAGACCACCCGTTGCGGCCGGACCTGGCGGATCACCCGGGCGATGTCGTGGCGGAGCTGGAGGCTCACCATCAGCTGGCCGTCGGGGTAGCCGAGCCAGCGCAGGTCGGTGACCCCGACTTCCTTGGCCGCCGCCGTCTGCTCGGCCCGCCGGATGCCGCTCATCTCCCCTCGGTCGACGGTCAGGTCATGGCCGCCGGCGTCGCCGTCGGTGACCACGCAGTACGTCACCTCGATGCCCTCGTCGGTCCACCGGGCGACGGTGCCGGCGGCCCCGAAGTCGACGTCGTCGGGGTGGGCCGTCACCACCAGCACTCGCCGTACGCCGCCATCCGCCGCTGCTGCATCGTCGTCGCCGGCCATGGGCCGACCCTAACCGGCCCACCCGGCCTATCTATCCCGGCGTTGGCTAGCGCATCACCCCGGTATGGCCGAGCGAGTACCGGCCCGGCTGGGGCCACACGCACGCCCCGTGCGGTTCCCGGCCCACCTTGATCGGGCCGGTGACCAGCTTCCCGGTGGTCGTGTCGATGGCATACAACACGTTGTCGTAGCGCCCGCTCAACCACAGGACCTTGCCGTCGGCCGACACCCCGCCCATGTCGGGGCTGCCCTTGCCGTTGTCGAAGACCCACTTGGTGAGGATGGCGCGGCTGGCGAAGTCGATCACGGTGATGCTGCCCTCACCCCGGTTCGACACGTACAGCTTGGTGCCGTCCCGGCTCGGGTAGAGGCCGTGGGCGCCCTTCCCCGTCTTCAAGAAGGCGATCTCGGTGAACTTCTGGGCGTCGATGACGTGCACCCCGTTGTTCTGCATGTCGGCGACGTAGAACACCGAACCGTCCGGGGAGAGCTTGACGTCCTGGGGCATGCCGCCGACCTTCAAGGTCTGCAGCACCTTTTCCTGGCCGTTGGTCATGTCGATCTGCAGCAACTGGCCGTCGAACTCACACGCCGCCACCGCCGTTCGCCCGTCGGGCGCGAAGTCCATGTGATTCAGGCCGGAGCAGGGGACGGGCATGGAGTGCAGCAGCGCCATGGTGTGGGGGTCGCGGAAGTCCATCTTCTTCAGCGCCTCGGCCATCACCACCGCCCGCGTGCCGTCGGGGGTGAAGTACAGGTTGTAGGGGTCCTCGACCGGCACCGCCGCGCCGACCGCACCGGTCTGGGGGTCGATGGGCGTGAGGGAGTTGCCCTTGTCGTTGTTCACCCACAGCGTCTTCAGGTCATAGGACGGCACCACGTGCTGGGGCTGCTGGCCCACCGGGATGGTCTGGATCACCTTGTTCGTGGCCTGGTCGATCACGGTGACCGTGTTGCTCTGCAAGTTGGGCACGTACACCCGCGGCGGGTCGTGGACCACCGCCGTGGCCAGCTGGTTAGGGCCGTCAGCGGCGTAGACGTTGTGGCAGTCGCTATTCGGGGGCACCCCGGGGGCGTAACTGCTCGGAGTGGCCAGGCAACTCTGGGCGGGCGCCGCGACCCCGGGGCGCGACGTGGACGACCCGGAGATGCCGGGGTCGGCCTGCACGGTGCGCGGCGCCCCGCCCCGCGACACCAACAAAACCGTCACGACGCTCACCGCCGCCAGGATGATCAGGGCCCGCCGCCGGCGCCGTCGCGCCAGCGGCGACTGGGGGAGGTTGAGCATGACTGCGACAGCCTAGGGAACCGGCCATGGGCGGCACAGTCACACGCCGGCCGGCGGGCGGCGTAAACTGGTGGTGCCGTTGAGCTGACCAGATGGGAAGGGCCAGATGGCCCCGGCTCGGAGTGCGCCGGCCGCGGCGCGCCCCCCTACCCCATCAAAGGAGCACAATGACAAGTACCGACGCGACCCTCGACTACCGGGTCGCCGACCTCTCCCTGGCCGACTTCGGCCGCAAGGAGCTCGACCTGGCCGAGGTCGAAATGCCCGGCCTCATGGCCCTCCGCAAGGAGTACGCCGGCCGCCAGCCCCTCGCCGGCGCCCGCATCACCGGGTCGCTGCACATGACCGTGCAAACGGCGGTCCTCATCGAGACCCTCATCGACCTCGGCGCCGAGGTGCGCTGGGCCAGCTGCAACATCTTCTCGACCCAGGACCACGCCGCCGCCGCCCTCGCCGCCCGTGGCATCCCCGTGTTCGCCTGGAAGGGTGAAACGCTGGAGGAGTACTGGTGGTGCACCGAGCAGGCGCTGCGCTGGCCGAACGACGAGGGGCCCAACATGATCCTCGACGACGGCGGCGACGCCACCCTGCTCATCCACCTCGGCGTGGAGTGCGAGGCGACCGGCGTGGTGCCCGACCTCGGCCCCGAGGACTCCGAGGAGTACGGCCTCATCCTGGCCACCCTCAACCGGACCCTGCGCGAGGACCCCAAGCGCTGGACCCGCATGGCGCAGGGCATCAAAGGCGTCACCGAGGAGACCACCACCGGCGTCCACCGGTTGTACCAGCGCCAGGAGAACGGGACGCTCCTCTTCCCCGCCATCAACGTCAACGACTCGGTCACCAAGTCCAAGTTCGACAACCTCTACGGCGTCCGTCACTCCCTGGTCGACGGCATCTTCCGGGCCACCGACGTCATGATCGCCGGCAAGACCTGCGTGGTCCTCGGCTACGGCGACGTCGGCAAGGGCTGCGCCCAGGCGCTCCGCGGCCAGGGCGCCCGGGTGATCGTGACCGAGATCGATCCCATCCGCGCCCTGCAGGCGGCCATGGAGGGCTACCAGGTCCGTCGCCTCGATGAGGTCGTCGGTGAGGGCGACATCTTCGTGACCGCCACCGGCAACCGGGACATCATCACCGCCGAGGACATGTCGAAGATGAAGCACAACGCCATCGTCGGAAACATCGGCCACTTCGACAACGAAATCGACATGGCCGGCCTGTTCCGCTGGCCCGGCATCGGGCGCACCAACATCAAGCCGCAGGTCGACAGCTTCGACTTTCCCGACGGCCACTCGGTGATCGTGCTGGCCGAGGGCCGCCTCCTGAATCTGGGCTGCGCCACCGGTCACCCGAGTTTCGTGATGTCGTTCAGCTTCACCAACCAGGTGTTGGCCCAGCTGGAGCTCTACACCCGCCGGGAGCACTACGACACCAAGGTGTACGTCCTGCCCCGGCACCTCGACGAGAAGGTCGCCCGACTCCACCTCGACAAGCTCGGCGCCCACCTGACCCCCATCACCGAGCGCCAGGCCGCCTACCTCGGCGTGGACTTGGAAGGCCCCTACAAGACCGAGCAGTACCGGTACTAAGCCGCCGGCGCGACACGGGGCCGCCGCCAAGGCGGCGGCCCCGCCGCCGGCTGTGGCCTCGCCGGCGGCCTGCCGCGAGCTCCGGTCGCCCGGCGGCTGTGCTCTGATCCGGGACAGGCGGCGGGATAGCCTTCCCGGCCGTGCCTCGGATCCGCGCCGCCCGGTGACGCTGCTGTACGGCGCCGGCGTCTGCCTGGTCGTCGCCCAGTTCCTCGGCCTCTACGCCCTTCGCACCCGGAAGGCGGACCTGGTCTTCAGCGTGTTCATGGTCGTGCTGGTCGTCATCGCCGCCGCCCTCGGCTACATGGGCGCCCGCCAGCAGCTGGGGTAGACGCCGGCGCCGGCCGCCGGCGCCGCAGATACGTCAACTGTGAGTAACCGTGGTTCTCAGCATCGTGGTGACCATATGTGGTCCGAAACGATGCCGAGAACCACAGATGCTCACAGTTTCCGCCCGCCCCGGCCTCCGGCGGGGTCAGAGCACCCGATCGAGCGCCTGGCGGAGGTCGGCGAGCAGGTCGGCGGCGGTCTCCAACCCGACCGAGAGGCGCAGCAGGGCGGGAGGCACCTGCAGGGGCGAGTCGGCCACCGACGCATGCGTCATGCGGTGGGGGTGCTCGATCAGCGACTCGACGGCGCCCAGCGACTCGGCGAGCGTCCATAGGCGGGTGGCCCGGGCCACCTCGAGGGCGGCGGCCTCGCCGCCGGCGACGGTGAAGGACACCATGCCGCCGAATCCCGTCATCTGGCGGGCCGCCACCTCGTGGCCGGGGTGGCTGGGAAGCCCGGGGTAGTTGACGCCGGCCACCGCGGGATGGTCCATCAACAAATCGACCACGGCGGCGGCGTTGGCGCAGTGGCGGTCCATGCGCACCGCCAGCGTCTTCACGCCCCTGAGGGTGAGGAAGCAGTCGAACGGACCCGGCACGCCGCCGGCGGCGTTTTGGAGGAAGGCCAGCCGCTCGGCCAGGGCGGGGTCATCGGTCGCCAGGAACCCCCCGACCACGTCGCTGTGGCCGCCCAGGTATTTGGTGGTGGAGTGCACCACCACGTCGGCGCCCAATGCCAAGGGCTGCTGCAGGTAGGGGGTGGCGAAGGTGTTGTCGACCACCACGACCGCCCCTCGCTGGTGGGCGAAGGCCGAGACGGCGGCGATGTCCACGACGGACAGCAGCGGGTTGGTCGGTGTCTCCACCCAGAGCATCCGGGTCTCGGGCCGCCAGGCGGCGGCGACGGCGGTCAGGTCGTGCAGGTTGACCGTCGTGAAGGCCAGGCCGCGCGGGGCGTGGACCTGGGCCACCAGGCGGTAGGTGCCGCCGTAGGCGTCGTGGGACAGCAGCAGGTGGTCACCGCCGGCCAAGGTGGTCAGCAGCGCGTGCTCCGCCGCCAGCCCGCTGGCGAAGCTCAGGCCGTGGGCCGCGCCCTCGAGCGAGGCCAGGCAGTTCTCCAGGGCGGTGCGCGTCGGGTTGGCGGTGCGGCTGTACTCGTACCCGAGGTGCTTGCCCACCGCCTCCTGGGCGTAGGTGGACGTCTGGTAGATCGGGGTGACGACGGCCCCCGTGGTCGGATCGGGATCCTGGCCGGCGTGGATCGCCCGGGTTTCGAAGCCTTCCGATTCGAACCGGCGGTCGCTCACCGGGCGGTCGCCAGGAACTCCAGCAGGTCGGACCGGGTGAGGACCCCCACGGGGTGGCCACTGTCGAGCACGACCACCGCCTGGCTTTGCTGGAGGCGGGTGGCCGCCTCGTCGATCGTCTCGCCCATCCCGATGGTGGGCAGCGGGCGGTCCATGACCTCACCGACGGGTCGGTCGACCACCGAGGGGTCGTGGAAGGCCCGCTCGAGCAGCGACCGGTCGCTGACCGCGCCGACCACCTCCGCCAAGGACAACGGCGGTTCCGCCTTCACGACCGGCATCTGGGAGACGCCGTACTCCTTGAGCAGGGCGATGGTGTCGCGAACCGTCTCGTCGGGATGGGCGTGGACGAGGGGCGGGATGGGACCGGTCTGGCCCTTGCGGTTCATGACCTCGGCGACCGTCTCGCCACCCGCCCGCAGGAAGCCGTGGTCGGCCAGCCACTGGTCGTTGTAGACCTTGGAGAGGTAGCCGCGGCCGGAGTCGGGCAGCAGGACCACGACCACCGCGTCGGGGCCGAGCCGCCGGCCGACGGCCAGTGCCGCCCACGCCGCGGTGCCGCACGATCCACCGGCCAGGATGCCCTCCTCTCGGGTCAGGCGGCGGGCGGTCAGGAAGGAGTCGCGGTCGCTCACCTGGACGACCTCGTCGACGACCGACGGGTCGTAGGTTGCAGGCCAGAAGTCCTCGCCGATGCCCTCCACCAGATACGGCCGCCCGCTGCCGCCCGAGTACACCGAGCCCTCCGGGTCGGCGCCGATGACCTGGATGGCCGGGTTGCGGGCCTTGAGGGCCCGGCCCACCCCGGAGATGGTGCCGCCGGTACCGATCCCCGTCACGAAATGGGTGATCCGCCCGGCCGTCTGATCCCAGATTTCGGGGCCGGTGGTGGCCTCGTGGGCGGCGGGGTTGTTGGGGTTGTGGTACTGGTCGGGCTGGAAGGCGCCGGGCGTGGATTCCGTGACCCGGCGGGCCACCGAGTAGTAGGAGTCGGGATGCTCGGGGGCGACGGCGGTCGGGCAGACGATCACCTCGGCGCCGAAGGCCCGGAGCAACTGGACCTTCTCGGTGGCGATCTTGTCGGGCATGGTGAACACGCAGCGGTAGCGCCGGCGGGCGGCGACGAGCGCCAGCCCGACGCCGGTGTTGCCTGACGTGGGCTCGACGATGGTGCCGCCCGGGAGGAGGAGGCCGGCGGCCTCGGCGGCTTCGACCATGGCCAACGCCGGCCGGTCCTTGACGCTGCCGCCGGGGTTCAGATACTCCAGCTTGGCCAGCAGGTGGCCGGAGAGGTCGCGGCCGAGGCGGTCGAGCCGGACCATCGGCGTGTGGCCGAACAGATCCACGAGTGAGTCGGCCACGTCCATGGCCGGACCGCGGTCGGTGATGGGATCGACCTCCACCCCGGCGTCGGCGGTCACCACCTCGTCGGTGTAGAAGGTCACCGGCAGCCCGGCGCGGTGCAGGTCGCGCGCCACTCGAAGGGCGTCGGGGAGGGCGCCCACCACCCCGACGGCGTGGGGGATGTGGGCCCGCAGCTCGGCAATGGTGTCCGGCGGGACGGGGTCGCCCCGGACGACCAGATGGTGGTTGGCCCGGGCCAGCAGGCGGGCGGGCGCGGCGGTTCCACCGACGATGACCAGGACGTCCATCGCGCCGAGCGTACCTGGGGTCGCCAGTAGGGTCGGGGCCACGCCTTCCCGCATCTGGATCGCCGTGCTGATGCTGGTCGTCGTGGCCCCGGCATGCCGCGCCACGCCAAAGGCGGTGCCCACCACGGCGCCCACCGGTACCGCCGCCCGCCCGCCCCGGCCCACGTCCACCGCGGCCACCACCACGACGGCCACCACCACGACGGTGCCCCGCCCGCCGCCGCCCTACGCGGTGAGCGTCACCAGCCTGCCATTCGTCGACCCGAGCCGGCCCACCGTGAGCCGGGGGGTGCAACGGTCGACGTCGCGCGCCCTCACCACCCAGGTGTGGTCCCCGGCGCTGCCCGGACCGTGGCCGCTGATCGTCTTCGCCGCCGGATACGACGTCGGGCCCGAGACCTATGCCGCCCTCTGCCGGGCCTGGGCGGCGGCGGGGTACGTGGTCGCGGCGCCCGAGTTTCCGTTGGCCGACCCGGCGGTCGCCGGTTCCGCCGTGGACGAGAACGACCTCAACAACGAGCCGGCCGACTTCCTGTTCGTCATCGGGGCGCTGTTGAACCCCGCGACCGCCGTCGCCAGCCAGATCGACGCCTCCCGAATCGGCGTGGCCGGCCATTCCGACGGCGCCGAGGTGGCGTTGGCGGTGGCGCAGATGGGCAACCCGGTGATCAGGGCGGTCATCGCCATGTCCGGCCAGCCCGTCGTACCGCACCAGGCGCCCAATCCCCCCCTGCTCGCCATCCAGGGCGACCAGGACCCCATCAACCCGCCGGCCCGCAGCATCGCGGTGTACACCCAGGCGGCCGATCCTCGGTTCCTCCTGACCCTGGTGGGAGGAGGCCACCTTCCGCCGTACCTACCCGGCAGCCGATGGGAGCCGGTGATCGAGGCCGTCACCGTGGACTTTCTCAACCTCTACATGGGGACGACCACCAGCAGCGGCGCCGCCATGGCGGCCGACGCCGACCACCCTGGCCTTACGAACCTGAAATGACGGGCCGTCGAAAGGCGAGCGGTACCGTGGAATTGACGCCATAGGGAAGGACACAACGGGTGACAACGGGGGGCTACGGGGCGGCGTGGTAGCAACGGCTAGCCCGGTCATCCACCCCGCCGGCCTGGCGGCACTCGCGTGGCGCACCCGGGCCGCCCGCTATCTGCGCACCACGCCCGGACGGCTGCGGCTGGCCATGTCGGCGATCGTCCTGGGGTTGTTGCTCCTCGCCGTGGTCGGCACCGGGGCGGTTCAGGCCCGGCAGCGGGCCACCGACGCCGTCGGCCGGCAGGACGAGCCCCTGCTGGTCGGGGCGGCGGCGGTGTACTCCTCACTGGGCGATGCCGACGCCACCGCCACCAACACCTTTCTCACCGCCGGCGCCGAGCCGCCGGCGCGCCGCCAGCAGTACCTCACCGACCTCAACACGGCGAGCGGGAAGCTGGCCGCGGTGGCCCGCCAGGCCGGGTCCTCGCCCGCCGCCGCCAAGGCGCTGGCGGTGATCACCACCGACCTGCCGACGTACAGCGGCCTGGTCGAGGCGGCCCGGGCCAACAACCGCCTGGGCAATCCGGTGGGCGCCGCCTATCTGCGGGAGGGCTCCACGTTGATGCAGGGGGAAATCCTGCCGGCGGTGCGCCAGCTGTTCCAGGTGGAGGCCAGCGGACTGACCCATGCCACCAATTCCGGATTGTCGGCACTGGACACCCTGGGGGTCGCCGCCATGGGCGCGCTGGCGCTCGCCCTGCTCATCGTCGGCCAGGTCTTCCTGGCCCGCCGCACCAACCGGTTGCTCAACCCGGCCCTGGTGGCGGCCACGCTGGCGGTCGTCGTGCTGGTGGTATGGGCGATGGTTGGCTTCACCAAATCGGCGGGCGCGCTGCGCCAAGCCCGGAGCCAGGGTTCCGATCCCGTCCAGCT
>DATARN010000194.1:0-9274 GCA_036264135.1 Acidimicrobiales bacterium
TCACTGCTAATGAGTTGACCTCTAACCGGGGTCCGAGGGTTCAAATCCCTCCCTCTCCGCTGGAGGTTGGCAGCATCGCCTGACCACCGCCCACACCCCGCCGTCGGCGCCGGGACAGGGCTAGGCTTCCGGCTCGTCAAAGCCGCTTGCCGTCCTTCGGCGGTCCGACTCTCTGACTGGTGGGTGGGGCGATGAACCTCGACGACATGGTGGTGCGTTCGCATCCGGGCGACGGTGTCGTAGGGCGCTTCCCCGGCGTCGCCATCGTCCTGGTAGGGACCTCTGCCCGCCACGACGCCGCTGTCGACCAGCTGCTCGACATGGCCGAGGCGGCGGCCGCCAGCGGCGCCGCGCCGGGCCGCCGGCTGGCCCGCCAAGTGGCGGGACTGCTGAGCTCCGCCGACCCTGACGACCTGCCGGCGCTCGGCCTACTCGCCCAGGCCGAGACCGGGGTGGCGCTGATCCTGCACGGCGCCATGGACGCCGATGTCACGTCGGACCAGGGCCAGGAGCACCTGTCTGGCGCCTCCGTCGCCACATGGGTCGACCGCATCTTGCCGACCACGATCACCAGCGTGGTCGTCGCCCCGACCGGGAAGGCGTCAAACCCCGATCCCCGCACCCGGCTCGCGGCCGGCGTGGTGAGCGGCTCAGGCCTCTCCGCCGTCGCCGCCGGCGGCGCCGCGGTCGCACCCCCGCCTTCCATCGCCCAGCCGGCGGTGGCGGTCGCCCCACCGCCGCCACCGCCCCCAACCCCGCCCCTCGTGGCCGAGATGCCCCCGCCGGCCGTCGAGCCGAGCGCCGCCAACTTGCCGCCGCCGGCGGCGGAATCGCTGCTACTGCCTCCGCCGGCCAGTGCCGACATCCTCGCCCCGACCGAGGCGGCCGTCGCCGCGCCGACCCCCGCGGCCGGTGAAGCCGAGGCGCCGGCCGATTTCATCTCGGTTCCGCTGGGGCCGTTCGTCCCCGAGGCCGACGATGTCCGCCCGCCCCTCCCCATCGCCGGCGAGGTTCCGATTCCCGAGTTGCCGACGGGACCGCAGGTACGCGGCGTCATCTGCTCGCGGGGCCATTTCAACGATCCCGCCGCCCCCTTCTGCGGCGTCTGCGGCATCTCGATGGTGCAGCGGACCCTCAACCTGGTCGACGGACCGCGGCCGCCGCTCGGGATCATCGTGTTCGACGACGGCACGACGTTCACCCTCGACACCGACTACGTCCTCGGACGCGAGCCGGAGAACGACCCGAAGGTGATGTCGGGCGAGGCCCGGCCCCTGGCCATGGAGGACCCCGACCGGACGGTTTCCCGGGTCCACGCCGGATTGCTGCTCGACGGCTGGAACGTCAAGGCGGTCGACCGCGGCTCGGCCAATGGCACGTTCGTCGCCGGCCCGGGCGACGACAACTGGGTTCCGCTCATCCCCAACCAGCCGGTCGCGATCAAGCCGGGCACCCGCATCCGCCTGGGCCAGCGGGTCCTTCTCTACGACTCCCACCAAGGGACTCGGTAAGGGCGCCTCCCGACCCGGTGAGCGATCGCGACGAGATACTCGCCGCTCTTCCCGAGTACGACATCGGCGGCGAACTGGGACGCGGCGGCTTCGGCGTGGTGCTGGCCGGCCGGCACCGCCAGCTGCGCCGGGACGTCGCCATCAAGGAGCTCCCGCCGGCGTTGGCCGCCGATCCGCGCGTCCGGGCCCGGTTCGCGGCCGAGGCGCGAGTCCTGGCGTCGCTCAGCCACCCTCACATCGTCCCGATCTACGACTACGTCGAGCGGGACGGAATCTGCCTGCTGGTGATGGAGAAACTCCCCGGGGGGACGCTGTGGGAACGCTTCCGCCAACAGGGCCTCGGAGTGGAAACGACCTGCGCCGTTGTCATGGCCGCCTGCACCGCCCTGCACTACGCCCACCGACGCGGCGTCCTTCATCGCGACGTCAAGCCCGAGAACCTCCTGTATTCCGCCGACGGGGTGCTGAAGATCACCGACTTCGGTATCGCCAAGGTCGTCGGCGGCGGCGAGACGCTGGCGACCCGGGGCGGCGAGATCCTGGGAACACCGGCCTACATGGCCCCGGAACAGGCCGAGGGCCGCGAGCTCGGCCCCGAGGCCGACGTGTACGCCACGGGCATCATGCTCTACGAGCTCTTGTCCGGCGCCCTGCCCTACCCCGAGGACGGCGGGCCGCTGGCCATCGTGTACCGCCACGTCTACGAGGACCCGACACCCATCTCCCAGGCGGCACCCGGGCTCGTCCCGGCATTGATGGACGTCACCATGCGGGCCATTGCCCGTGCCCCGGGCGACCGCTACCCCACGGCCGAGGCCTTCGGCGTCGCCATCGGCGAGGCGGTGACCCCCGCGTGGGGGCCGGCGTGGCTGGACCGGGCGGGCATGCAGATCGTCGACGCCGGCCCGGTCAGCGAGAGCGCCAAACGACCGACCGGCGGCACCGCGGGGGCCGCCGCCCCGCCCGCCCCGCCTTCGGCGGCGCCGCCCCGCGCCGCCGGCGGAAGCACCATCGTGCGACCGAAAGTGGACGACCATGTGGTGGGCGGCTCCGACGTCGCCGTCGGCGGGGCCGACCTGGTACCCATCCGCCAGGTCATCGAGTTGCCCGGACCCCCCTACGCCCTGGCGGCGACGGCGCTGGTGCTCTTTCTGCTGGCCTTCGCCGCCGCCCTCATCGGGATTGGCAAGGCGACGATCACCAAGTCGTTGCCACCGGGGACGGCGACCGTCGCGGGCGTCGACCCGACCACCTCGGCGACCATCAAGCTGGACCTTTCCAAGCCGATCCCGGTCACCGTCTCGAAGCCACCCGCCGGCGTCACCGCGGTACAGGTCGGCTTGTCCGTCGCCGGCGTGCCCCTCCCCCCCACGACCACCGAACCACTGGCCAACGGCAGCGCCGCGCCCAGCGCCACGACGGACCGCTACCTGGCCGGCGGCACGGTGACCGGAGACCTCCGCCTGATCGGCGCCGGCGGCACGACCCTCGGCCACCAGCCGTTCCTGGCCAAGGGCAAGCAGCCCGCATTCCTGACCGTGCCGGGCGGGCTGATCGTCGCCCTGTTCCTCTTCTTCGTGGCCTATATCGAGTCGCTGCTCCGGCCCTTGCGCCTGGGCCAGCGGGGCGTGGGGGGCGCCATCGGGGTGGCCATCTTCGGCGCCGGCCTGGGCGTCAGCATCGTCGGGCTCACCTGGCTCCTCGGCAGCCCCGAACCGAGCCCGACCACGATTATCGTGTGCGCCATCTGCGGCGCCGCCGCCGGCGTCGCCGCCGCCCTCGCCGCCCTGCGGATGGCCCAGCGGGCCCGCTTCAAGCCCCGAGCCAGCGCCCAACCCGCGGGCGCCGGCGGCGCCCCAGGTGCCGCCGCCACCAGGAAACTGTGAGCCGCCAGCGTTCTCGGCATCGTTTCGCACCACATATGGCACTGACGGTGCTGAGAACCCTGAGAGCTCACAGTTGGCAGCCCGGCGGCCACCCCAACCCCCAAAAACCGGCCCCGACCGGCCCGGGAACCCCGGTTAGATGAAGCGGCCGCCCCGGAAGCGCCAGCGCAGGAAGGGGACGCGCATGGGGCCGATGGTGAACAGCCAGGTCAGGATCCACACGGTGGTGAAGTGGATGTCGAACGCCGCCCCGGTGAGGATGGGATGCCCGGGCACGTGGCGGGTCTTGAGGACCAGCCAGGCCACGATGCCCTCGGGGATGCCGGTCAGCAACTGGTACATGATGGGCCAGTCCTTCTCCCACCGGAACTGCTGCAGGCCGTACCAGATGGCGTCCCAGACGATGCCGAGCACGAAGACCACGGCCAGCACGGTGAAAGTCGCCTGGTACTTCATGCCGAGCGTGGCGCCGGCGGGAGCGGGCAGGAACGGCGTGATGATCAAAGTCCACAGGCCGCCGATAACGGCCAGCACGAAAAGGCGGGTCTGGACCCGGCCCATGTAGACGGGGGTCATGGCAGCTTCCTGTTCAGGGCCCACTTCCACCACTGGCTGATGGAACGGGCCACGCCGATCTTCCTACAGAACCCCTGCTCGGCCAGCTGGTCGACCACCGCCAGGCCGGCGCACTGCAAGCCCAGGAAACTGTCGACGACGGTGTAGTAGCTGCCCAGGGTGGCCGAGCCCACGGCGTACATGCGGCCGTTCTCGTTGCGCGTGCCCCGGACCTCGAACTTCTGGTCGACGTCCAACTTGCCCAGCACGTTTTTGCCGGCGCCGCCGTGGTCGAGCAGGTCGGCCAGCACCCGGTGCTCGCGGATGTCGGCCTCCAGGCCGGTGGAGTCGATAATGAAGTTGGCCGGGATTTCGAGCAGGCCGTCCTTGGTCTTGATGCGGGTCACGACCGTGTTCCCGGGGCCGGGGTTCACCGATTCCACCGAGCCCACGTACGTCTTGTACCACCCCTCCTTGCGGCCCCGGGCCAACTGCTTCATCCACAGCTTGCGCTTAGGGGTGGTGGTGCCGCCCATGGCGTCGAACGCCTTCTTCCGTTCCTCGCCCTCCAGCTTCTCCAGCTTCAGCTTGATCTGGCCGCCCCACCCGGCCTTGGGCCAGTTGAAGCCCTGGTAGGACCAGCCGTCGCCGCCCGGCCGGCGCATGAAGATTGACGACCCGGTCGGGCCGTCGATATAGGTGCGGAACAGATGGATGATCTGGGTCTTCGCCCCCTTGAAGTCCCGGTCGTCGATGAGTCGCTGCAGGATGCGCGACGCCGCGATGCCGCCGCCGCGGACGATGACCGTCCCCGGGTGGCGTTCCAACTCGGCGTAGACGTGGTCGTGGGGCTCGTAGGCGTTGACCACGTGGGTGTAGTCCTGGGTGCGCTGGCGGTATTCCTGCAGATCGGGCAGGAACCGCAGCCCGGGATAGCCGATGGCCACGTGCACGAACTGGCTGCGGTAGGCCACCCGCTTGGTCTCAGACGTGCCCGGCGGCGGCGTCAGGATGGTGAAATACCCACCCCCTTGCCGGCGCCGCACCATGCGTACCTGGCCGTGGTCGACGATGGACCACCAGCTGATGCGGTTGGCCTCGTTCTCGATCCCGCTGAACACCTGGCCGGCCCGGGGCGTGAAGTAGTTGGTGAAGACCGGCTCGGTGAAGACGTTCCACAGCGGGTCCAGCTTCTTGATCAGGCCCTTGGCGTGGATCCCTTCCCGCACGGCATAGGACGGGAAGCCCCAGATGTTGTCCGGGCACGACCCGGAGTCCGACCGGAGCCGCTCGCCGGGGGGGATCTGCGACACGGTCGTCAGGTGCTGGTAGGTCGTCCACGGCTTCTCGATGGCCGACAGCACCCGAATTTTCTCCTTGGGCACGCCGGCGATGCGCAGGTAGTCCACGAAGACGAACGACCCCATTCCTCCGCCGAGGCTGACCAGCGGCACGTCGACGACCGGAATCCCAGCGTTGGCCACCATCTGGTCGGTCCAGAACGGCTGGACCAATAGCTCGTCAGTGAGATCCCCCGCCGGCGCTGTTTGCCGATCGAGGACCGGGTCGACGTACGCCCCCGGCATATGAATAGTCTCTCGGCTACTCAAAATCGCCCCCTTGTGTGCGGCCGCAACGATTGTCATCCCTCACCGCGACCGAATCAATGGCCCCGGGTTAGGTGTAGTCGTTCGGCCCCGATCCCGGGACGAAATGTATCTGGTTTAGCTACCGGCAGGTACGAGAAATGAGGGGTCGTGGTCGGGCACGACGACCGTCACCGGGCCGGTGGACCAGAGGCCGATGCGGCTGACGTTGCCCGCCTCGGCGAGCAACCAGTAGAAGCGCACCGGCTGGCCGGGGACGACGGGGCTCATACGCTGGTAGCGGAACCACCGGCCGATCGGGAGCTGGTCGGACGGCCAGGCGCTCTCGTGGATGCGGCGGAAGCGGTTTTCGCCTTCCTCCACCTCGTAGATGCTGTTGGCGGTCTCGAAGATCATGACGGTTACGAGGAAAGTACCCGCCGGACGTCGACTTCAACCGGGTGCCCCCTCGGTGCGCCGCAGCCACCGCTCCAGGCCCCGGCCGTCGTCGTCGGCGGCGGCCCGCACCAGCAGCATGATCGCCCCGGTGACGACGCGTCGGTCGACGGCGGACACCACCAGGCAGGGGGAGACGGCGGCGACCGCCTCGGCCAGCGCCTCCTCGCGGCGCGGCACCGCCTGGGCGTCGAGGTGGGGGGCCAGCTCGTCGGCTCGCTCGGCGGCGTGGCGGACCAGCTTGCGGGCGCTGGTCTCGGGGATCAACCGCAGGGAGGTATGGCGGGAAAAGGCGACCCGGGTGGCCAACTCGAGGGCCGCAGCCCCATCGGCTCCCTCGCTGACCACGACGGCGACCGGGTGGGCCGCCGAGCCCTCAATGGCGCCCCCGCCCCCGTCGACCACGAACACCACTTCGCCCGCCGCCGCCGACAGGATGGCCCCGCTCAGGGCGGCGCCGTCGTCGGCGGGGATGGGGACCAAAAGCACGTCGGCCTCGACGGCCGCCGCCTGGGCCACGAGGGAGGTGGCGACGTCGTCGGAGAACTGCGACCGCACCACCGAACGCACCGCCCGGGACTCGGCCCGCCCGGATAGGGCTTTCAGGTGGTCGAGGACGGTGGCCATCTGCCCGAGTTCCTGGGCCAGCCCGGTGCCCACCTCGAGCCCGGTGCGCATCTGGCTGAAACTGGTCAGCACCAGTTCCGCCGGCGCCTCGTCGCCGATCACGTCGGCGGCGGTGTCGACCAGGAAGTCGTCGTCGCCACCCCCGCCGATCAGGGCCAATACCCGGAAGGCGTCCACCGTCCCGAGGGCCGCCTTTTCCGCCTCTTCGATGTCGCGCTGGAGCATTTTCTCGGGGTAGACGAGCCGCAAAAGGGGCTCGGTCATGATCGTCGTGAGGACGGCCATCACCACCAGCATCGAGAACAGCCGGATGTCGAGCACGCCGAATTGCAGGCCCACGTTCAAAATGATCAGCTCGGTCAGACCGCGCGTGTTCATCAACACCCCGATGGCGCCCGCCTTGCGGCCCGGCAGGCCCTGGGCCCGGGCGGCCAGCGTGGCCCCGAGCAGCTTGCCGATGACGGCTACCAGCAGGATAAACGGGAGTTGGGTGAGGGCGTCGCTGCCCAGGTGGCGCAGGTCGACGCTGAAACCGGTGACGATGAAAAACAGCGGCAGGAGGAGCAACACGCTCACCTGCTCGAGGCGCTCCACGATGTCGTGGAAAAACTGGGCGGTGTCCTTTCTGGGCATGACCACGCCGAACAGAAAGGCGCCAAAGATCTGGTGGATGCCGATCCGCTCGGTGATGTAGGAGGACACCAGGAAGCCGACCAGGACGGTGGCGAAGATATTGGGGGTCAGGCGCCCCGCCTGGCGATACTTGGCGGCCAGCCATTCCAGTCCCGGTCGCACCGCCAGGAACATGAAGGCCACGAACAGCAGGGCCTCGAGGAGGATGCGGGGCAGGCTCAGGGCGCCGGAGGACTTGATAACGGCCAGCACCAGGGCGAGCAGCGACCAGGCGACCACGTCGTCGACGGCGGCGCACGCCAGGGCCAAGGCGCCGATCTCGGTGCGGTACATCTGGCGTTCGGTGAGGATGCGGGCCAGGACCGGAAATGCGGTAATCGACATCGACGCCCCGATAAAGAGGGCGAAGGGCAGGAAACGGTGGGCCTGCGGTGCCTGGGCGTTGGTGTGGGAGCTGTGGATGGCGCTGGCCAAGAGGATGCCGAGGCCGAATGGCAGCGCGATGGAGGAAAGCGAGATGACACCCGCGACGCGCTCCTTTCCCCGAATCAGTGCCACATCGACCTCGAGGCCCACGATGAACATAAAGATGATCAGCCCCACCTGGGCCAAGATGTTCAAATAGGGCCGCACATCGGTCGGGAAAATGCGGGTCGTGAGGTGGCCGGGGAACAGGCCGAGCAGGCTCGGCCCCAAGGCGATGCCGGCGATGATCTCGCCCACCACCGCCGGCTGGCGGATGCGTTTGAACAGGGAGCCGACCAGCCGGGCGACGGTCACGATGATGGCGATGTCGATGAAGACGATGGCCGCCAGCTCGTCGGAGCTCCGGGGCGGGGCGACGGCCTTGGCCACGGCCGCAAGCAGCATCGAACGGATGGTAACCATGAACGTTTGCGGGTGCACGCGTTAGGGTGCGATCGGCTAAAGGGGGTGCGCCGTCTTGGAAAAGATCGCCGACTACACGCTCCTTCGTCCGCTCGGCGAGGGCAACTACGGGGAGTTCTATCTGGCCACGCCGCCGGCGCGGCTTCGGGTCGACAGCGAGTTCGTGGCGGTCAAGGTGCTGGCCGGCCGTACGACCGAGGATTCGTTTCGGCGGGCGACCAAGGAGTTGCGGCTGTTCGCGGCGGTGCAGTCGCCCTACCTGGTCCGGCTGTACGACGCCGGCCAGGAAGGCGAGACCTTCTATTACTCCATGGAGTATTTCCCCCTGGGGTCGCTGGCCGAGCCCACCCGGCCCCTCCGCCGGGAGGAGGCGCTGCGGGCGGTGGCCATGGCGGCCCGGGCGGCGCACGCCCTGCACGAGGCGGGCATCGTCCACCGCGACATCAAGCCGGCCAACATCATGCTCTACGAGTCGGGCGCCAAGCTCTCCGACCTGGGCCTGGCCCAGCTGGTGCAGCCCGGCCTGACGGTGACCGGGATGGGTCCCATCGGCTCGGTCGAGTTCATGGACCCCGGCATCATGCGCGGCGCCCGGGCGTCGCGGGCCTCGGACATCTGGTCGCTCGGCGTCACCCTCCACCGGGCCCTGACCAACCAGAGCATGTACGGCGACCTAGCCGACGATGAACCGTTGCTGGCCATGCGCAAGGTGCTCAGCTCCGCTCCCACGCTGAGCGGGGACCTTCCTCCCGAGGCGGCCACCCTCATCCAGGCGTGCCTGGCGCCCGACCCGGCCGACCGCCCCCCGACCGCCCTGGTCGTGGCGGAGCGCATCGAGACGCTGTAGCGCCCGTCCGGCACTGGTGGCCGCACGGCTCCCGGGATTCCGCCACTAACTTGGAATACGGAACGGACCCGTTTCGTTGGCTGGTATTGTGAAACGAGTTCGTTCCGTATCGAAAGAAGGGAGCGCGTCATGGACGCTTCAACTGCCGCTCACAGCCGTCGCTGGTGGATCCTCGCCACGTTGTGCTTCAGCCTGCTCGTCATTGGTGTGGACAACACCATTTTGAACGTCGCTCTTCCGACCCTCGTCAATTCGCTGCACGCCTCGGCCAGCCAGCTGCAGTGG
>DATARN010000195.1:0-2678 GCA_036264135.1 Acidimicrobiales bacterium
AGGTCAGGCCAGGGAGACCAGATCCAGGAGGTCCTCGCTCCAGGCATCGAGGGTCCCGTCGGGCATGACCAGAACCTCGTCGGGGTCGAGTTCGGCCACGAACGTGCTGTCGTGGCTGACGACGACCATGGCGCCCGGCCACGCCGCCAGGGCCTCGCCGATGGCCTGGCGCGACGGGGGGTCCAGGTTGTTGGTCGGCTCGTCGAGCAACAGCAGGTTGTGCTTGCCCGCCACCAACTGGGCCAAGGCCAGCTTGGTCTTTTCGCCGCCGGATAGGGTGCCGGCGTCCTGGAAGGCCATCTCGCCGCTCAGGCCGAACATGCCCAGCAGGGCCCGCATTGCGGTGTCGGGCATGGGTCCGGCCGCCGATTCCCGCATGTGGTCGAGGAGGGTGGTACCGGAACGGATGCCCTCGTGTTCCTGGGCGTAGTACCCGAGGGAGACGTCGAGGCCCAGGCGTAGCGTGCCCGCCGTCGGTTCGGTCACCCCGGCCAGGATGCGCAGCAGGCTGGTCTTGCCGGCGCCGTTGAACCCCATGACGAGCAGCCGCCGGCCCCGCTCGAGCGCGAAGTCGACGCCGGAAAAGATGGGTGGGCCGCCGTACGCCTTGGCCAGGCCGGCGGCCTCCAGGACGACCCGGCCGGCGTGGGGCGGCTCGGGCAGGCGAACCTTGTACTTGCGGTCCTTGGCCGGTCCCGAGGTCTTCTCGGATTCCAGCCGGGTGACCCGGCGGTCGATCGACTTGGCCGTCCGGGCCCGCTTGGCCGTCTGGTGGCGCATCGAGTCGGCCAGCGACGCCAGGCGGTGGATCTCCGCCTCCTGCCGCTCGGCCAGGCGGACCCGCCGCTGCTCGTCGGCGGCCCGGGCCGTCCGGTACTGCGAGTAGGTGCCCTTGTACTCGATGAGTTCGCCCTCGTCGAGGTGCAGGACCCGGGTGATGGCGGCGTCGAGCAGGTGCAGGTCGTGGCTGATCACCAGCAGGGCGCCGCGATAGCCGCGGAGGAAACCCATCAGCCACGTTTTGGCGTCGGTGTCGAGGTGGTTGGTCGGCTCGTCGAGCAGCAGGACGTCGCTGCCCGCGAAGAGGATGCGGGCCAGCTCGATACGGCGCCGTTCGCCGCCCGACAGGACGGTGATGGGCAGGTCGACGCGGTCGGGCGTCAGCCCGAGGCCGTGGGCCAGCCGCCGCACCTCGGATTCGGCGGCGTAGCCCCCCTCGGAGCGGAAGTTCTCCTCCGCCTTGGCGAAGCGGGCCACGTTGCGCTCCGAGGGGTCCTCCTCGATAGCCAGGCGCAGCTTCTCCAGTTGTCGGGCCGCCTCGTCCAGGCCCCGGCCGGACAACACGTGGCCCAACCCGGTGGCGTCGATCCCTGACCCCCGGGGCCGCGGGTCCTGGGGCAGGTAGCCGAGTGCGCCGGTGTGCGACAGGGTCCCGCCCGCGGCCGGCGCCTCGCCGGCCAGCACCTTGAGCAGGCTGGTCTTGCCGGCGCCGTTGCGGCCGACCAGGCCGACCTTCTCGCCGGCGCGCACGGTGAAGGACGCCTCGGAAAGAGTAAGGCGCCCCCCGACCTCGACGCTCAGCCCGCGGGTCTGGAGCACCCTCCCATAGTGGCGGACATTTGGGGCAACCGGCGACCGTTTACCGTGGCCGCCGTGGCCAGACCCCGACACGACCGCGACGCCGGTGGGGATGCCGGCCTGCTGACGGCCAAGGCAGCGCTGCGAGAAGAGGTGTGGGCGGTGCTCGCCGCCCCCGGCGTCGCCCGCTTTCCCGGGCCGTATGGCCGCATCCCCAACTTCGTGGGCGCCGAGGCGGCGGCCCGGCGGCTGGCCGAGACGGCGGAGTGGCAGGCGGCGGCCACGATCAAAGCCAATCCCGACTCGCCCCAGTGGCCGGTGCGCCAGCGGGCCCTGGAGGACGGCAAGACGGTCTACATGGCGGTGCCCCGGCTGGCCGAGGCGCGGCCGTTCTTCCTGCTCGACCCCGCCCGCCTGGACGGGACGCCGCGGAAGGCGTCGTCGATCAAGGGGGCGTCAAGCGCCGGGCAGACCGTCGACCTCGACGACCTCGCGCCAGTCGATCTCGTGGTGGCGGGCTGCGTGGCGGTGGGGACCGACGGCGCCCGGCTGGGAAAAGGAGGCGGGTTCAGCGACTTGGAGTTCGCCGTCGCCTCGGCCGCCGGCCTCATCGGCCCGAAGACGGTGGTGGCCACCACGGTCAGCGAACACCAGGTGCTCGCAGCGGGCCGCATCCCCACCACCGCCCACGACATTCGGGTCGACCTGATCGTCACTCCCGACCGGGTCCTCCGCCCCCCGGCCCACCGCCGCCGGGCCGGTGGCATCCGTTGGGACGAGCTCACCGAGGAGAAGATCGCCGCCATCCCCCTCCTCGGCCGCCTACGGCCCTGAGTTCAGCCGGCCTGGTCGCCGGGGTCGACCTCGGGATCGGGCGGTGGAGTGGCGGGGTGTTCGGCCCGGCCGCCTCGCCGGCGGGCCTCGGTCTCGGCCCGCCAGGTGATGTCCCGGATCGGCCTTCCGACCCGCCGGGCCACCCGGGCGACATCGTCGTACTCCGCCTTGACCCGGCCCGGGCTGACCTTGACCCGCACGGGGAAACCCTCGACCTCGACCTCCTCCAACTGCCGGCGGGCCACCCAGCGGGTGAGGTTCTGGCC
>DATARN010000228.1:0-11092 GCA_036264135.1 Acidimicrobiales bacterium
GAGCACGACCAACCGGTGCACTTCATCCAGATGTGGGTGATGCCTGACGAGGCCGGGATCCGGCCGGGGTACGAACAGCTGGAGATCGCCGACGACCTGCTCCGGGGCGGACTGGTTCCCGTGGCGTCGGGCATGGAGCAACACGCCGGTGCTGCTGCCATCCGTATCCACAACCGGTACGCCGCCCTTCATGCCGCCCGCCTGAACCGGGGCGAAACGGTCCTTCTCCCCGAGGCCCCCTTTTCCCATCTCTTCGTGGCGAGCGGCGGGATCGACCTGGAAGGTAGCGGCGCCCTGGGCGAGGGCGACGCCGCTCGGGCCACGGCGACCGGTGGGCAGCGGATCACCGCGACCGAACCGGCCGAGATCCTGATCTGGGAGATGCACGCCGGGTTGGCCTGATGAATCGCGGGGTACAGGGGCCACGATGGCGTTAACCCTGCGCCCCCAACACCTTCGCCGCTACCGGGATATCGCCCGCCTGCTGATCCGCCACGGCGGCCGCCGGCTGGTCCGCCAGGTGGGCCTCGACGCCGCCTTGCAAGAGGACGACGAGGTGGTCGAGGCCTCGGCGGCCGAGCTGGCGGACGACCTGGAGGCGATGGGGCCGACGTTCATCAAGCTGGGCCAGCTGCTCTCGACTCGGGCCGACCTGGTCTCCGGCCCGTACGCCGACGCCCTCAGCCGGCTGCAGGACGACGTGGCGCCGTTCCCGTACGAGGAGGTCGAACGCATCGTCGAGGAGGAACTCGGGGTGCGGATCTCCAAGGCGTTCGCCTCCTTCGATCCCACGCCGCTGGCGTCGGCGTCGCTCGGCCAGGTCCACCGGGCGGAGATGCGCGACGGCCGCCAGGTCGCGGTGAAGGTGCAGCGCCCCGGCATCCGCCCCCAGATCGCCGAGGACATGGACGTGCTGGCCGAGCTGGCCCAGTTCGCCGACGAGCACACCGACGTCGGCCGGCGGTACGGGTTCAGCGAGATGCTGGAGCAGTTCCGCCACTCGCTCGAGGCGGAGCTCGACTATCGCCGCGAGGCCAGCAACCTGGTGCGGCTCCGCGGCATCGTGAGCCGCTACGACCGGCTGGTCATACCGGCGCCCATCCCGGACTTCACCACCTCGGTGCTGCTGACCATGGAGTATGTCGACGGCAAGAAGGTGACCGACCTCGGGCCGCTGCGCCGCCTTGACCTCGACGGGGAACGGCTGGCCGAGCAGCTGTTCCAGGCCTACCTCGACCAGATCCTGGTGGAGGGGTTCTTCCACGCCGATCCCCACCCCGGCAACGTGCTGCTCACGACCGATGGGCGGTTGGCCCTTCTCGACGTCGGCATGGTCGCCCGGATACCCAAGGGGATGCGGCAAAAGCTGGTGCGGTTGTTGCTGGCCCTGAGCGAAGGCGACGGGCAGGCCACGGCCGACATCACCATCGACCTGGGTACGCCGAGCGACGGGTTCGACCGGGGCGGGTTCACGACCGTGGCCTCCCAGCTGGTGGAGAGCAACCAGGGCCTCACCATGTCCGACCTCGACGCCGGCACCCTGGTCATGGAGATCATGCGGGCGTCGGGAGACCACGGCCTGCGGCTGCCCCCGGAACTTTCCATGCTGGGCAAGGCGTTGCTCAACCTCGACCAGGTGGCCAGGACGCTCGACCCCGACTTCGAGCCCGACCGGGCGATCAAGGCCCACGCCGGCGCCATCATGGAAGGCCAGATGCGGGCCTCGTCGGGCAGCGTCTTCACCGCCATGCTGGAGGCCAGGGACTTCGCCCAGCAGTTCCCGAGCCGGGTCAACCGGGTCATGGACGCCCTGGCCGAGGGGGAGTTCCGCGTCAACGTCCACGCCTTCGACGAGGCGGAAATGCTGCGGGGGCTGCAGAAGCTGGCCAACCGGCTCACCATGGGCCTGGTGCTGGCGGCGCTGATCGTGGGCGCCGCCATGCTGATGCGGGTCCCGACGACCTCGACGCTGTTCGGCTATCCCGCCATCGCCATCGTGTGCTTCCTGATCGCCGCCAGCGCGGGATTGGTGCTCGTGGTGTCGATCATGCGGTCCGACCGCCGTATCAAGTACCGGACAGAGAGGCGGAAATAAGGGTGGGCGGTCCGACGCCGTCGAGGAGGAGAACATGGGAGCCCTGAAGCGCCTGCTGTTGGCCCTCGACCGCTGGCAGCAGCGTCACCGGCGAGTGGCCATCGCCTACGCCGTCAACAAGAAGTTCAGCGACGACCAGGCCAACCTGTACGTCGTCAACCTGGGCTGGTACGGGTTCACGGCCATCTACCCGTTGCTGCTGGTGGTGGTCACGATCTTCGGGTTCATCGGGTCCTCGCTTGGCACGGGGATCGTCAGGACCATGAGCAAGTTCCCCGTTATCGGCTCCGACTTCAAGATCGGCCCGAACCAGCATGTCTCGACCCTTCACGGCAGCACCCTCGGGCTTATCATCGGCGTCCTCGGCCTCCTCTATGGCGCCCAAGGCGTCACCCAGACGGCGCAGACGACCATGGCCCAGGTGTGGAACGTGCCCCAGATGAAGCGGGGCGGGTTCCTGCCGCGCCTGGGCCGCAGCGTCGCCGGGCTGGTCATTATCGGCGGGGCGTTCGTGGTCAACGCCTTCGTCGGCACCTTCATCGGCGGCCACGGGCAGGCGCTGTGGCTGCGGATCGTGCTCACCGCCGGGCTCGTCGCGCTCAACGTGGGTTTGTACTACGCCGCCTTCTGGTTCCTCACCCCGCCGGTGCCCGACCGCCGGCTCCTCCCGGGGGCCATCGTGGGCGCCGTCGGTTTCACCGCCCTGACCACCATCGGCACCGGCCTGATCGAGCACCAGCTGAGCCATGCCTCGGCGACCTACGGGGCCTTTGCCTCGGTCATCGCCCTGGTGACCTACCTGTTGCTGCTGGCCAAGATCACCGTCTACGCCGCCGAGCTCAACCCTGTCGTGACCCGTCACCTATGGCCGCGGGCCCTTCCCATGGCCCCGCCGACGGAGGCGGACGAGAAGGTGCTGTCGGCGCTGGCCGCCGAGGAGCAGCGCTGGCCCGAGCAGAAGGTGAAGGTCAGCTACCAACCCGACCCGGTGGCCGACGGGGTGCCCCCCGGCCAGACGGAGCCGGCGGACCGTGAGCCCCAACCGGCGGCCCGTGAGCCCGAGCCGGCCTGGGCCGGGGCACCCCGGCGGAACTACGGCCGGGCCGGCGGCGACGGGGACGGGGACAGGCACGGGGCCGGCGATGACGGCGGCGACGACGGCGGCGGCGACGGCGACAGGGACGGCCGCGGCTACGGCGGCGGGGGCGCGTACGGCGGCCCCAGGGAGAACAAGCTGCCGCCCCGTCCGCCCTGGCCATCCACCTGGCCCCGACCGCAGGTCAACGAGCCTCGACGAGCGGGCAACTAGCGACGAGCGGGCAACGAGCGACGAGCGACGAGCGACGAGCAGGACC
Organism: Acidimicrobiales bacterium; assembly: GCA_036264135.1. Taxonomy (GTDB): domain Bacteria; phylum Actinomycetota; class Acidimicrobiia; order Acidimicrobiales; family Palsa-688; genus DATARN01. Next base: position 3,451 of record DATARN010000228.1, read on the forward strand.
TAGAAGGTCGGGACCCGGCCTCCCACCGAGGGCGGCTGAAAGAAGCGCTCCTGGCGGGGCGACATCGTGGCCACCAGCTCGGGCGGCGCCGCCGGTCCCGGCCCCCACGCCGTGCTGCCCGGCGAGTACTTGTACAGCAAGGCCCAGCGGGTATCGGGGCCTCGCCACGGAATGGTGCAGTGCATGAGGGCTTCGGTGAAGACAAGTAGCGAACCGGCCGGTAGGGGCACTTCGACCAGCAGCGACTCGGCGCCGGCGGGGAGGGGCTCCGACGCCCGGTGGCTCCCCGGGATGCACCCGAAGCCGCCCGCGCCCGGACCCCCGTCGCACAACGACCACGTCAAGGTGAGCAGCCCGCTGCGCATGGCGCCCATGCGGTGCACGTAGTACTGGGAGGCGTCGAACGGCTCGCCCGGCCCGTGCAGGCCGAGTCCCGAGGTGCCGGGGCGCATCTTGATGCCGTAGGCGTGATCGAGGCGGACCTGCGGGCCGATGAGCGTGGAGATGGCGGCCAGCGCCAGCGGATGGTCGATCAGGTCGCAGATCGCCTGGTCCCAGCCGAACATCACGCCGTCGTTCCCGAAGCGCTGGCCGGCGATCGTTTCGTCGGCCGGCGGCAGGCCCTGGGCGTCGATGGCGGCCCGGAGTCGGGCCACGGCCCGCCGGCTGAGAACGTCCTCGAATACCAGGTAGCCCCGCAGGTCGAAGGTGTAGCGGTCGAGGGGCCGCAGCCCCGATGGGGGCGACGGCCGATCCCAAAACGATGGGCTCAAGGGGCGGGGCGCGGGCGATCCCGGCCGAGGAGCACCGCGGCCACGGCCAGGATGATGAGCACGACCAGGGCGAGGGCAATCCAGCGCAGCGGGCTGGTGCTCTTCTTGGCGGCCGGACGGGGAGCGATGGTGGTGGTCGTCGTGGTCGGCGCGACGGTTGTCGTGGTGGCCAGCGACGTCGTCGAAGACGCCGGCGCGGCGGTGGTCGTGGTCGTGGCGGCCGCGGTGGTGCTGGTCGTCGTCGTCGAGGCGCCCGCCGCCGTGACCTGCAGGGACGCCGACACGCCAACCGTCCCGCCCCCGCAGCGCATGCCGATGCTGTAGGTGGCCGCCGGCGTGGTGCCGGGAATGGCGTAGGTGGTGCTGAAGCCGCCGTTGGCGTCGCGGGTGACGGACGGGCCGGCGCCGTTGGGTGGGAACAGCGCCGCCGTCGACGTCAGCTGGACGGCGTCGCCCGACGGGCAGAACACCGTGCCGCTCACCGGTAGTACGCCGGCGATGGTCACCTTGCTGCCGGTCGCCGCGTTGGCGGGGGACACGGTGATGCTGGGTTTGGCCGTAGCCGCGGCGGTCACGTTGAGGACCTGGGTGGAGGCGGCCGTGGTGCTCCCGCAGTGCACCCCGATGGTGTACGACCCGGCCGGCGTGGACGGCGGGATGGTGTAGGCGACCTGGAAGTTGCCGCTGGCGTCGCGCGGCGCCTGGGGGCCGACCCCGTTGGGAAACAGGTTCGGGGCGCCGGCGGTGGCCGGCGTCGAGGTCAGCTGCACGGGTGTCCCAGCCGGGCAACTGGTGCTGGGCGACACGACGCCGGCGATGGTGATGGTGGCGCCTTGGGGAGCGGTCAGCGCGGCCACGCCCCAGGCGGCCGGCACGCCGATGAAGAGGGACACGGCGCACACTGCCGCTAGCACCCGTGGTCGCAGAACCATTGTGGTTGCCTCCTGGTCTCGCCACCCATCATGTACCAGAAGGGGTGCGGCCTGGGGAAAGGGGGCCGAATCGTCGCCGGCCGTCTCGTCCCACATCGCCGGTCGGACGCATTGTCGATTTCCGATGTGGCCGTTCGTCGGTAGGGTGACCCGACGCCTGCCGGCGCCGGCGCCCCAAACAAGGAGGCCGTTCGATGCCTGACGCCACCAAGACCTGGCAACTCGTCCACGCCGAGCGGGCCGCCCTCGCCGACACCCTCGACGGATTGACCGCCGACCAGTGGGCCGCCCCCAGCCTGTGCGCCGGCTGGTCCGTTCAGGTCGCCGCCGCCCACGTCGTGGCGGGTGCCGAGCAGACGCCCGGCGGATTCTTCAAGGGCATGGCGTCCAACGGGTTCCGATTCAACGCCATGATGGACCGCACCGCCCGGCGGCTCGGGACGTTGCCGCCGTCGGAGCTGATTGCCCGGCTGCGGGCCCGCACGACGACGACCAACCATCCCCCGGGCCCGGTCACCGTGGCGCTTGGTGAGATCGTCATCCACAGCGCCGACATCCGCCGGCCGCTCGGACTGACCGGCGGCGCCGGCCCCGACGCCACCGTCGCCTGCCTGGACCTGTACAAGAACGCCAGCTTCCCGTTCGGGTCCAAGAAGCGCATCGCCGGCCTCCGGCTGGTCGCCACCGACACCGACTGGTCGCACGGCGAGGGTCCCGAGGTCACCGGACCCGCCCTCGTCCTGCTCCTGGCCATGACCGGCCGCCACGAGGGCCTCCCCGAGTTGGGCGGCGCCGGCGAGGCCACGCTGCGCTCCCGCCTGGTGCCGGCCGCAGCCTGAGGCCCCGCCCTTAACGGGGGCCGGGGCGTGAGGCCCCCGCCCGCCGGGTTTTAACGGGGGCCGGGGCGGTCCAGGAACCAGTGGCGGACGACGCCGATAATCCACTCGGAGTCGGAGGAGGGATGCTGGTTCACCACGAACCGGCTGATGGTTCGTTGCCCGCCCTCCTGATCGCCGTACATGAGGTCGATGGTGAGCGATTCCCGCGCCTGGATGATGGCAATGATCTGCTCCCGGAAGGCGTCCTCGCAGTCGCGCAGGGCCGCCAGCCAGTAGCCGGCACTGCCGGGCGGGACGTAGATGTCGACGCTCTGCTGATTGAAGTCCTTTGGGTCGGGCCTGGTCAGGGCCGAGCGCATCTGCTGCGGCGACGACGTGGGAGCGGGTCGCTCCGGCGTCGGGGCGACCCGCCAGCCCATCAGCACGCCGATACCGGAGCCGACATTTCGTATGGACATGGCCATGTAGACGATCCCGTCGGCCACGTCCAGGACGGCCCGGCCGCCGGCTACGACGGCCCAGTGGTCGTCGGCCCAGTGGATCTTCTGGACGTCGTCCTGGCTACGAGAGGGGAACAGCACCGGGCGCAACCCCGCCTGCAGGGCCCGCTCGGCGCTGCGCGCCGCCCGGTTGGAGGATCGCACCGAATAGAAGGTGGCCACCGCCAGCACGAGCGTTCCCCCGGCCGTCGCCAGGGACGAGACCGTGGCCCAATCGATCTTCACCGACCAAGGCTACCGGGGCCGGTTCCCCGCCCCGCTGGTCGGCGGCAGGGCGCCCGGCTTACCGGAGGCTGGGGTCGGTGCCGCCCCGGAAGAGATGGACGGCCTCCCAGCAGTAGCGGGCCACGATGGAGCGGTAGGGGCGGAAACGCTCGCCCAGACGTTGGAGCTCCTTGGCCTTGGGCGGCGGGTCGAGGCTCCAGGCCAGGGCGTATCCCTGGCGGACGCCGAGGTCGTCCACGGGCCAAACGTCGAGGCGGCGCAGCTCGAACATGAGGTACATCTCGGCGGTCCAACGCCCGATGCCCCGCACCGTGCTGAGGGCGGCGACGATGTCGTCGTCGCTCTGCCGGGAGGATGCGGCGAGCACCACTCGGCCGTCGAGAACCCTGGCGGAGAGGTCGCGGAGCGACGCCAGCTTGGCCGCGGACAAGCCGGCGCCCCGCAGCACCTCGTCGGGGACGGCGGCCAACGCGGTGGGCGTCAGGTCCCCAGCCACGGTGGCCCGGACCCGCTGGTGGATGGCCCGGGCGGCGGCGCCGGCCAGCTGCTGGAACACGATGCTGCTGACCAGGGCTCCGAACGGCCCGTCGGGGTCGGGCGGGCGGTGCGTGATCGGCCCGGCCAGCGTGACCAAGTGAGCCACGACCGGGTCGCGCGACGCCACTTCCCTGATGGCGGCCGGCAACGACAACCGTTTCGTCGGCTTGGCCGCCGCGATCTCGCCGGCTGGTGTGGCGTCGGCTGGGGTGGCGCCGGGTGGAGTGGCGCCGGGTGGGGTGGCACCGGGATGGGCGTCGGGTGAGGTCGGCAACGGGGCGGCCATCCGACGGCTCCTGTCAATCGTCGGCCAGGGTGATCGGAGGCACGGTACTCCGCCCGGTCTTTTCGTGCCCGCGGCAGCCGGGCGGAGGCGCAGACTGGGAGCATGTCTTCTGTCGTCGTGTCAGACCGGGACAACGTTCGCATCGTCACCCTGAACCGACCGGAACGCCGCAACGCCGTCGACCGCGCCACGGCCGAAGCGCTGGTCGACGCATTCCACGGCTTCGAGGCGGCGCCCGAGCTCTCCGTGGCGGTCGTGACGGGAGCCGGCGGCACCTTCTGCGCCGGTGCCGACCTGAAGGCGATCGCCCGGGGCGACGCCAACCGGATGGCGGCCACCGGCGACGGTCCCATGGGCCCGACCCGTATGCGCCTCTCCAAGCCGGTCATCGCCGCCATCGAGGGCCACGCCGTCGCCGGCGGCCTGGAGCTGGCGCTGTGGTGCGATCTCCGGGTGGCGGCCGAGGACGCCATCCTTGGCGTCTACTGCCGGCGCTTCGGCGTTCCCCTCATCGACATGGGGACCATCCGCCTTCCCCGGTTGATCGGGCAGAGTCGGGCCATGGATCTCATCTTGACCGGCCGGGGAGTTGGGGCCGATGAGGCACTGCAAATGGGACTCGTGAACCGGGTGAGTGTCCCCGGGGAGGCCCTGACCGCGGCCTGCGCACTGGCCGGGGAACTGGCCGCCTTCCCCCAGGCCTGCCTCCGCCACGACCGGTTGTCGGCGCTCGAGCAGTGGAGCTTGTCCGACGCCGACGCCATCGTCAACGAGTTCCGCCACGGCATGGCGACCATCGCCAGCGGCGAGACCGGTGAGGGCGCCAGCCGCTTCGTGGACGGCGCCGGCCGCCACGGCCGGCCGACCTGAGCCGCCGCCCGGCGTGGCCGTCACACCCTCCGTTTATGGTCGACCTGATGGTCCACTCGTCCCGCCGTCGGGTGCCGCGCCGCCTTGTTGTCGGCGTGGCGGCGGTCGTGGTGGCCGCGTCCAGCGGTTGCACCGCGGCGTTGTCCACGGCGCCCACCACCACCTGGCCGCCGCCGGCCGTGGTGGCTGCGCCCGCAACGGCCGCCGGCACAGCCGGTCCGACCATCGCGCCGGCGCCGGTAGCGCCTGCCGGCACGGCCGGTGCGACGACCGCCCCGGCGCCGTCAGGACTGCTTCCCGATGCCGCCTACACGCCGGGTGCAACCAACCCCGCCGTGACCCAGGCCACCATCGCCGAAACGATCTGCCTGCCTGGTTGGACGGCGACGGTGCGGCCGCCGGTGAGTTACACCGAGCGGGTCAAGGTCTTGGAGGACGGCGGAGGCGGGACCGTGACGTACCAGGGTGTGGCCTATTCGGTCCACGGCTTCCGGCTGGGCGACACCACGGTCAGCCATTTCGAACTGGACCATCTCATTTCCCTCGAGTTGGGGGGCAGTCCCGCTGATCCCCGCAACCTGTGGCTGCAGCCCTACGAGGCGCCGAAGGGGCCGGCGCCCGCCGGAACCGGGTCGCAAACCAAAGACAAGGTGGAGAATGCCGCCCGGGCGGCGGTATGCGCCGGCCGGCTCCCGCTGGCGGATGCGCAACAGAAGATGGCTACCAACTGGGCGACCTTTGGCCGGCAACTCGGCGTTGTGCCGTAGCCGACCCGGTCACCTGCCACTCCTGGCGCCGGCGTAGCCGGTGCCGCTTGCTGATGGCGCCGGCATCCTGCAGGCACCTGCTTATTCCTCGGCGTCGGCGCCCTCGGGGTTGTCGGTTACCGGGCCGTCGGCGGCCTTGGTTTGGGGCCCGTCGTCGGCCAGGATGCGGTAGAGCGACCGGCGGGTCTCGGTGAGGAGCGTGCGGGCCTCGTTGACCTGCCGCTCGTTGCCGGCGTGAAGCACCTGCTTGATGGCGCCGAGCAGTTGGGGGATCAACTGCGCCAGCTCGATGGCCGGCGGGCTCACAGCCTTGGCCGCCTCCTGCCACGGAACACCCATCTCGTCGCGATGGGCCTCGACATAGGCGGTGCCGGCGTCGGTGATCCGGTAGACCCGACCCACGTCGGCCGAGGCGCTGACCACGAGGCCCTCGTCCTCAAGTTGTTGCAGGACCGGGTAGACCGAGCCTGGGCTGGGCCGCCACGTCCCCCGGCTGCGCTCGGCCAGTTCGCCGATGATCTGGTAGCCGTTGCGGGGTTGCTCCGCTACCAGGAGCAGAACGGCGGCGCGGACGTCCCCACGTCGGGCTCGGCCCCGACCGCGACCGCGTCCGCCCCATCCACCGAATCCCATAGGGCCGCCGCGCCCACCAAAGCCTGGGCCTCCAAAGCCGGGGCTGCCGAACCCGGGACCGTGTTCGCCTGGGCCGCCGAAGCCGGGACCGTGTTCACCACGCTCGCCGAAGCCGGGCCCGAAGCCGGGGCCGCCGAATCCGGGTCCGTGTTCGCCGGGGCCACCGAAACCGCCGACGCCGCCCAGGCCAAACCCACCCTGCCCTTGCATGCGCGCCCGGACCCACGGCGGGGGCCCGCCGTGCCAACCCGGTCGACGTTCTGGTCGTCCTGTTTCATCGTTGTCTCGCATCGCCATCCTCCTATCGTGTTCGTTCTTTGAACACTAACGATATATCGTTGAGCTTCGGATGGCAACAAGAAGGTAGTTCGGGGCGGAGAATTTCGAGGGGTGCACCTTTACCTGCTCCCTGCGTAGTAGAGATACTGGACGAATCGAGCACGTCACTTGCCGGGTGACGTTCGTGGGTTGCGCACGGGCATCTCACTGCGTCGCTCTGTCGCGGCGTCGCCGACCCGCAGAGACGAACAGCAACCCAAAGGTGCCGTGAGTGCCTTCAGATCGTGAGAAAGATGAGGATCTCCAGATGAGCGACACAGCTCCTGAGGTCACGCCGTCCGGCGAGAGCTATGTGACGCCGGGTGAGGCGGCGCGAACGTTGCACGTGTCACCCAAGACGATCAATCGGTGGGCCAACGAAGGTCGCATCCCGTGCATCGTCACGTTGGGTGGCCACCGCCGGTTCCGTCGCGAGGACATCGACGCCGCGGTGCGCCAGATGTCGGCGCGCGGCGCCGCCCTGAACGAGTAGTCGGCCGTAGGCGGCGGCAAAGACCGCCGCTTCTGATGAGTTGTGGGTCTCTAGGACCCGCAACTCATCAAGAGCTGGCGCCATCAGGCCGCCCGGCACCGGCAGAGCCGGCCGCCCCCGCGCCTAGGAGGCGATGAGGTGGCGGTACAGATCCGCCGTGGCGGCGGCGATCGCGGGCCAGGTGAAGCGTTCGAGGACCCGCCGGCGCCCGGCCTCCCCGAAGCGGCGGGCCAGCGCGGGGTCGGCGAGCAGGGCATTGATGCGCTCGGCCAGGGTGGGGACGAACTTGGGGCCGGGGGGCACCAGGTAGCCGGTCTCGCCGTCGACCACGATCTCGGGGATGCCGCCGGTGGCGGTGGCCACGACCGGGGCGCCGCAGGCCATGGCCTCGATGTTGACCAGGCCGAAGGGCTCGTAGCGCGACGGGCAGACGAACACCGAGGCGTGGCTCAGGATCTGCACCGCGTCG
>DATARN010000075.1:0-11915 GCA_036264135.1 Acidimicrobiales bacterium
CACACCCAAAATCCGTGACACCCCCCGGTCAGGCCACCTCGGCGGGCCGGCGACCCGGGGTCAGGCCACCTCGGGCTCGGCCAGCAGAAAGGCGGCCTCGTCGCAGCCGACCAGCGTCTCTTCCCGTGCCGGCACCGGCGCCGGCCGGGGCAGGTACCGCCAGGCCAGGTAAGACGCCACCAGGGCCACGCCGACCGCCGCCACATTGGCCACGTTCGAGGCGTGCACGAACGCCTCCTTGGCGAACCCCGCGAGGTCGGCGCCCACGCCGGCGGGAAGGGAGTGGGCGACGGCCAAGGCGCTGCCGATGGAGCTGTGGCTGGCGGCCAGGGCGGGCTGGGGAATGGCGGCCCGTACCGCCGGCGCCGCCATGCTGGCCCGATAGCTCGACGACCAGACGCTGCCCAGCACGGCCACGCCGGCGGCGGCCCCGACCTGGCGGGCCGCGTCGTTGATCGCCGACCCCACCCCGGCCTGGTGCGGCGGCAGCGAGCTCATGATCGACGCCGTGGAGGGGGCGATGGTGCTGCCCACGCCGACGCCGATGATCACCAGCGACAGCAGCAGGAGCCAGTACCCGGTGTGGGCGTTGGCCGGGAGGCGCACCGCCACCCCGACGGCGGCGATCAGCAGCCCGACGCTCGTGACCCGGCCGACGCCGAATCGCCGTACCGCCTTCGGGCTCTGAAGGGACACGCCCACCAGGACGAGGGCGAAGGGCACGCTGTACACCCCGGCGCGCAGGGCGCTGTAGCCGAGCACGAACTGCAGGTGCTGGGTGAACAGGAAGTAGGTGCCGAGGGCGGCGAAGTACAGCAGGGTCAGCGACACCGCCCCCATCGTGAACCGCCGGTCCCGGAACAGCGCCAGGTCGAGCATGGGGTTGGCGGAGCGGGACTCGCAGAACACGAAGGCGGCCACCGCCAGCGCCCCGAGGGCGGCGACACCGAGGACGGTCGTACTGGTCCACCCTCGGTCGGGCCCCTCGATGACGGCGAAGACCAGCGAGCCGAGCGCCACGATCGACAGCAGCGAACCCAGCGGATCCATGCGCCCCGGATTCGGGTCCCGCGACGTGGGCAGGAGGAACCGGCCGCCGACCAGGGCGGCGATGACGATGGGGACGTTGACGGTGAAGATCGAGCCCCAGCCGAAATGAGCCAGGAGGAGGCCGCCGAGCACCGGGCCGATGGCGATGCCGACCGCCGCCATGGCGGCCCAGATGGCGATGGCCCGGGTCCGTTCCGACGGATCGGGGAAAAGGGTGCCGAGTATCGACAACGTCGATGGCATGATCAGGGCGCCGCCGATGCCCATAAACGCCCTAGTGGCGATCAGGACGTCAGCACTGCCGGCCACCGCAGACGCCAGGGTGCCCACCCCGAAGATCACCAGTCCGAGCGACAGTGTCCCCTTGCGGCCGTAGCGGTCGGCCAGGGAGCCGGCGGTGAACAGCAGCCCGGCAAACACCAGCTGATAACCGTCCACGATCCACTGCAGCTGCGACGTGCTGGCGTGCAGGTCGCGGACGAGGGTGGGCAGGGCCACGTTGAGCACGGTGTTGTCCAGGGTGATCAGGACCAGGCTGAGACACAGGACGGCCAGACCCCACCACCGCGTCGAGTCGCTGGCCCGGACACCGTCGCTGGTCCGGACACCGGAAGATTGTTCGATGTTCGTCATACATCGAACGATACACGTTCGATGGACGTCGAACAAGCAATTTCTTAGGAGGCGGCCAGCACCGAGTCCAACAGGCCGGGGAAACGGGCGTCGATCTCTGCCCGCCGCAGCCGCTGGTACCGCTTGGTGCCTTCCTCCCGGGTGACGACGAGCCCGCTCTCGCGCAGCACCCGCCAGTGGTGGGTGGACGTGGACTTGGCGATGGGAAGGTCGAAGCTGCCACAGGTCCGCTCCCCGGCGCAGGCGTCGAGCTGGCGGACAAGGTCCAGGCGGATGGGGTCACTGAGGGCGTGGAGCACGTCGGTGAGCCTGATCTCCTCCGGCGCCGGATGGCGCAGCTCGCCCGTCGTGGTCGCTTCCATCGTCTCCTACCCTCTGTTCCCTCGTTGTTCGCTATCGATCGTACAACCAGAGGGGGGCGTCAGCGAAGGATTCGTATCGGTGGAGGCCGCGCTACCTATCTTCGTCCTCGGCGTCCCAGGCCTGATTGCGCTGGTCGACCTTGTCCTTCCAGTGCTGGGCCGCCTCTCGGGAGGGGTAGGGACCGAGACGATCTCCGGGCGGGCAGCTGCTATCGGCCGGTTCCACCGCCCGGTGGGTGAGGCACCAGTACCACTCCTCTGCCATGCCAGGTCCCCTTCCCTGCCATCTCCCGCCGAAACCCGCCGCCCATTGGCGGGCCGGCCGGGATGGAGCATGGTAGGTCGCCGGCCCAGTGGCGGGCCGGCGAGGCGATGGAGCATGGTGGTCGCCATGGGGTCGACCGACGAGGCGTTGGCGGCGAGGATCGCCGAGCGGGCTCGCCGCTTCGGTTCGCTTCCCTGGTCGGCGTTCATGGAGGCCGCCCTCTACGACCCCGAGGGCGGCTTCTACCAGGCGGGGGGCAAGGCCGGTCGCCACGGTGACTTCGTCACCAGCCCGGAGTTGGGCTCGCTGTTCGCCACCGCCTGCGCCTCGGCGCTCGACCAGTGCTGGGAGGACCTCCGCTATCCGGACCCCTTCGTGGTGGTCGAGGCGGCGGCCGGCGTGGGCAGCCTGTCCCGTGACATCCTGGCCGCGGAGCCGGCGTGCGCGCCCGCCCTCCGCTACGTCCTGGTCGAGCGGTCCTCGCCCCTCCGGGCCGCCCAGGTCGCCCATCTCCCCATCGAGCCGCCGGAGTCGGTGCTCGGGCCACGGGTGGCGGGAGCGCCCGACGACACCGACGACGACGAGGCCAAGGCCCAGACCGGCGTCGGCCCCCTGGTGACGGCGCTGGCGGAGCTGCCGGCCGTGCCCTTCACCGGGATGATCCTCGCCAACGAGCTGCTCGACAACCTCCCCGTTGACCTGCTGGAGTGGCGCGACCACCGCTGGCAGGAGGTGCGGGTGGCCGCCGCCGGCGAGGGGCCCGAACTGGTCGAGGTGCTGGTGCCCGCCCCGGCCGCCCTGGCCGCCGAGGCCGACCGCCTGACCGGCGCCGTCCCCGTGGGACAGGACGCCTTGGTCGCCTTGAGGGAGGGCTCGGGAGAGGGCGCCGTGGGAGAGGGAGCCTTGGGAGGGGTCGCCTTGGAGGAGGGAGCGAGGAGAAGGGTCGCCTTGGGAAGGGTCGCCTTGGGAGGGGGCGCCTTGGAGGAGGGAGCGAGGGTCCCGTTGCAGCGGGCGGCCCAGGAGTGGCTGCGCCGGGCGTTGGTGACGCTGCAGGGGGGATCGCTGGTGCTCATCGACTACGCCGATACCACCGCCGCCATGGCTCGCCGGCCGTGGCCCGAGTGGTTGCGAACCTTCCGGCAGCACGAGCAGGGGCTTACCCCGCTCGAGGCGCCGGGGACGCAGGACATCACCTGTGTCGTGGCCGTTGACCAGCTGGCCGCCGTCCGCCCGCCGAGCGACGACCGCAGCCAGGCCGACTGGCTCGAGGAGCGGGGGATTCCCATCCTGGTGCAGGCGGCGCGGGAGACGTGGAACAGCCGGGCGGCGATCGGCGACCTGGCGGCCCTCAAGGCCCGCAGCCGGGTCGGCGAGGCCGAGGCCTTAATGGACCCCGCCGGCCTGGGCGGCCACCGGGTCCTGCAATGGGTTGCCGGCCGGCGCTAACTCCCTCAGGGCCGGCCGCCGGGCCGCCGGGTGCTGGAGTCGGTCGGTAGCGGGTGGAAGCTCCCGCTGATCTGGGCCGCCACCGGGTCCTGCGGTGGGTGGTCGGCCGGCGGCTCGTGTTTAGGAGAGAAACTTCTCCAACACCGGGGCGATCACGTCGTCGGTGACACCGTGGTCCTGGCCTTCCAGGATCAACGTCTCGGAGTTCGGGATGTCCCGGGCCAGGGTCTCGACGGCGGTGCGGGCCCACGCCGCGCTGTTGCCGCCGGCGACCAACAGCGTGGGCACGGCGATCTTGGTGAAGGTGTCGGCGGGCATCGCCTGGTTGTCGGACAGGGCCACGTCGTAGGGCAGGGTGTGGGCCAGGGCGCGCATGCCCTGCCAGTGTGGTCCTTCCTTGATGGCGGCCAGCCCCTCCTTGGGGACGCCGATCGCCTGGGTGAGGAACAGTTCCGCCATGTCGTCTCTGCGCTTCTCGGCCCACAGCTCTTCCAGCCGGGCCTGCAGGTTCCGTATGTGCCGGGCCCGGTCGGGGTCCCAGCTGAACGGCGGCTCGTACGCCACCAGCTTGGTAATCGCCGACCCGTGGGCGGCGGCATAGAGGGCGAGCGAGGCCCCCGAGGAGTGGCCGTAGACAGAGGCTGAGCCGCCGGCCACCTCGATCATGGCCTCAAGGTCCTCGATCTCCCGGTCGATCTCGTAGGGAAAGGTGTCGGAGCTTCGCCCCCGCCCCCGCCGGTCGTAGCGAATGACCGTGAAGGTGGCGGCCAGCCGGGCCGCCAGCTCCTGGGGTGTGCTGCGGTCGCAGAAGGCGCCGGTGACCAGGACGAGCGGCGGCCCGTCGCCTTCGGCGTCGAACGCAATCCTCGTCTTGTCGGCCGAGTGGACTGCCATTGCCATCCCTCCCTGGTGATATTTCGGCGCCGGCGAAACGCGGTGACGATGGCCGGCGTATCTGGCAACCCTCAGCGTACGGCTGGCGCACCGCGTTGGTCGGACGCTCCCCGGGTTGGTCGGACGCTGCGCGCCCCGGGGTGCGCTGTCGGTGTCTGCTGTGCGGGTGTCTCCCGGGGTGTCTTCCGGGGTGTCCTCAGGCGTGCCTTCGGGGTGTGCGCCGGCCAGTCGTGGTTCTCGGCATCCTTTCTGACCACATGTGACGTCCACGATGCTGAGAACGCTGGCGGCTCACAGTTCGAGCGGTTGGGGATCGGATGGTCGGATGGTTGTACCGAGGGTCTGCTGCCGGGAGTGCCCTCGGCGTCAGGCGATGATGTCGACCGGCGTCCCCACCGGGACGTTGGTCAGGAAGTTGATGGTCGCCGGCCCCGCCCGGACGCAGCCGTGGGACGACGCCACGCCCCGGGTGGATGCGGGGTCGGAGGGGTACCCGTGGACGGCGACGGTGCCGTCGCCACCGCCGAAATCGGTGAACACGTTGGAGTGGACGCCGAGCACGAAGATGGTGGGGCCGTAGACCGAGATCTCCCGCCGCGGCGTGGCCAGCACGGCGTCGACAAAGGCTGGTCCGAGTGGGGTCGGCCACTGCGGCCGGCCGACGCCCACCGGCGCCGAGTACACCGGCGTGGCGCCTTGGAACACGGTGAGCGACCGCAGGCAGGTCGAAATGACGACCCGGAGGTCGGTCGTGCTGATCGTTACGGCCGCCGCCGGCACCCACCCGGTGGATCCGTTGGGTCGGCTGGAGATGCGGATCTGCAGCCAGCCGTTCTGCTGACCCACGATCGGTCGGGTGGACGGGCCGCCCCATCGGCTGGCCACTTTGCCTACTGCCGGCCCGCCGGGGCTGGCGGCGTAGGTCAGCCCGGCGACGGTCGGCGTGGCCAGCCCGGTGGGGGTCAGGTCGGTCGGCGGCGCCGGCTGGGTGCAGACCACGGCCTGGTTGCTCACCGCTGGCGCGGCGGCGGCCGGCGCGGCCGGCGCGGTGGTCGTTGTCGTCGTGGCGGCGAGTGTCGTGGTGGTGCTGGCTGCCGTCACCGGGGGAACGGGTGCCGGCGCCGCCGTGGCCGGAGCAAGCGTCCGGGACGGCGCCCACGTGATGGCCCCGACGAGGGCGGCCAGGCCGACCACGGCCGCGAGCCTGCTCGGGGGGACGGTCGCCAGACGTCGCACAGGTTCAGGGTACGACCTGTTTGTGCGTGCAAATGCGCGGGGCCGGCCACTTGTTGCAGGCAGGGCCGCACTTTGTGGCCACACCTCGACGGGGCGCCAGCCCGACGGGCCACCTCGTGGCGAGAAAATGCGGCGGGCACCGCACCTTGTCGCCCCAAGGTCGTTGGTCGGGAGGAGGGGCTCGTCCCGTGCGGCAGGCGACAGCCGGCGGGGCCGGCGGCCGGGTGGGGCGGCGGCCGGGCGGGGCCGGGGGGGCCGGCGGGGCGGCCGCCGGGCGGGGCCGGCGGGGCTGGCCGCCGGGCGGGGCCGGCGGGGCTGGCGGGGCCGGCCACCCGGGCAGGTGGGGTTCACCCGGGACAGTCATGGTGGCCAGGACAGCGCTTTGTGGCCACACCTCCCCGGGGCGAGTACTCGCCGGGTCCGCGGCGTGGCGGCCCGTGCCGACCGTGGCCAGTTACGGTCGGAAGGACCGCGAATTGTGGCCACACCTCGGCGTGGCGCGAGCCCGGTGGGCCACCTCGTGGCGAGAACGGTCCCTATGACCACACCTTGTCGCCACGAGGTCCCGGGTCAGGACGAGGCGGCCTCCGCTTGGCCGCCGCCCTCTGCCCGGCCGCCGTCGGCGCCGCCGGCGCCGACGCCGGCCACGGCCCGGGCGAAGCGGGCCGACCACTCCTGGAGGTGAGCGACGAGTTCCGCCGGCGTGACCACCTCGAACTCGGCGTCGATGGAGCCGAGGGCCATCGCCGGCCAATCGAGTGAATCAGTCGTCATCCGCACCCGGCATCGGCCACTCCCTTCGGGGGTGACCGTCGCCCACGGACCGATGCGCGCCCTGATGGCTACCGCCGGCGCATGGACGAGGACCTCGACGGTGTGGGGCTGCGGGACGCTCTCGATGCCGGCCCGCACGAACGCGGCAGCATCGCCGCCGGGAATGGACCGGGCGTTGAAGCGCTCCCGGGTGATCTTCGGCTCGTCCATCCGGTCGACCCGGAAAGTCCGCCAGTCATGTCGGGTCAGGTCCCATGCCACCAGGTACCAACGCCGGCCGAGGGAGACCAGGCGATGCGGGTCCACCAAACGATCCGTGCGTTCCCCGCCGGCCGCCCCGCCGGTCGCCCTGCCGGCGGCCCCACCGGCCCCCCCACCGCCCGCCCGCCCGCCCGCCCTGCCGGCGTACCGGAACTGCAGGCGTTGAGTGTCCCGGCACGCCTGAGCGATGGTGGTAAGCACAGTCGCTTCGATTGTCAGGCCGGCGTTGTTCCAGCTGTTCCAGGCGCCGGCCACGGTCACGGCCCGCAATGCCTCTGCCTGTCGCCGGAGGCGGGGCGGCATCACCTGGACGACCTTGGTGAGGGCCCGCACCGAGGACTCGGCGACTCCGGCCACGCTTCCTTGAGCGGCGGCCTGGAGCCCTACCACGATGGCGACCGCCTCCTCGTCGTCCAGCACCAGCGGCGGCAACGCCGCGCCCGCTGCCAACTGGTAGCCGCCGTCGACACCTCGTACCGCTTCCACCGGGTAACCCAGTTCTCGCAGTCGGTCGATGTCTCGCCGCAGCGTGCGACCGGAGACGTCGAGCCGTTCCGCCAGCACCGCCCCGGGCCAGTACCGGTGGGTCTGTAGGAGGGACAGAAGCTGCAGCGTCCGGGAACTGGTGCTTGCCATCGGGCCAATCTTGTCACCATTTAGGCCAGAAACTGGCCGCTGTCTTTCCTACCGTCATTGGTAGCAACCAAGCGACAACAAAGAAAGGTGAACACCATGACCATGACGGCCGACACCTCCATCAACCACGTCGAGCGGGCCGACTTCCTGCAGACCCTCCAAGGCCACCGGCAGTTCCTCCGCTACACCGTTCAGGGGCTCAGCGACGAGCAGGCGCGGCAGCGGACCACGGCCAGTCAGCTGACCCTCGGCGGCCTGCTGAAGCACGTCACCCGGACCGAGTCCGCCTGGGCCGACTTCATCGCCGGCGGGGCAGCCGCCATGGTCCACGAATCGGAGGGCTGGACGCCAGAGGCGGCGGCCGAACGTTGGGCCTCCAACTTCGAAATGCAACCCGGAGAAACCCTCGCCGGTCTCCTCGCTGCCTACGACGAGGTGGCCCGGCGCACCGACGAAATGGTCACCACCCTGCCCGATCTCGACGCTTCGCATGCCCTGCCGGAGGCGCCCTGGTTCCCGCCCGGTGCCCACTGGTCCGCCCGGCGCGTCCTACTCCACGTCGTCGCCGAGACCTCCCAGCACGCCGGCCACGCCGACATCATCCGGGAATCCCTCGACGGCCAAAAAACCATGGGCTGATCGCAGCGTGGACCTGAGCCCTGGGGCCACCGCCCCCGGCTAGCCGCCCCCGGCCACAAGCACGCATGGCTGGCCCGCGGACAAGCCCCAAGGCTGCCACCCCGAGCGCACGCAGGCCACCGCCCCGATCCCCGCTCCCGCCGCTCGGCTTGATGTCGCATGCCAGGCATAGCATCGTCAACATGACGGCGACAGATGAAACAGAGGGCGCCAATCCCGCCATCGAGGCCTACTACCTGGAAAGCCGCACCTACCCGCCGCCGCCCGAGTTTGTCGCCGACGCCTTGGTCAAGGACGACTCGCTATACAAGAAGGCCGAGGAGGACTACCAGGCATTCTGGGCCGAGCAGGCCCAGGCGCTGGACTGGTTCCGGCCCTGGGACACCATCCTCGAGTGGGACCTCCCCTTCGCCAAATGGTTCGTGGGCGGCAAGCTCAACGTGTCCTACAACTGCCTTGACCGTCACGTCGCCGCCGGCCGGGGCGACCGGGTGGCGTTCCACTGGGAGGGGGAGCCGGGCGACACCCGGACGATCACCTACCGCCAGTTGCTGGACGATGTGGGCCGCTTCGCCAACGTCTTGAAGTCCCTCGGCATCACACGCGGCGACCGGGTCGCCATCTATATGCCGATGGTCCCCGAGCTGCCGGTGGCCATGCTGGCGTGCACCCGTATTGGCGCTCCCCATTCCGTCGTGTTCGGCGGCTTTTCCGCCGACGCCCTCCGCGGGCGGATCAACGACGCCGAGGCCAAGGTGCTGATCACCGCCGACGGCGGCTACCGGCGGGGGACGCCGGCGCTGCTCAAACCGGCCGCCGACGTGGCCCTGGCCGACACTCCGTCCATTGAGCACGTGGTGGTGGTTCGGCGCACCGAGAGCCACGTCGACATGACCGAGGGCCGGGACCACTGGTGGAGCGACCTCATGGCCGCCGCCGACCCCGATTGCCCGCCGGAGGAAATGGACGCCGAGGACCTCCTCTACCTGCTCTACACCAGCGGCACGACCGCCAAGCCCAAGGGCATCATGCACACCACGGGCGGCTACCTGACCCAGGTGGCGTACACCCACAAGTACGTGTTCGACCTGCATCCAGAGCGGGACGTGTACTGGTGCGCCGCGGACGTGGGCTGGGTCACGGGCCACAGCTACATCGTGTACGGGCCCCTGACCAACGGGGCCACCTCGGTCATGTACGAGGGCACCCCCGACTTCCCCGACAAGGACCGCTGGTGGTCCATGATCGAGAAATACGGCGTCACCATCCTGTACTGCGCCCCCACGGCCATCCGCACGTTCATGAAATGGGGGACGCAATACCCCGACGCCCACGACCTCACCTCGCTGCGGGTGCTCGGAACGGTGGGCGAGCCCATCAACCCCGAGGCCTGGGTGTGGTACTGGCAGCACATCGGCGGGGGCCGCTGCCCGGTGGTCGACACGTGGTGGCAGACCGAGACGGGCGCCATGATGATCGCCCCGTTGCCGGGCGTGACCGTCCTGAAGCCGGGCTCGGCGACGTTCCCGCTGCCCGGCGTCGACGCCTCCGTTGTCGACGACCAGGGCAAGCCGGTGGTGACGGGCGGCGGGTACCTGACGCTCAACCGGCCGTGGCCGTCGATGCTGCGGGGCATCTACGGCGATCCGGAGCGCTACCAGGCGACCTACTGGAGCCGCTTCGAGGGCCGCTACTTCGCGGGCGACGGTGCCAAGCGGGACGACGACGGCTACCTGTGGCTGCTCGGGCGGGTCGACGACGTCATGAACGTGTCGGGCCACCGCATCTCCACCACCGAGGTCGAGTCGGCGCTGGTCGACCACTTCTCTGTGGCCGAGGCGGCGGTGGTCGGGGCGGCCGATCCCACGACCGGGCAGGCCATCATCGCCTACGTCACCCTCAAGTCCGACTTCACCCCCGACGCCTCCCACGGCGAGGCGCTGCGATCGCACGTCGCCGACAAGATCGGGAGGTTCGGGCGCCCGAAGACGATCATCTTCACCGACGACCTGCCGAAGACCCGCAGCGGCAAGATCATGCGCCGCCTGCTCCGCGACGTCGCCGAAGGACGCGATTTGGGCGACACCACGACCCTGGCCGACCCGAAGGTGGTGGACGAGATCAAGCGCCGGGCCAGCACGGCGCCGGCCGAGGAGTAAGACCATCGGGGAAAAGGGGGCCATTTCGCCGACCAGCCCACCTATCCTCCGAGCCGGTGGCCAAGGACCCGACATCTGATCTTGCCGGCCCCGAATTGGCGGAGGGGGTGCCGCCGTACTGGCGGTGGCGCGAGGGACCGGTGGCACCGGGCCGGGCGGTGGTGTTCGACGTGGATGGCGTGCTCTCCGACGCCACCGACCGCCAGCACTTCGTCACCGGAAGGAGGCGGGACTGGAACGCCTTCTTCGATGCCGTGGGGGAGGACACGGTCATCCCGGCGGTGGCGCGGGTGCTGGAGCTCCTGGACCCGGTGGTCGTGATTGTCCTGCTGACCGGGCGGCCGTTGCGCGTCCAGCCCCAAACGGTGGCCTGGCTGGACCGCAACCAGTTGCGCTGGGATGTGCTGGTGATGCGGCCCTCGGGCGAGTACGCCGCCGCCCGGGCCTTCAAGCGCCGCTCGATCGACGAACTACGGGCCTACGGGATGCAACTGGAGCTGGCATTCGAGGATGATCGCCGCAACCTGGAGATGTTCCAGGAACAGGGGGTCCCCACCCTCTACGTCCACTCCGGCTACTACGACTGACGAGAACCTCACGGGTGGCGGTACCTTTGCTGGGGAAAGACTACGAGGTACTTCTATGAATAAGAACGGTCTCAAGACAGCGGTTCTCCTGGCCTTTATCGGTGGCCTGTTCATGCTCGTAGGTCAGCTCATCGCCGGTGGCCAGGGGCTCACTATTGCCTTCTTCATCGCCATCATCTTCGTCGGGTTCCAGTACTGGATGTCCGACAAGATTGCCATCAAGGCGGCCCGGGCCGTCCCGGTCAGCGAGGCCCAGATGCCGGAGTATTACGCCGTGGTCCGCGACCTGACCCAGCGCGCCGGCCTTCCCATGCCGAAGCTGTACGTCACGCCGGACCTCCAGCCCAACGCCTTCGCCACTGGCCGCAATCCTGAGCACGCCGCCGTGGCCGTCACCCAGGGCATCCTCCAAGTGTGCAACTGGGACGAGATGCGCGGCGTGCTGGCCCATGAGATGTCCCACGTCGGCAATCGCGACATCCTCATCTCCTCGGTCGCCGCCAGCCTGGCGCTGGCCATCACCTTCGCATCGCGCTTTGCCCTTTTCTTCGGCGGTGGCAACAACGAGGGCAACGGCAACGCCTTCGAGGAACTGGCCCTCCTCATCCTCGCCCCGCTGGCGGCCACCCTCCTGCAGCTGGCCCTCTCCCGCAGCCGGGAATATGAGGCCGACCGCAGCGGCGCCCGGCTCATCGGCGACGGCGAGCCCCTGGCCCGGGCGCTGGCCAAGCTCGACGTGGCGTCGCGCCAGATTCCGATGGGTGTCCCACCGGCCATGGCCCCGCTCTACATCGTGAACCCGCTGGCCGGCCGGCGCATCGCTTTCAAGAACCTCTTCGCCGACCATCCCCCGACCGAGGACCGCATCCGCCGCCTTCGCGAGCGGGAGTGGGCCCGCTAACCGCCGAGCCCGTACCGCTGGCCGATCTCGGCGGCCTCGAACCGGTTGGCGACATCGAGTTTGCGCAACAGG
>DATARN010000079.1:0-19877 GCA_036264135.1 Acidimicrobiales bacterium
GGCCGACGACCCCCTCGCCGGACTGCGCAAGCTGGCCGGGCTGGCCAAGGAGTTCGGCGTTACCGACATCAGCGCCTTCACCGAGGCCCTCGACGCAGCCCGCAACGACGGCCGGGGCAACGACGTGTTCAAGCCGCTCAAAGCCCTGGTGGAGCAGTTCACCTCTGGGCAAGCAGACAGCGCCAAGGCGCTCTCCGACTTGGGCGCCCGCCTGAAGGACGCCGTCGCCGGCCGTGACAACGTCGCCGGCCGTGACAATCTCGGCGATGTGCGGCGGCAGACGGAGATCGCCCTCCTCCACCGGATCGAGGAGCTCGCGGTCAGCGCTCCGATCGCCGGCATGGTCGACCTGGCCGCCGCCTACGCCCAGGTCCGGGCCGCCGGCACCCCTCGCCGCGACGACGGCCCACGCCCCTCGTAAACGCCATTCTTCGGGTGTTCTGCGACACCCATGGGCGAAATGGCGCTCTGGCATGATGACGTCATGCCCCGCTCTACCTGGCCAACCTGCCCCGACGCGATCGTTCTCGCCCCCAGCCTGCTCGCCGCCGACTTCGGCCACCTGGCCGATGCCGTGGCATCACTCGAGGGCAGCGGCACCGAACGCCTCCATGTCGACGTCATGGACGGGATCTTCGTTCCCAACTTCACCTTCGGGACCGACACGGTGCGGGCCCTGCGCAAGGTGACCGACTTGCCACTCGAGCTGCACCTGATGATCGTGGAACCCGAGCGCCACATCGAAACCTTCGCCAAAGCGGGAGCGGACGGCATCACCGTGCACTACGAGGTGTCCCCGCATCTCCACCGCACCCTCACCCAGATCCGGAGCCTCGATTGCCGGGCGGGCGCGGCCATCAATCCCAGCACGCCGGCCAGCTGCCTCGATGACATCCTCGAGGTGTGCGATCTTGCCCTGGTAATGACCATCAACCCTGGTTTCGGCGGCCAACGCCTGATTCCTCGGACCTTGCGGAAGGTGGCCCAGGTCCGGGCCGAGATTGAGCGGCAGGGATTGGCCACCGACATCGAAGTGGACGGCGGTGTCGACGCCAGCAATGCCCGCGCCTGCGTGGAGGCGGGCGCCAATGTCCTGGTGGCGGGAAGCGCCGTCTTCGGCCACCCCGAAGGCCCGGCCGCGGGCGGCAGGGCCATCCTCGCCGCCGGCCGGTCGACCTGACTCCAACGACCTCAGCCCTCGACTTGGGCGGCCCACTCGGCCACGGTGACGACGGCCGCCTGGCGGGGGAACACCTTGTCCAGCAGGACGCGGTGGACCTCCGGGTCGGCGTCACCGCAAGCGTCGCGCAGCACGGTAAGGCGGAAGTCGAGATCGGCGGCCTGACGCAAGGTCGACAACACCACGCCGCTGGTGCTGATCCCGGTGAGAACAAGAGAGTCGACGTCCAGTGATCGCAGCACGAGGGCGAGGTCGCTGCCAGTGAAGGCACTGACCCGCTTCTTGATCACCACGATGTCGTCGGGCTCTGGTGCCACCTGGGGGTGCACCTGCGTGGAGTCGTCGTCGAGCCCCATCGGCGTCGAGGTGCGAACGGCCGAGAACCAGGCGTTTCTGGCGCTGATCTCGGGCATTCCGGGCCGGAAGGCCACCCGCACGTAGATCACAGGTATCTCGGCGCCGCGGGCGGCGGTGATGGCGCTTCCCACTCGCTCGAGCAGCGGGGCGGCACCATCCTGCAACCGCGCCACGATCCCGTTCTGGACATCCATGACAAGCAGCGCCGTGTCGACCATGGCGCCATCGTGGCCACGCCCGCCAGTCCTGATCAAGCCAGCCCGGTCGAACGGCTTCGGATGACCCCCGAGCCCCGAGTGGAAAGCGCAGACGAGTTCTGCCTCCCAGGCGGACTAGTTATTTCAGGCCCCCAAAATGATGCTTTCGAGCCATTGCCGACGACCCCGTGACGGGTCATTGTTTCTGACAGGAAACATCCGCCGGCCGTCGCGCTACGAACCAAAGACGCGGGATCCAAAGAAAGACAGAGACGATGGTAACGACCTGGATAGTGTTACTTGAGGCCGAAAGCGACGCCTCCGAAGACCCCATCGATCTGGCCGCACTCGAAACGTTGATGGAGATGATGCATACGGAACACGTTGTGGCGATCCACAGCCCTCACCGATACGCATTACAGCTCCAAATCGACTCGCAATCGGCCGCAGCCGCGGTATTCAGTGTCACATCCCGGTGGGAAGGCATGGTCCGTCGTCTCGGACTTTCGGGATGGAGACTGCAACGTCTTGAACTGGTAACTCCCGAAGAGTTTGCTCGCGATTTGGCGTCCGCGGACGGCGGCGATTCGCCCAGTTCCGGGGGTACCACGAGAAGTTCGCCCTCCCTTGTGCTACTCCAAGGAGGACTTGGCGCGACCACCCACATCACGGCGATGGAGTCCAAGCCTTTGTCGCCGCTGAGGGCGAACTAGCCGGTCAGGCTTCCGCGGGGTCGCCGTTGTTGCCCGTGTCGAGGTCATAGCGACGGGCGACCATGTTGGCCAGCTGTTCACGCGATATGGCGACTTCGCCATCGTCGCGCTGGTGGGTTGGGATGCGGCCGCTGACTACCCAGCGATCGAGCGTCCGTCTCGAGATTCCGAACGTCTTGACCGCTTCGGCCAACGTAAGAAATTCCGGTTCAGGGGCGTTTGGCATCGTGATTCAACGCGACATGATGGGTAGTACCGCAAGGATTGACTCGGACCACGCCGCCGGCGAGAACGTTCGCCGACCTGTCCGCCCGACATCCTATGTCCGCATCTCCCCGTCCCACCATTGCTTCGTGTTCACAGCTAGGGGCGACGCTCTACCGTTCGTATACGTACCCGTCAATCCGGCCAGAACGACGCAGTAAAAACTGAGCCTTCAAGCGATATGAGTGCAATGGCACTCCGCCGACCGCGGCACAGCATGCCCTGGCCCAATCGGTGTCGCAGGGACGGCGCCCGAGTGCCTAGCTGGCCTCTTGGTAGTGATGGCGAGCGACTTGCCAGTTCACGGCGGTGGCCGGACCCTTGTCCCGCAGGAGCGCCGCCTCGGCGTCCTCGCGAGCGAACGGCCCCGCGCCCCCAGAGGCATAGGCGCCCATCTTGGCCAGCCACCGCTCGCCCTCGCTCAGTTCCTCCACGTTCGCCGCCGGCGCCCGCTCCTCGGCTTCCGCCGGCCACGCCGGCCCTGATGTCCCCAACCACGCCGGCGAAGTTGGCGAGGCCGGCGTTAGGCGGGGTGCCGGGGCCACCCATGGCAGGGGCCGTGGCGGCTCGGCCGGCGCTAACGGTTCCGGCTGGCGGGCATAGGTGCGCCTGAGCTCGCGCCGGTGGTTCTCGAAAATCCGAACGACCATGAGGTCCACGTCCGCAAGGACGATGAGCCCGGCCAGTACGCCCGTACCAATAGCGATCAGGGTCACGGTCGTCACGACACTCATATTCACGCCTCCGGTCATGCCCGCGCCCGCGGGCGGCTAAAAGCCAGGTGATTGGTATTCAGTTCCATATGCGTCGCCAGAATTCTCGGGCTGAGAGATCTACGACGCTGCCGGAACGGCCGGATTAACAGATTTCGAGAAGGAGGGGGTCCGAAGTCGGAGAAAGGCTCGCCGCCGCAGGGGAGCTAGTGCTCCGTCGCGGATTTGACTTGGGTGAGTGTTGCTCGCCCGCGGCGTACTTTCTCGATGATTTCCTCCGCCGTTTTGTGCCAGATGTAGGGCTTGGGGTCGGCGTTCCAGGTCTCCGCCCAGTCGTAGATCCCGTCGACCAGGTTGCCGACGCTGGTGAACACGCCCCGGCGCAGCCGACGCTCGGTGAGCTCCTTGAACCACCGTTCCACCAGGTTCAGCCAACTGGAACTGGTCGGCGTGAAATGCAGGTGCCAGCGGGCCCGGCGAGGGTCGGCCAGCCAATCGGTGACCTCGGGGCCGTCGTGGGCGGAGAGGTTGTCGAGGATCACGTGGATGTCGAGATCGCGGGCCACGTTGGCGTCGACGATCTTGAAAAAGGCCAGCACATCGGCGCTGGTGTGGCGGTTGCGGCACGCCCAGATGACCTCGCCGGTGCCCACGTTGAGCGCCGCGAACAAATCCGTGGTCCCGTGGCGTTTGTAGTCATGGGTCATGGTCCCGGCCCGGCCCGGGCGCATCGGGAGGCTGGGCTGGCTGCGGTCCAACGCCTGGACCTGGGTTTTCTCGTCAAAGGAGAACACCGCCGCCCGCTGCGGCGGGTCGAGGTACAACCCGACCACGTCGACCAGTTTCTCCTCGAAGTGCGGATCGTTGGACAGCTTGAAGGTGTCCACCTTCCACGGCTTGAGGCCGTGATCGCGCCACACCCGCGCCACCGTGTCCTTCCCCACCCCGACCCGGCGCGCCAGGCTCCGGCTGGTCCAATGCGTCCCCTCGTCGTCGGGCTTCTCGCACAACGTGATCCGCACGATCTCCGCCACCGTCCCCTCGGCCAGCCACGAGCGCCGACCCCGCCCCTTGGCGATGACCCCGATCCCCTCCACCCCGCTGTGGGCGAAACGGGCCCGCCACGCCCGCACCGAGTTGGCGCTCACCCCGACCTGACGGGCGATCTGATTGTTGGCCACCCCCTCGCCCGCCGCCAACAACGCCTTGGCCTTGAGCACCGAGCGATGCGGCGACGAACTCGACCGGGCGATCCGCGCCAACTCCGCCCTCTGCCCGTCACTCAACACCAGCGGATCGGCACCACGCATCGTCAGCATGCTGCCACTCTAGATCCCGCAGCTATATCAACGACGGACCACTAGCCCTCGCTGACGCCTCTCAGGACCCCCGCGGTACCGAAGGTGGCCTCGAGTTCCTGGCGCAGAGCCGTCATGTTCTTGTTCGTCCGGGCTGCTCCGATGGCGCCGCCCATCCAGCCCGAAGATTGCCGTTCGACCCGAACGGTCGTCTCACCGGGCTGGGTGCTCATGAGACGAAGTCCGACCTTGAAGTACTGGGCCAGCGCGCCGGCGAGGGCGTTGGCCACCTTGTTGCCCCGCTCGGCGGTCCCAGTCCAGTCGTCATTCCACGTCACCGTGAAGCGGCGCTCCACCAACGCCCGTTCCGCCGTCGCCCGGGCCATCCCCGGGTCACCGGTAACCACAAAATCGATGAACTTCGCTGCCATGGCCCCTTACCTCCCCTAGAAGGCGCGTCTTCGACCGCCCCGTGGGAGGGTACAAAAATTCTTAGAACCAGTGGTCATGGTAATGGCGGCGCCGGACAGAATGCCGAAAGGGACGGGTCCACGACCGCCAACGAGGAGGAGCCCAGGTCGGGGGCCATAACGCAGCCAGTATCCCGACCATGGCGAGGCCGATGGTTGCGATGACAAAGACCATCAGTACCATTGTCGAACCTCGGCGCGAGACGAACGCGAGCCATCCTACGGGGTGAATCCGCGACCGGATCGCGAGTCAGCGTTGGGGGGATTTGTCCCCGCGAGGACGGACCGGGTCTACAGCGGGGCGGGTGAGGCGCATTGACCGGTTCGGGCGCCGGTCACCGTATTGGGCTGACCGTCGTTCGTGGGTGCCGGCGAGTTGCCCGAGCAGATCAGCGAGCCGCTGAGTTGGTTGGCCTCGATCTCCGGCGAGTTGTCCTCGGCGAAGGGGCCGCCCCCGGTGTTGTTCCGTAGGTACATGGAGCCGCCGACAATCACGTTGTGACTGACCTCGACGCCGCCGGTATTCGACGTCAGGGACACGGCCCCGTTGATCTTGTTGCCGAGGCAGAGATCGTCACCAGGGTTGGCGATGAGGACGAATCCCGTGGCGCCGGTGATGGTCACCGCCGCCAGATTCGACTGGCACGCGCTGAACCCGGCGGGATTCGTTGCCGTGATCGAGCCGGTGATCGTGGAGTGAATGACGAAGACGGTCGTTCCCGGTTTGACGATGATGGCTCCACCGACGGTGATATTGGTGAGGCACCACGTCCCGCCGCTGAGGGTGAGCGATCCGGGAACGTTCGCCGTCAGGTTGTGGTCGCACGTCACGATGGTCGGCGCCTGCCCGGAATTGTTTCCGGGAATCGGATCAGTGGTGTTCGAGCTGGCGGTGGCAATGTTGGTCACCGTCGTTCCCGCCGCCGCCGGGCTGACGTGGAGGGTGACGGTGAACGACGCCGATGCGTTCAGCGCCAGGGTCGCCGCGGTGCAGGTCAGCGGCGGTCCAGTCGTGCCGACGGCGGGGTCGGTGCAGGTCCAACCGGCGGGATGAGTTTCCGAGACGAAGGTGGTGCCCGCAGGGATCGGATCCGTGAGGACCGGGACGGCGGCGTCGGAGGGGCCGTTGTTGGTCATGGTGACGGTGTAGGTGGCATCGGTACCGGGCACGACGTTGGCCGGACCGGTCTTGGTCGTCGCCAGGTCCGCCGAGGTGACCACCGCGACCGGCTTGGAGCCGGTGTTGTTGAGGGGATTGAGGTCGAGGGTGGAGCTGGTCGTGGTCGCAGAGTTGGTGATGGTCGATCCGCCGGGGGTGGACGGCGACACATGGACGATCATGGTGAAGACGCCCGAGGCGCCGTTCGCCAACGTGGCGATCGTGCAGGACACCGTTCCGGTCCCGCCTACGGCCGGGGTCGTGCACGTCCAGCCAATGGCGGGGGTCAGCGACACAAAGGTCGTATTCGTCGGCAACGTGTCGCTCATCGTGACGCTGAGGGCGTCGGACGGCCCGTTGTTCGTCGAGGTGATGGTGTAGCTCTCGTCGGTTCCCGCGGTGATCGGGTCCGTTGTGGCCGACTTCGTCGTCGAGAGGTCGGCCGACGGCGTCGTCGTCGAAAAGTAGATGGGGTCGATCACCGAGTTGGCGGTCGCCGAGAAGGCCCGGCGATTGCCCGAGAAGGTGCCGTAGAGGGTCGTGCCTTCGGCTTTGAGCTGCTGGAAGTCGCCCAGATCCCGTCGCCCTTGGGCGCCGGTGCCGGCGGTCGGCGATTGGAACGTCTTGAGCACGGTGTCGGAGAACGTCGAGCCCTGGTCGGTGCTTCGCGCCAGATGGGCGGTGAAGATCGGGAAGTTCCCCGGCGCCGGCGACGTGCCGTCGAAGGAGTCGTACAGGACTCCGACGACGCCGTCGGTGGTGACGGCGACCGACGGCAAAGCGGCGTCGGTGGAGGTGGACACCGCCTTCGGGTAGCCGGCGGCCACGTTGAGGTTGCCCATGTTGTCGTAGGTCAGTCGGTCGATGTAGATCCGGTTCCGCTGAGCACCGGCGCCATCGTCGTCACGGCCGAAGACGATATAGACGTCGCCGGTCGATGGATCGACGGCGGCGTGGTCGACGCCGCCCTGCAGCGTGTTGGCCTGGCCGAAGGAGTAGTTGTACTCGTCCTGGTTACCGACGGCCACCGTGATGCCGCCGCTGTTGCCGTTCAGCGTCCAGTTCTGGCCCGAGTCGGCGGTGCGGTTCAGGTGGATGGTCACGTTGTGAGGCGATGTTCCGGCGCCGCTCGGACCGGCGGTCGCCGTTTGCCAGAGGGCGTACATCCGGCCGTTGGCGGGGTCCTTGGCCAGCCGCAGCCCCGGATTGGCGCCGTCGAAGGGCGACTCGCTCCCCGAGCTCTGGTCGCGGGTGAAGTTGGGGGGCGTGGCGTTAAGAGACACCGCCACTCGGCCGTTGTTGGCGTTGAAGTCGTCGTAGGCGCCATAGACGTCGTCGTTGGCCGCCGTGGTGGTGTCCCGGTTGACCAGGAGCCAGGGCTGGTCGACGTTTCCCGGGGCGGCATTGTTGGTGAGCTGGACGGGGTTGCCGTTCCACGACCACGACGCCGGCTGGGCCGGGTTGGTCGTCGACCCGCTGACGACGTTCAACTTGTTGTTCGATGGTGAGGCGGCATTGATCAGAAATGTTCCGTAGAGGGTGCCGTTGCGTCCGAAGTCGACCGTCTGGTCGCACGGGCACCCCGCCGGCCGGCCCGGCGGAGCCGGAATGGAGAACTGCTGGGTCCAGGTCTGGCCGCCGTTGATGGTCTGCCACAGCGGGGCATTGGCCCCCCATCCGCCGGAGAAGGAGGTCATCACGGCCTGCTCCGGGTTCGACGGATCCAGGGCCACGCTCGGCTCCGACCCACCGGTCGTATCTGTCGTGGCGAAGTTGGCCACGGTGTTGTTGACCGCCGGATCCACCACGTACGGCACGTCCGTGGCCGCCGACACGGTGACCGGCGCGCCCGCGGCCACGCTCCGGGGCGCGGCGGCGGCACCAGGCACGGCCCCGATCGTCGCCAACCCAACCAGCGGCAATGCCGCCACAAACGCGCTCAGACGAGCCCGCATCGCTCCGCCCCTCTCTACCGTCGAAACGCCCCAACCTTGCGGTGGCTATTACATCTGACGCGATCGGCGACCGCAACCCGAAGTATCTCTTCAGCTCACCGTGAAGTTGGCCACCACGATCAGACCGGCGTCGACTTGGACCCGAGTGGTCTGCCTGCCCTTGCTCTCCTCGAGGCCGTAGAGACCGGCGGGGACGTCGACCCGGTAGCCGCCGTCGGCCGACGTGATCGCGGTGGCCACGGTCGCACCGCCCGACGTCACGGTGATCGTGTCACCCGCCACACCGGTCTGTGTCTGGCACGCCGCGCCGGATGGTGGGCCGCTTCCGCAACCGGCGTACACATGGCCGGCGATCCCTCCCTTCCCGGTCGCCGCCGAGGGCGGACCGGCGGGGATTGTGGTTCCCGCCGGCGCTGGGGTGGACGTCGCCACCGGCGTGGTCGCGGCGGCCGCCGAGGTAGTGGACGCTTCCGGAGCAGGCCCGGTGACGCCGGGCACCGGAGCGGTGGGGGTGACGGCCGCCGTGGTCGGGCTCGTCCCGACCGATGGCGTCGTGGCCGACCGGCCCCCCGTATTGGCGTGACCCGAACTGCAACCGGCGAGCAGCGCTGCCGGGACGAGGACGATGAGCCAACGCGCCGCCTGGGTCACTGGTCGCATGGTACCGATACCCACTGATCGACCGCGGGTCGGCGTGCCGCCGGGGGCCGGCAAAAAATTGGCGGCGAAAGGACGTTCGGCTCTATCGCTGCGGCCTGCGGCAGCCGAAGATAACCGGGAGGGGAGGTCATCATGCGCAGGCGCGAGAAGCGGGCGATGCAAACCGCTACCGAGAATCTGATTGACGGGTGTGACCGGTTCATCGCCGGATGCGTGGCCGAAACGTACCGCGGTCGCCCCGTACCGGGGTGGGTCTGGATCAACACCCTCACCCATGCCGATCGCGAGACTTTGGCGGTGCTGGCCGACGATGGCTGGCGGGCCGGCAACGGCCAGTGGGACGGCGCCTTTTGTTTCCTCGCCGCCGAGCTGCTGGCCATCGCACCGACGGTCGACGAGCTCGCCTCGGTACAACGCCGGGAATTGCTTCCCCTGGAACTGGAAGTGCTGGCCGGCCAGGTTCCGGGTCCGTCGACCCCCTGCGAGCTGGTGGACCTGGTGCACCCGTTGCTCGCTCGGGCCCGAAGCCGGCGGGCCCATCCGGGCAACCGGCAATAGGTTCCGGGGGCCCCGCGGGCCTCGGTCTGGCAGTCACCTCGTGGGTGTCACGAGGCCCCGAGGTTGCGACGCCGCCGAGGTCCGAGTCACGCCAGCGGCGCGGTGCTCAGGAGAGGCTCGCCGACAGTCTCGGGGGCTGGGCGGACCGTCGGCGCAACCCGGGCTACTCCGTACCGCTCCTGATCGGCCAGGGCCTGGTCGATCAAGCGCAGGATCTCGTCACAACGCTGCCGTCCGGTCATAGCCGAGACCTCCTTGTCCGTGTGACCTCCGTTCAACCATCGGCATTTTCCGATCAAAAGAAGAGGCCGAATGGGCTTTTTTGCGTGGACCGGCATAGACCGGTGCCATGCGCATCGGTGTCGTCTTCCCACAGACCGAGATCGGGCCGGACCCCGCCCGGATCCGGGCCTACGCCGAGGGAGTCACGGAGCTCGGCTTTTCCCACATCCTCGCCTACGACCACGTGGTCGGCGCCGACCCCGCCGTCCACCGGCCATGGACGGGCCCCTACGACAACCGGACACAGTTCCACGAGCCGTTCGTGCTGTTCGGCTACCTGGCCGCCGTCACGCCCATCGAATTGGTCACCGGCATCATCATCCTCCCGCAACGACCGACCGCCCTGGTGGCCAAGCAAGCGGCGGAAGTGGACCTGCTGACCGGCGGTCACTTCCGCCTGGGTGTGGGTATCGGCTGGAACGCCGTGGAGTACGAGGCCCTGGGCAAGGAATTCCACGACCGGGGCCGGCGCATCGGCGAGCAGGTCCGACTCATGCGCCGGCTCTGGACCGAGGAGAGCGTCACCCACCGCGGCGAGTACGAGCGGGTCACCGGGGCGGCCCTGGCACCGCTCCCGGTGCAGCGACCGATCCCCGTGTGGTTTGGGGGCACCTCGCCCGCCGCCTTGCGCCGGATCGGCCGGCTGGCCGACGGCTGGTTCCCCCAAGTGGGGCCCGGCCCCGACCTGGACGAGGCCCGAGCGCTGGTCGAACAGGCGGCGCGCGACGCGGGGCGTGACCCGGCGACCATCGGCATGGAGGGCCGCGTCAACTGGCGCGCCGGCGGTGACGACGCCATGGCGGAAACCGTCCAATGGCAGGCGGAAGGCGCCACCCATATGGCGATCAATACCATGGGCGCCGGGTTTGGGTCCGTTGACGAACACCTCGCCGCCTTGAGCCGGGCGGCCGGGGCCCTCAAGGTCGACTCCAGCGGCCACGGCTAACGAAATCGTCAGGGCGGGAATGGTGTGAAATGCAGTCTCCGATTTCACTCGTAGGCTCATTGGAATGGCCCTGCCGAATGAAATCGACATACTGACGCGCGAGCTGGCGGCGGTGGTGAGCGGCGACTTCCACGACCCCCACCAAATCCTCGGGCTCCACGACACCGGGGACGGGCCGGTGATCCGGGCATACCGCCCCTCGGCGGAGGCGGTGCGGGTCGTGCTTCCCGGCGACCCGGGCATGGCCACCGTCGACCTGGCCGAGCTGCGCGACGGGCTATTCGCCGGCCCGGTGCCCGAGCAGGCGGCGGCCGGCTACCAGCTGCTGGCGTCCTATGCCGACGGCACGGTAGTCACCTTCGAAGACCCCTATCGCTTCCCCCCAACGCTGGGCGAGGTCGACCTCCACCTGATCGGGGAGGGGTCTCACCGCCAGCTGTGGCGGGTATTGGGTGCCCACCCCCGCCGCCATCACGGCGTCGACGGCACATCGTTCGCCGTCTGGGCGCCCAACGCCCGATCGGTTCGGGTCGTCGGCGACTTCAACTTCTGGGACGGCCGGCTCAACCCCATGCGGTCACTCGGATCATCGGGCGTGTGGGAACTCTTCCTGCCCGGTGTCGAGCCCGGCGCCCGTTACAAGTTCGAGATCCTCACCGCCGCCGGCCACCTCACGCTCAAGGCCGACCCCGTCGCCATGGCGGCGGTAGCGCCGCCCGGTACCGACAGCATCGTGGCCCAGTACGAGCATCCGTGGAGCGACGCCGCCTGGCTGGCCCGCCGGGACGCCGAGTCGGCCCTGGCCCGGCCGCTGTCGATCTACGAGGTTCATCTGGGGTCCTGGCGAAAGGTCCCCGAGGAGGGAGGGCGGCCGCTCAGCTACCGGGAGTTGGCACAGCAGCTCCCCGCCTACGTCAAGGAGATGGGCTTCACCCACGTTGAGCTGATGCCGGTCGCCGAGCATCCGTTCTCCGGGTCGTGGGGCTACCAAGTGTCGTCGTACTACGCCCCGACGGCGCGCTTCGGCCCGCCCGACGACTTCGCCGCCCTGGTCGACGCCCTGCATGCCGAGGACATCGGCGTGATCGTCGACTGGGTGCCGGGACATTTCCCCCGCGACGAATGGGCGCTGGCCCGCTTCGACGGGACCGCCCTGTACGAGCACGACGACCCTCGCAAGGGCGCTCACCACGAGTGGGGCACCCTGGTGTTCAACTACGGGCGAAACGAAGTCCGGAACTTCCTCGTGGCCAACGCCAACTACTGGTTCGAGGTGTTTCACATCGACGGCTTGCGCGTCGACGGGGTGGCCTCGATGCTCTACCTGGACTACGCCCGCGAGGATGGCGCGTGGGTCCCGAATATGTTCGGCGGTCGGGAGCATCTGGAGGCGGTGAGCTTCCTCCGCCAGTTGAACGAGCAGGTCTACGGCGCCCACCCCGGCGTGATGATGATCGCCGAGGAGTCGACTTCTTGGCCCGCGGTGTCTCGTCCCACCGACATGGGAGGGCTCGGCTTCGGGCTCAAGTGGAACATGGGGTGGATGCACGACACTCTCGACTACTTCGCCAAGGACCCCATCCATCGCCGCTTTCACCAGAACGACCTCACCTTCGGGATGCTGTACGCCTTCACCGAGAATTTCGTGCTGCCGCTCTCCCACGACGAGGTGGCCCACGGGAAGGGGTCGCTGCTGGCCAAGATGCCCGGTGACCGGTGGCAGAAGGCGGCCAACCTGCGCGCCCTGCTGGCGTGGATGTGGGCCCATCCGGGCAAACAACTGTTGTTCATGGGCGGCGAGATCGCCCAGTCGCAGGAATGGGACGACGACGGCAGCGTCGACTGGCACCTCCTTCAGTACCCCGAACACCGGGGAGTGCAGGACCTGGTCCGGGAGCTGAACCGCTTTTACCGCCAGGAACCGGCCTTGTGGGAACTCGACTTCGAGCCGGCCGGGTTCCAGTGGATCGACGCCAACGACGCCGACTCCAACGTGCTGTCATTTCTGCGGTTGTCGACGGACAGCCGGGTGCTGGCGTGCATCGCCAACCTGTCCCCCGTCGCCCGGGCCGCCTACCGCGTCGGCCTACCCCAGCCGGGGGGCTGGCGGGAAGTGCTCAACAGTGACGCCGCCTGCTTCGCGGGGAGCAACACCGGCAACGCCGGCTGGGTCCACGCCGACGGTGAGCCCTGGAACGGGCAGCCGCATTCGGCGCTGGTCGTCCTGCCGCCGCTGGGTGTGGTCTGGCTCTCCCCGGCCTGACCAGAGCCTTCGGCGCCTCGTCTACGAAGGCAGCGTTTCGCCCCACGTGCTCAAGCGGGCCCGCGCCACCGCGGCGTCTTGGAGCAGCGTCGGCAACGCCGTCTCCAACAGAAGGCCGGTGACGCTGTTGGCCTCCGCCACGGCGTACGTCGGCGGGTGATCAATGGCCAGGTCGATGACGACTTCACCGATTCCCGGGCGGCGGGGGCCGACGCTCACCTCTGCGCCGATCGAAAGGACGAACTCGAAGACGATGGCGTCGACCTGGGCGCGGCTCGTCGCGCCGACGAGAGCTCGCGTGGCGTCGTATACCTCGTTGCAGGCGAGGTCGGAGCGCCCTCGTGTGAGGGCCAGATCTTCCAGCGACAGCGCCCGTTCGGCGTCGCCTTCGAACTCGGCCAGCGTGAGCACTTCCCCCCGCATCAGTTTTGC
Organism: Acidimicrobiales bacterium; assembly: GCA_036264135.1. Lineage (GTDB taxonomy): Bacteria > Actinomycetota > Acidimicrobiia > Acidimicrobiales > Palsa-688 > DATARN01. The sequence continues at coordinate 13,448 of DATARN010000079.1, forward strand.
CGGACGGATGACGCCCGAGACGACGGCGCCACGATGGGCGTTTGTGGCCAGCCGCATGGCGGTGTCGGGCTCCTCGGCGTCCACCTGGATCTGAATGGCGTACCGGGTCGGGTTGTACAGCGCCGTCGAGCCCCAGTCGTCCAACGCCTCGACCAGAGCCGCCACCTCGTCGAACTCGAAGGGGGCCTCGCCGTGGTCCACGGCAAACTCCAAGAGGGCGACCCACCGGGTCGTCTCGCCCAGTCCGGTCGCGGCCTGCACCTGGCGCCACGGATCGAGTGATTCCCCTAGGGGATGACTCACGGCAGCACCGTCTCCATTTGTCATCGGGCGGGGGGAGGGGGCTGCTGTACTGCCTTGTCTTCCTGCAAGCCGCATCGCCACCCATCGCGATTTGAGGGTGCATCAACGAGTCGGGGGGCATTCGTTGACTTTCCCAGCTCCCTGCGGGGAGCCGATACCTACAGAGTATATATGTCGGCCTGGTTCGGAACGCAACCGTTACTTTTAGCGGACTTTGTGCCGCCTCCGCCCTTCTCTGGGATTCCCGACGCCGCCTGCGCCGGCGGGAAAAGGTTGCCATCGCGGCCCGCGCCTGCCAGCGTCACGGCGGTGGAGATCATCATCGTGAAAGGGGACGCCGCCGGCGCCGACGACCGCACTCGGATTATTCAGGACGGTGAGCCGCGGCGGGTTGCCGTCCACGTGCTCCACGACCTTCCCCACCTGGTGGTGGAATCGCTGTTCGGGCTGGACGGCGGGCTCTGGGGGGAGTTGGCCGCCGGCAAACACGGGCAGGCCAACCTGGCTGCCGGGGCCCGTGACCCGAAGCGCAGGAAGCAGGGGCGGATCGTCTCGGGGGCCGCGACCGGTGCTGCCACCGGCGAGTGGCTCTCCGTCGAGCACCGCAGGGCCAAGACCGTGACCAACGCCGTCCTGAACCGCTGGGGCGATGGGCCGGACACCCCGACGGGAGTACGGGGCCGCCTGGCCGGCGGAGGTGATCCGGCCATCGACGCTCTCCTCGCCCGCCTGACTGACAAAACCATCGAGGCTGCGATTCGTGGTGTGGACCAGCTCTTTTTAATTTGGGCGGAAACACCACCGGGTGGCAGCCTTCGGCTTAATTGGCCGCTTTCACCGGAATATCTTATGGAGCGGCGCCCGATTCGGGAATCCTGACCGGGCGGACCACCACTGCGGCGGTCCGCCCGACCGGAAGGCGTGCAACTACAGGTTGAAGGGGGCCAGCATGCTGGACGTGCCGGCCGGGTCGGTGGCGGCCAGGTTGGGGACGCCAAGGAGCGATTCGGTGCTGCCCAGCAGCGAGTAGTGGTTGAACAGCGTGGCCGACTGGGTTCCCGGCGTGGTGCTGGGACTCACCACCAAGGTGGCGACATGGCAGCCGACATCGGTGGTGTTGGTGGCGCAGTCGCTGGCCGTACCGCCCTCGCCCTCGTCCCAGGTGATGAAGAGGGCCACGTTGCCCGCCTGGTAGGCCGCCGAGTTGGTAATGGTCGGGATGTTCTGCGACAGCCACGTGTCGCCCTGGGCGACCGTGCCGTCGTGCATGTCGTCGATCAGGTTGGGGGTGACGAAGGAGAACGCCGGCAAGGTGTTGTTGGCCAGATCGGTCGCCAACTGGGTGTAGGGCACGTCGTTGGTGGCGCAACCCGACAACGCCGTGTAATACGGCGGCGGGTTGTGGCGCACCGCGTAGGTCCCGGTGTTCTTGGTGGCGCAATTCGACGGCATGGATTCCTCATACGCCTTCCAGCCGACCTGGCTGAAGATGCTGGCCGCCGAGGTGCTGCACTTCTTCGACGGGTTGCAGTCCGACGTGAACTTCCGCAGCGAGGCGTAGGGGGTGCCGGAGGTGGCAGCGACGTAGTTGGGCAGGCTGGGGTGGTCAACGTTGTGGTAGTTGGTCGCCAGGCCGCACTCGCCGGCGAGGGAGTTGATGTACGGCGCACCGGTGTTCGGCCCGATGATGGTGTCGTAACTGTGATTTTCCATCATCACCCAGATGACATGGGTGTAGTGGACGGAGGAGAGCCCCAATCCGCAGGGGCCGGTGGCGGCCGCGGCCGGCGGCGCGGAAAGGGGCGCCGGCAACAAGCTCAAACCGGCCGCCATCAGGGCAGGTGCTAATAGGGCACGCAGTCGTCTCATCAGATTGCCTCCTTGTGGGGACGAAGGGATCGGCAGGCGGGCGCGGCGAAACCGCGCCCGCTTCCGACCCGAACGGATACCTATCCGGCAACGTTTCGCCCCGGTAGCCGCCGGCAGACACGCAGCGGAACAGGGACCGAACTTTGCCCAACCCAACCGAGGGGCCGGCCGGTTTCAAGTGCCGCCGGCGACGGTAAGGACAGCCCATGTCGGTCGTGGCCTGGCTCATCGTGGCGGTGGTGGTGATCGTGGTGGCCCTGGTGGCCTTCGTGGTCATCCGCCGGCGCAGCCGCCGCGGCGGGGTGATCGCCACACCCTCCCGCAAAGGCACACCCGGCGCCACCGGCCGGACCACCGGCGATCCCAAACCATGACGCTGCTCATGACGGCGTCGGAGATCAACGGCCTCCCCGTGGTCACCGTGCACGGCGGCGAGGACGTGGCCGAGGTGCGCGATGTCCTGTACGACCCCGCCGCCGGCCGGCTGGTCGGCCTGACCCTGAACAAGCGGGGCTTTCTCGCCGGCCGGTGCCGGGAGGTGCTGCCCGCCGAGTCGATTCACGCCATCGGCCGCGACGCCGTCATGGTCGTCGATGATTCGGCAATGGTCGAGCCCGACGCCGCCCCGCAGGAAATGGCCCATCCTCCGGCCAATCGCAACGTGCTCGGCAACGACGTGCTGACCGAGTCCGGCGTCAGTCTGGGCACCGTACGCGACCTGGTCGTGGTGGTCGGCGGCGCCGGCGAGGTGGTGGGATACCGCATTGACAAGGCCGACGGCCGGCCGGGGTACATCCCGCTGCCCGCCCAGCTGGCCGTGTCGGGGTCGGCCCTGGTGGTACCCGAAGTCACCGAGTCCTTCGTGACCGACGACCTGGTCGGACTTGGCGCAGCCGTCGATTCCTTTCGCGCCCGGCTGGGCTTACCGTGAGCGAGTCGTTCCGCCAGGCAGCCGGCCGCAAGGTCGTCAGCCGGGCCACCGCCCAGCAACTGGGAACGGTGTCACACCTCCTCGTCACCGCCGACGGCCGGCGGGTGGCGGCGGTCGTTATGGGCAAGGGCAAGAAGGCGTCGTTGGTCGACTGGTCGCAGCTGACGGGCTTCGGCACCGACGCGGTCATGGTCGGCGACGAAGCCGCCCTTCGCCAACCGGCCGACGCCCGGGAGCACGCCGCCGCCGAGGGGAAGCTGGAGTTGATCGGGCGGCGGCTGCTCAGCGAATCGGGCAATGAGTTGGGCACCGTCGACGACGTCACCTTCGACCCGGCCAGCGGGGCGCTGGAAGCACTCCACGGCGGCGCCCACCAGGTGGCGGCCGATGCCGTGTTGGGAGCGGGCTCCTACGCCGTGGTCGTGGCCGCCTCTGCAGGCGCGGTCTAGACCGGCGCCCCGGCGGTTACAACACCCTCATGGACCACCGCGAGGCCCCGCTGCTCGATGCCCTGGCCGCCTACCACCAGCAGGACCGGTACGGCTTCACGCCGCCCGGCCACCGCCAGGGCAGAGGGGCCGATCGGCGGACGCGAGCGGTGCTCGGCGAGGACACATTTCGATCCGATGTGCTGGTCAGCGCCGGGCTCGATGATCGGTCCTCGTCGCACGGCTATCTCAAATGCGCCGAGCAGTTGATGGCCGACGCGGTGGGAGCTGACCACGCCTTCTTTTCCACCTGTGGCAGTTCCCTGTCCGTCAAGGCCGCCATGCTGGCCATCGCCGGCGGCCACGGCGACCTGCTGGTGAGCCGCGACGCCCACAAGTCGGTGGTGGCCGGGCTGATCTTCTCCGGCCTGCAGCCGCGCTGGATTCGGCCCCGCTGGGACCGGGAGCTTCACCTGGCCCACCCGCCGTCACCCGAGGACGTGGAGGCCATGTGGCAGCGGTACCCGGATGCCGCCGGGGCGCTGGTGGTCAGCCCGACCCCGTACGGCACCTGCGCCGATCTGGCCGCCATCGTCGACGTCTGCCACCGGCGGGGCAAGCCGCTCATCGTCGACGAGGCGTGGGGTGCCCACCTCCCCTTCCACGACGACCTGCCCACGTGGGCCATGGACGCCGGCGCCGACGTGTGTGTCGTGAGCGTCCACAAGATGGGCGCCGGCTTCGAACAGGGCTCGGTCTTCCACGTCCAGGGTGACCTGGTCGACCCGTCGCGGCTGGCGGCGTGCGCCGACCTGCTGATGACGACCAGCCCCAACGTGATGATCTACTCCGCCATCGACGGCTGGCGGCGACAGATGGTGCAGCACGGCGACGAGCTGCTCGGCGCCGCCCTCTCCCTCGCCCGCCGGGCCCGTTCGGAGATCGACGGGCTGCCGGGGCTGCGGGTACTCGAGCAGGAGCTGCTGGGGGCGGAGGCCAGCCATGACCTGGACCGCCTGCAGGTGCTGATGGACGTGTCCGAACTGGGGATCAGCGGCTATCAGGCCTCCGACTGGCTGCGAGCCAACTGTCGGCTCGACGTGGGGCTGAGCGACCACGCCCGCATCGAGGCGACGTTCTCGATGGCTGACGACGACAAGACGGCCGCCCGCCTGATCGACGCCGTGACGCGGCTCATCGACGCCGCGCCCGGCCTTCCCGAACCCGAGCCGGTCCAGCTGCCCGATCCGTCGGGCCTCGAGCTCGACTCCGTCACCCTGCCCCGCGACGCCTTCTTCGGGCCGGCCCGCAGCGTCGCCGCCCGGGAGGCGGTCGGTCAGGTCGCGGCCGAGCAGATCACGCCATACCCACCGGGCATTCCCGCCATCGTTCCCGGCGAGCGGATATCCGAAGAGGTCGTCGACTACCTGCTCTCGGGGGTGCGGGCCGGCATGGTGCTACCCGATCCGGCCGATCCCTCCCTCAACACCATCCGGGTGTGCGCATAGCGCGTCAGGGAGCGGGGCGAAAAGCAGCTCGGTGAGGCGCTCGATGAGGGCGTCGGTGCCCAAACGCTCGCCGCAGATGGCGGCCTGGTAGATCAACACGGCCGGCGCGACCCGGGCCCGCAGGTCGAGATCGGGGAAGTCGTCGCCCAGTTCTGACGCCAGCAGGCCGCGGAGGTGGTCGTGCATCCGGGCGACCATGGTCTCCCGGAACACGTCGCAGACGCCCGGATCGGAACGCAACACGGCGAGGAAACCGAGCAGGTTCTGCGCGCCCTCGCCGGACAGCCCGGCCGCCATTTCGATGAGGAAGGACTTGAGGTCGGCCCGGGCGTCGCCGGTCGTGGCGAACTTGGCCGTCGCCTTGTCGCACTCCAGGGCGGCCCGCACCACGTCCTGCTTGGTCGGCCACCGCCGGTAGATGGTGGATAGACCGACGGCGGCTCGGTCGGCGACGTCCTGCATCCGAATCTGGTCATAGCCCACCTCCTTCAGGAGGTCGAGCACGGTTTCCAGGATGACGTCGCTGCGGTCGGCGGAAAGCCGCCGGCCGCGCCGGTGCGGCGCGTCGCTCGGTGCGACCTCCGCCGTATCTGACGTGGCCATGACCCGACTATAGCGCGCCCACGCAAAAATTCGGGAAGATTTATTATCGGTAATGTTGACTTGCGGATTGATTGTTGGCATGATGACCACCAACCGGACGACGCCGCAGAGATCGTTCCGGAACAACCACCACGCCGGGACCCGTGCCGCGGGCCCGCTGGCGGAGGTGGTACTCGCCCCGGCGCGGCCAACCGCGCCACCACCCGGAGGGACACACCCATGGCTCTAGACGTACGCGCCCAGACAACCGTCGACCCGCGCGAACCGGCCGCCAGCCTCACGCCCCGCGCCCGGAACCTGGTGCTGGTCGCCATGTGCTTCGCCCTCGTGCTCGTCGTCGCCAGCGTGTCCAGCCTGGCGATTGGGTTGCCCAAGGTCAGCCAGGCGCTCGGCCTGAGCCAGGGCACCCAGACGTGGGTGGTGGACGCCTACGCCCTGACGCTGGCCTCGCTGCTGCTGGTGGCGGGCGCGGTGGGCGACCGCTTCGGCCGGCGCCGGGCGCTGCTCACCGGCATCGTCCTGTTCGGAGCGGGGTCGCTGTTGTCGGCGTTGGCCGGCTCGGGAGGCCAACTCATCGCCTTCCGCGCCATCACCGGCATCGGCGGCGCCCTCATCATGCCGGGGACGCTCTCCACCATCACCAGCGTGTTCCCTCCCGAGGAGCGGGCCCGGGCCGTCGGCATCTGGGCCGGATTCGCCGGGGCGGGGGGCACGCTCGGGATGCTGGGAGCCGGGTGGATGCTCGGGCGCTACTCGTGGACGTCGATCTTCTTCGTCACCGCCGCGGT
>DATARN010000143.1:0-3722 GCA_036264135.1 Acidimicrobiales bacterium
CCAGCTGTCGATGAAGGGCGGCGGGACGTGGTCCCAGAAGCCACCGTTTTCGTCGTAGGTGACGATGATCGCCGTGTTCTTCCCCGCAGGGCTGGCCAGAATGTTGTCGATCAGGTTGGCGGCGTGGGTTTCGCCGTCGAGCAGGTTGGCGTAGCCGGGATGTTCGTTATCGGCTCCGATCGGCTTGTAGAAGCTGACGGCTGGGAGGGAGTTCGTTCGAATGGCGGCGGCCAGGTCCGTTTCGTCCTTCAGGTGGTCGGCTTGGCCGGGGGTCCCGTTGGCGTAGTTGGCGAAATAGGCGAACGGTTGGTGGTTAAACTGGAAGAGCGGGTCGGGATGGCCCGCCAAGGCGTTATTCCAGCCCCCCGCATACCAGGCCCAGCTGACCCCTTTGGCACTCAGCCGATCGCCGATCGTGGCCGTGTGGAGGGGCGGCACCAAACTGGTTGCGGGCGTGGTGGCCGGGTGCGGGCCATCGGCCGGATAGGCGGTGTTCACCAAGTAGCCGCCCGGGGTGACCGCACCGTCCTTGACGAGTTGGCCGCTGGCGCCGAGAACGATCCGCATGGACGCCGGGGCGTCCGGCCACGCCGGGGTGGCTCCACTGATCAGCCAGAGATGGTTGAGCATCGAGGTTCCGAAGGCGGCGTGGAAGAAATTGTCGTCGAGGGTGTAACGCCGGGCCAGTTGCCCGAGCGGCAGAGGGGCGGCGTCGTAGTAGCCCATTGGCAAGGCGCCGACGCCGCCAGTGGCCACGAACTTGTCCATCTTCCCGCCGTCGATGGCCATTTGCTCCTGGTAGAAGCCGTCGCCGAGATCGCCGATGGTGTTCGTCGGCGGGACGAAGGTTTCGAGGTTGAACGGACCGTTCGCCAACGTAGTCGGGAACCGCGGGTCCGCCGGTTTAACCGGCGTGGGCATCGCGGCGCTGGGCTTGGCCGCCTTGGTGCTGTCGAGCGCTTGAGGCAGCTGCGCGTAGGCGACGCCCTGCTTGTCCACCTGGGTGGTACGTCCCGCTCTCGACAAACCGTCCGCCCCCGGAAATTCGCCATAAAGGGAATCGAAACTCCAGTTCTCCATGTACACGACCACGATGTGTTGGATCTCGTTCAGCCCGACCGGAGGGGCGGCAGCGGTGCTCTTGGTGGCCGGACTGCACGAGGTGGCCATGACAATCGCGGCGGAGGCAACGGAGACGGCTGCAAAGGACGAGCCGCGACGAAGGTGTAGGCGGAAGGGCACGAGAGACTCCTCGGTATCGGGGTTTTCGGTGCGTTTGGGCGTGCTGTCGCTCCCGAGGTGCATTCCGGGCACAGAAACGGCAGCCACGTCGTCGATCTATAGACGCATGGGTTACACGCGGCTGACGAGAGCCTGCCGAGATCGAGTTCGCCCCATAAGGCTCACCGGACATGCTTTGGGCGGCGACAGACGACCGCAGCGGCCTCGAGACCATGCCCGCGGGTTAACCGGTTAACGGAGGCCAAGGCATACACCCGGTGATGAGCGCCGGCACTCTCAGCGCGATTTCTATGTGAAGATGGCAACGAGCAGTACTGCCAGGACGACCGTGGCTGTAACGGCGATGGCGACTGGGCGGCCGTACGAGGTGGCGCGGGGCAGATCGCGTAACGGCAGGAGCATCTGGCGGCCTAGGGTGTAGACGGCGATAGCGCCGATGAAGACGGCTCCCGGGATACTGGCCACTGTCGAATGCCTAGCGGCGAGAGCGGCGGCGCCGATTCCCAAACACAGCGCGGATTCGAGCAATTGCGTCGGGATGCGGGAGATCCCAATCCGGCGATCGGAGGACCATAGGCCCCACCGCGACGCGGTGGGGCGCCCGGCGCAGCAGCCGCCGAAGAAACAGCCAAGCCGACCAATGGCCATTCCGATAAGCAACGCAGGCGCCGTCAGGTCAAGAAGGTGGGGGACGGAGATTCCTTCGGCGATAGCCCCGATGGTCGCGGTGACGAGGGCGGCGATCACGAAGCCTTGGATGCACATCCCGGCTCGGATCCACGCCCGGGGGCTGGCGACGCGCCGAAGATCGTGCTGGGCGACGTGGTAGATCCGGGCGCCGAGAAGTCCGGCCACACAGGCGATCACGGACACCGTGAAGATGGGACGCACGGGGAGGTGGGATTGAGCCGCCAGGCGGGATTGGAGGACCAGGGCCACCGTGCCCCCGGTGCCGACGAACAGCGGCCACGCTCCCAGGTGAACGCCCGGAGCGCGTACACCGATCAGCGGCGAGAAGCCGGTCGACCCCAATCCCGAGGCATCCCGTTGTCCTGCGCCCTGATTCGAAGGGGCAGGGTCGTCGCGGACGGCGGTGACCGTCCATTCGCCAGGGGCGACATCGACGATGCGGCTGGTGATGGCGACGCGCCCGCAGCCGGGCGGCACCGCCTTGATGGTTTCCGTCACGGTAAAGGTGTCAGTCGGCCCGGGGCCAGCGACGACGCCCGAACGGTGTCCAGTGAAACGGACCGCCGCCGGCCGGGGCTCACCTTCGCGGTCGGCGTCAAACCAATACGTGATACCAAGGGCTTGCGGTGGAGCGTCCGCCAACTGTGCGCAGTCGACCATGGACACCCGCAGGTAGGGGGCCGTAGACGGCCGGCTCCGGTCGAGGACGAGTGCGATCCGCGTGCGGGTAAAGAGGTGTGCCGTCATGCCCTGGTAAATAGGTCGGAGGGTTACGAACGGTGATGCAGCCTGGCTTTCGCCCGGCGGGACCGCAGGTCAGGCCGACGTCAAGACACGCCCGGGGAGGGAGCCGGTCGTCACCTCTTCGAAGCCTGACCCGCGGCGCCGGAGGAAGGTCCACGCCAGCCAGCCCACTGGCAGGACCAGCCAGAAGCTCACGAGGCGGTAGGCGAGAACACCGGCCACCGCCTCGGTTGGGTGGACCCCGGAACAAACAAGGGCGGCCGCCATCGACCCCTCGGCCACGCCTATCGATCCCGGCAGCAGGGGCACGATCGTAACCAGTTGGGTGACCGCATACGCCAACAACAGGCCGTGCCACGGAACGGAAAAACCGAGCGCGGCAAAGGCAACGGCAAGTGCGGCCAAGTCGGCCAGCCAGTTGGCACCGGCCAGCGCCAAGGCGGCGCACAATCGGGCGGCTCCCAGGGCGTCGCCGGGAGCTTGGGGTTCTCGGGGAGCTCCGGGTCCGTCGGAGTACTTGATCGGCTCAGCCTGGTGGGTGATACCGGCCGGATGCGCCCGACAGCACCGGTGACCCACCAGGCGGCGCGCCGCGTCCAACCGGGCGGCTACTGAAGTGGCCATCGATTCGATGCGCTCGCGGTGGCGGCTCGACCAGACCAGGGCCCCAACCAAGCCGGCCGCGAGGAGCGAGACGGCGACGGCGAGGCCCGCACCGACGGCGGAACAGGCGACGCCGAAGCCTCTGATCTGGGCCCCTACCAGGCCCAGCAGGACCAGGGTCACGAACGACAGGATCGCGGTGGCGGCAAGCACCCAGGCCGCGGCTCCAGCCGAGCTCCCCCGGCGCACCAATGTCCGGTAGGTGTAGCGGCCGGACACCGCCGGCCCGGCTGGAAGGGTGGCGGACATCGCGGTTCCGGCGTAGGTCAAGGCGACGAGAGATAGGCGGTCCACCCGGGTACTTGGTCCGAGGAGGAGGTGCTGCAGTTCGGCGGCCGCGACGAAGGACACGATCTCCGCGGCGATGGCCAGGGCCAGCCATC
>DATARN010000162.1:0-10957 GCA_036264135.1 Acidimicrobiales bacterium
CCGACGGCGGAGAGCAGGAGCGCTTCGGAGAGAAATTGGGTCCGGATCTGGCCCTTGGTCGCACCGAGGGCGCGGCGCAGACCGATCTCGGAGCGCCGTTCGAGCACGCCGATCAGCATGATGTTCCCCACGCCGACCCCCCCGACCAGCAGCGAGATGGCGCCGAGACCAAGGAACAGGCTGTTGAGGGCCCCTTTGGCCTTGGCCCGGGCGACCAGCGCGGCCGACGGTCGGCTGACGTTGACGGCGTCGGGGTGCTCGGGGTTGGCGGTGGCGGCGAGCACACCGTGCACCGCGGTGACCTGGTCCGGCAGGGCGTGCACGTAGATGGTGGTCGGGTGGCTGTCGAACTTGAGGTAGGCCTTGGCGGCGGGGAAGCCGATCAGAACCGAGCTGTCGATCTCCGGGGCCAGCACGGCGGGCGACAGGATGCCGGCGACGTAGAACCACTGGTTGTCGATCCAGATCCGCTCTTCCGGGAAGACCTGGTCGATGCCGAGACGCTGGGCGGCGGCGGCGCCGAGGACACACGCTGGTTTGGTGGCGGTGGCGGCGTTGAGCCAGCTGCCCGAGGCGACGGCGGTCCCGACCGAGGGCAGCAGGTTGAGCGTGCTGGCCTGGACGGTCAGGGCGTTGGTGTTGACGGTCGGGATGTAGGGGCTGCGGTAGGCGTGGGTATTGGTGTCGCCGGTGTCGGCCACGGACGTGACCGGCGGAATCCGACCGATCATGGCGGGCGCCACCAGAGGGAGCGCTTCGGCGTTGCCGACCACCCCAGTGCCGTTGGTGACGGTGAGCAGGTTGGTGCCCAAGCGGTCGATCTCGGCCAGCAGGCCAGCCTGGGAGGAGGACGACAGGCCCAGCACGGCGACGATTGCCGCCACCCCAATCGCGATGCCCAGCGCGGACAGGGCGGCCCGGGCGCGACGGGTGCGCACCCCGACACTGGCCACCCGCGCCACGTCCGAGAGCTGGAGTCGGGCGGGGGTGAACGGGCTTGTCGTCACGACAGCCCTCGTTCGGACAGGCGCGCCGGGGATCCGGTATCGGCCACGATGTGGCCGTCGAGGACGTCGACCCTCCGGGGAAGGCGCGCCGCCAGGTCGCGGTCGTGGGTGATGACCACGATCGTCGCTCCCTCCCCGTTGAGCTCTTCCAGCATGGTGAGGATCGCGGTGCCCGAGGCGCGGTCAAGGTTCCCGGTCGGCTCGTCGGCCAGCACGATCGCCGGCCGGCCCACAAGGGCGCGGGCGATCGCGACCCGCTGGCGCTCCCCACCGGAAATCTTGGTCGGCCGGTGACCGCTTCGGTGGGCCAGCCCGACCCGGGCGAGCGCTTCGGCGGCGCGGCGTTGACGTTCTCGGAGCGGGGCCCCGGCGTACAGCAATCCGTCGGCGACATTGTCGAGCACGCTTTGGTGTTCTGACAAGAAGAACTGTTGGAACACGAACCCGATTCGGGTGGCCCGCAGCGCAGACAGCTGCCGGTCCCCGAGGTCGGCGACGTCAATCCCGGTCACCCGCACCGTCCCCGTCGTCGGCCGGTCGAGGGTCCCCATGATGTTGAGCAGCGTGGATTTTCCCGACCCCGAGGGGCCGACCACCGCCACCAGCTCACCTTCCCGGACGGTGAGGTCCACCGCCTGCAGGACTTCCAGCGGCGGGTCGCCCGGATAGGCCTTCGTGACGCGATCGAGTTCGAGGACCGGCGGGTTCATGCCGCCGCCACGACCTTCTGGCCGGCGGCCAGCCCCGCCCCGGAGACCTGGACCATGCCCGCCTGGTCGTCGAAGATCCCGGTCGTGACCGGCACCAGGTGGTGCGCACCGTCGGCGGCTACCACCTCGACGGCGTAACCGCCCCCGGCGAGCGGGAGCAGCGCGGTAGTAGGCACGGCGAGGACGTTGCTGGCGGTGCCGTTGGTGATGTTGACCGTCACGGGCGCCTGATCCAGGGAGGCCACCCCGGTGGGCTGTGGCATGGTGACCGTCACGTTGATCGTCGCCGACGGCGTGTTCGCTGACGGTCCCGACGTGGGCGTTGTGGTGGTGGCGACGTTGCCCACCGCGGTGATCGTGCCGCTGGCGGTGGTCCCGTCGGGCAGCTTGACGGTCACGGGGTCGCCGACCTTGACGAGGTAGCTCTGGTCAACCGGAAGGGCGACGTTGACGATCGGACTGGTCGACGTCGCGTCGAGCACCGGCGTGCCCGCGGTTACCGGGGCGCCGAGTTGGGGGTGGACGGCTGTCACCCGCAGCGCCGTCCGGGCGAACAGCACGGACCCAAGAGGCAGGGTTCCGGTCTGCGGCAGCCCCAGCGACCCTTGGAGACGGTCGATCGCAGCCCCGGTGGCGCCGGTGAACGTGTCCGACACCGTCAGGCCGTCGCCGTCGCCGAGATCGACCAGCGCCCGGTTCAAGGCGGCGACGTCCGGCCCGGGGGTCAGGCCAGCGGTGAACGCTCGCCACGGGCTGAGCGTGCCTGGAAGGAGCACGACCGGGCGGCCGTCCACCGACCACAGCGGTTGACCCGGTGCGATCACCTGGCCGGCGACGGGCAGGGCGGTGTAGTTCGACGAGTGGTCGTATGCGGTCAGCGAGGTCTGCGCGTCCGAAGCCGCCGATCGGGCGTTTGCCAGGCTGAGCTGGTCGGCGTTCAGCTTCGCCTGGTTCTGGTCGGAGGTCTGGGCCGCCTTCTGCTGGCCGGAGGTGAGCAGACCCTGGGCAGAGTTCACTGCCGCCTGGTCCGACGCCACCTTCTGCTGATCGGCAGAAACGGTCTTCTGATCCGACGCGACCTGGGCGGCGTCGGCCGAGCACGCGGTTGACGGACCCGACGACGCCGACGAGCTGCCGGCCGACCCCGAACCACCGCTCACGGCCGTGACACCGCCCTGGCATTGGCGGCCCGCACTCTGCTGATCAGCTGCCAGGGTGGTTTGGTCGTTGTCGCGCAGGGTGGTGTCGGAGGCCAGGGCGGCCTGGGCGTCGGACAGCGACTGTTGGGCCTGGCCGACACTCTGAGCGTCGGCACCCTTGGCGTCGTTGGCGGCCTGCTGGTCGGCGGCCAGGGTCTGCTGGGCGGAGGCGACCGACTGCTGCGCCTGTTTGAGCGCCGAGGGCGGCGAACCGCCTGGTGGGACGATCGACATCGGGGTCGGCCCTCCCGGGACCAGGCTGGCGAAGCCGACCGTCCCGTTGACGGGGGTCGTCTGGGCCAGATTGGCGCGCTGCACGGTCGCGGTGGTCGTCGCCGTCAGGTTGACGGCCCGATGCGATCCCGAGCTTGACGTCATCCGAGTCACGGTGAACGCCCCGGCGGCAACGACGACCGCGGCGACGCCGGCGGTGATCCGGCGGCGGGAGCGGCGGCTCACCCGCCCAGTCCGCCGGTAGTCGGCATTTGCGCCTTGCAGGCGTTCATGGCCGACTGCGGTATCCCGGAGTCCCCCGACGGGCCTCCGCCGGCGATCTGGACCGCCCCGCCCCCGGGGAACGTCGGGTCGGGGAGGTCCGGCACCCCGTGGGAGCGGATGCACTTGGCCCAGTTCAGCCAGGCCTGCTGCTGGGCCGGGGAGAGCTGCTGGCCGGAGGACGACCACCACTCGGGGGACAGCGCCTTGCACGCCTGCTGCGCTTGTTGGAATGCCGCCGTCTTCGGGTTAACTCCGACGGTCCGGTACCCGTAGCTTCCGCTAGGGGTCGGCACCGGATCGGGCCAGTTGGGCACGCCGTGGGTCCGGAGGCACTGGGAGTACGCCAGCCCCTCCGCCAGCGGGCTGGCACCGCCCGCCGGGGCGGCGGTGGTGGCCGGCCCGGAGCCGGCGGTCGGGACCGTCTGCGAGTTCGAGCCGCTCGAGCAGCCGGCCAGGGTGACCGCCAACACGACCGCGGCGACCGCCCACAGCTGCGATGGACGCATCATTCCTCCTTGTCGACCATCCCGTCCTTTGGGGCGTCGTTCCTCGGAGACAGATACGCCTACGCCGGTATCAGCGACGTATGTGGTTTTCGATATGCCGACGATATCCACGCGCTCGTAGCGTCGGAGCATGCGGGTGTTGATCGTTGAGGACGAGCCCTACATGGCGGACGCCATCCGCGATGGCCTACGTCTGGAAGCGATCGCCGCCGACATCGCCGGTGACGGTCACATGGCCCTGGAACTGCTGACCATCAACGCCTACGACATCGCCGTGCTCGACCGGGACATTCCCGGACCGACCGGTGACGAGATCGCCAGACACATCGTCGCCTCGGGCAGCGGCATGCCCATCCTCATGCTCACCGCGGCCGACCGGCTCGACGACAAGGCCACCGGCTTCGAGCTAGGCGCCGACGACTACCTCACCAAACCGTTCGCCCTCCGAGAGCTCGTGCTCCGGCTGAGAGCGCTCGACCGCCGGCGCGCCCACAACCGGCCCCCCGTGCGGGAGATCGCCGGTCTGCGGCTGGATCCGTTCCGCCGCGAGGTCCACCGCGACGGCCGCTACGTCGCGCTCACCCGGAAGCAATTCGCCGTGCTGGAAGTCCTTGTCGCCGCCGAAGGCGGTGTCGTGAGCGCCGAGGAACTCCTGGAACGGGCGTGGGACGAGAACGCCGATCCTTTCACCAACGCGGTGCGCATCACGGTTTCGGCCCTGCGCAAACGTCTCGGCGAACCCTGGATGATCGCCACCGTGGCCGGCGCGGGCTACCGCATCGACACACCTGGACCGTGGGCATGAGGGAGGAGCCCGTGCAGAGAGCGCCTGGATTGAGTGTTCGCCTCAAACTGACCCTCAGCTACGCGGGGTTTCTCATGGTCGCCGGGGCCCTGCTGCTCGCCGCCGTCTGGGTGTTCCTCCTGCGATACATACCCGATCGACTGCTCACCACCTCCCCGCTTCATGGTGTCTTTCCAGTCCAGTCCAGGCTCCTACGCGTTTTCGCTCCCAGGGCGGCCGCAGTGTTGGCGTTCTTGCTGTTGTTCGGGCTCGTGGGAGGGTGGGTTCTCGCCGGCCGCATGCTGGCCCCCCTGGCTCGTATCACCGACGCCACGCGCACAGCCGCGACCGGATCGCTCGGCCACCGAATCCGGCTGCCAGGGCGGAATGATGAGTTCCGCGAGCTCGCCGACGCCTTCGACACCATGCTGGCGCGCCTCGAGACACACAGCGCCGAACAACAGCGGTTCGCCGCCAACGCCTCGCACGAACTGCGCACCCCGTTGGCGATCACGCAGACACTTCTCGACGTGGCCCGCAACGATCCGAACCGCGACATCGGTGAGCTCGTCGACCGTCTCCACGCCGTCAACACCCGAGCGATCGACCTCACCGAAGCCTTGCTGCTCCTCAGCCGCACCGACCAGCGGTCCTTCACTCGAGAACACGTCGACCTGTCCCTCATCGCGGAAGAGGCCACCGAAACACTGCTGCCCTTGGCCGGAACGCGCGGGGTCACCATCGAGACCGCCGGCGACATGACCCCAACCATCGGCTCGGAGGCTTTGCTGCGGCAGTTGACGACCAACCTCATGCACAACGCCATCGTCCACAATCTGCCGGAACAAGGCACCGTCTGGGTCACGGCCCGCGTTCAACCCAAGAGCGTGGTGCTCACGGTCGAGAACACCGGCGAGGAACTCTCGCCACAGCTGATCGCCACCCTTGCCGAGCCGTTTCAGCGCGGCTCGAAGCGCGTACGCAGTGACGACGCCGGTGTCGGCCTCGGCCTGGCCATCGTCAAGAGCATCACCCAGGCACACAACGGAACCCTCACACTCATCCCCCGGGCCACCGGCGGGCTCTGCGTCACCGTGCAACTACCTACCGAACCACCGCACACCGGTAGATGACGCTCACCCCACGCCGGCGTGAGGGGTGTCGTGGCCGGCACAGTCGCGGGCCCGCCCGAGAAGGGTGTGGCGTTCGGGCTCGTTGTCGGTGAGGGCGGCGGCGCGCTGGAACTCGTCGTGAGCTTCCTGGTGGCGTCCGAGGCGGTGGAGCAGTTCGCCCCGTACCGCCGGCAGCAGGTGGTTGGTGCACAGCGCCGGCACGGCGACGAGCTGGTCGGCGAGGGCTAAACCGGCGGCCGCCCCGTAGGCCATGCCGAGCGCCACGGCGCGGTTGAGCTCGACGACCGGTGACGGCGCCACCAGCGAGAGCGTGTCGTAGGTGGCGGCCATGAGAACCCAGTCGGTGGCGTCGAGCGACGACGCCCGGGCGTGGCAGGCGGCGATCTTGGCCTGCAGGACATACGGTCCGCGCCCGCCATCGAGGCTGTCCGCCCGGCTGAGGGCGTTCAACCCGTGCCGGATCAAGAGCCGGTCCCAGCGCGTGCGGTCCTGGTCGGCCAGCGGTATCGCCTGGCCGTCCGGCCCGGTGCGGGCCCGCAGGCGCGACGCCTGGAGCTCCATAAGGGCGACCAAGCCGAGCACCTCCGGGTTGTCGGGCACCAGTCCGCTGAGGACCCGTCCGAGCCGCATGGCTTCGGTGCACAGGTCGGCGCGCACCCACTGGTCCCCGGCGGTGGCGACGTAGCCCTCATTGAATATGAGGTAGATGACCTCCATCACCGAGGCGAGGCGGGCGGCCCGCTCTCGGCGGTCGGGGAGCTCGAAGCGGACTCCGGCCGTGGTGAGGGCCCGTTTGGCCCGGACGATACGTTGCGCCATTGTCGCCTCGGACGTGAGGTACGCCTTGGAGATCTCGGCGGTGGTGAGCCCGCCGACCGACCGCAGGGTCAGGGCGACCCTGGCCTCGGGGCCCAGGACCGGGTGACAGGTCATGAAGATCAGCCCGAGGAGGTCGTCGCCCATGTCACGTTCCTCGACGATGAGATCCATGTCGGTGTCCACCTTGTCGGGACTCACGCCAAGGGTCTGGTACTTGTCGCGCTGACGATCTCGCCGGCGGAGGAGGTCGATGGCGCCGAAGCGGGCCGCCGACCACAACCAGCCCCCCGGGTTGTCGGGGATGCCGGTCGCCGGCCAGCGGCCCAGGGCGGTCACAAAGGTGTCCTGGGCGATGTCCTCGGCGACGGCCAGGTCACCGACCAGCCGGGTGAGGCGCGCCACCAGCCGGGGCGCTTCCACCCGCCAGATGGCAGCGACGGTGGCCTCGAACCCGTCCATCGGCCCCTTGGTTCTAGTCGCCCGGCATTTCGGCGACTAGGCGGACGTCAACCTTGGTGACGCCGGCGATGTTCACCCAGCGTTTGGCGTACTCGATGGCTTCTTCCTTGGAGGCGACCTCCAAGATGGCGAAGCCGGCAATCAGCTCCTTGGCCTCGGCGAAGGGGCCGTCGGTGACGGTGATGTGGCCGCCGTCGACGGTGAGCCGGGCGCCCTGGGAGCTCGGGCCGACGCCCTCGCCGGTCAACAGGACGCCGGAGTTGGACAACTCGGTGATGAACGAGCCGATGGCCTCGATCGTCTCGGCGCTGGGCGGCTCGCCCGCTTCCATGGCGTCGTCTTCGTAGTGCATGACCATGTATCGCATGACGTTCTCCTCGGGTGGTGTGGGATCAGGTGGTGGTGATCACCCGGACTGCCGAACGGGCGGGGCGGAAATCGACATGACCGCCACAATTCTTCCGCACGCCGCCCATCGGGCGCGATGCCCGTTGGCGTACGAGAGTACGCAAGGCGCGACGAGCCGCGCCCCGCTCAACGTCTGCCCGCCGGGCGGCGGCGATGGACTGGGTGACCTGACTGGCAAGCATGGTCCCGGCTCCTTCCACGGGGCCGGCCGTGCGCCGGTCCTCACCCCCTACACGAAGACCGGAAGCTCCAATCGACATCCACCAGAGGTTTTTGTGCCGCGAGGGTCAGGCGAGGCCGTCTCTCGGCACCACCAGGACGGGCGACGGGCTGCTGTGGACGGCGGCGGCGTCGGTGTGCCCGAACACGGCGTGCTCGAGCGCCTTGCGGGCCCGGGACGCGATGACGACCAGGGCGGCGGGATGCTCGTCGAGATAGGTGATGAGCCCATCGGCGGGGCTGATCGGGTCCCACACCACCTCCCCGGTGACCCCGTCGCACTCCGCCGCCTCGATCAGGGTGGCGACGAAGGCGGACGCGTCGCCGTCGGGGCCGAACAGCCGCCGGGCCGGCCGGTCGTCGAGAGGCGGCGGAACCGGCTCGGCGACGACGACCACGACGACTGGCTCCGCCAACCGGTCGCCCCAGCCGGCGGCCAGGCGCACGAGCGCCACCGATTCGGGTCGCTCGTCGGCACACGTGACCACGCCGGCGCCGGAACGATCCTCGGAGACCAGGGGGCCCACGAGTACCACGGGGTCGCGGCCGCGGGCCACCACGTCGGTGGCGACGGATCCGACCAGGGCAGCCGACGCGCCCCGCCCGTGCGTGGCCAGGCACGCCACGGCGTCGCCGGCCCGGCGGACCGACTCGTGAATAACACCGGCGGGATCGCGGTCGACCACCACCGCCGTGCCCACCCGGTGCGCGCCGACGAGCGACGGCACCACCGACGCGAGGTAGTGCTCCCGCTCCGCCCGCTGCGCCTCCTCATCCACGGCGCTGACCAGTTCCACGTCCCCGCCGAGGCGGCCCGCCAACCACCCGCCCACGCCGAGGGCCCGCTCGGCGTACTTCGACCCGTCGAGCGCGATGACGACGGTGGTCACGCCGCTTCCCCGGCGGCGGCCGGGTTGTCGTAGTTCACCACCAGGTCGCCCTCGCCGACGACGAGGTGGACGACGGCGCCGTCGCGAATGTCGCCGCCGATCAGGGCCCGGCCGATGCGCGACTCGACCTCGTGGGCGATGAACCGCCGGAGGGGCCGGGCGCCGTACACCGGGTCGTAGCCCCGTTGGGCGATGAGTCGCAGCGCCTCGGGCGAGACGTCCAGCGCGATCTGCCGCTCGGCCAGCCGCCGGCGGAGGTCGTTCAGCATGAGCTGGGCGACCTGCTCGATTTCCGGTTCGGTGAGTGCCTTGAACAAGACGATGTCATCCACACGGTTGAGGAATTCGGGGGGAAAATGGGACTGTAGTTGCCGCATGACCCGTTCGCGGGCATCGGGTTTGATCTCGCCGTCGGGCGTAACCCCTTCGATCAGGAATTGGGAACCGATATTCGAGGTCATGATGATAATGGTGTTGCGAAAATCGACGGTGCGGCCCTGAGCGTCGGTGAGACGCCCGTCGTCGAGCACCTGGAGCAACGTGTTGAAAACATCGGCATGGGCCTTTTCTATCTCGTCGAAAAGGACGACGGAATACGGCCGGCGGCGGACCGCCTCGGTGAGTTGGCCGCCCTCCTCGTAGCCGACATAGCCGGGCGGGGCGCCGACCAGGCGGCTCACCGTATAGCGCTCCTGATATTCGCTCATGTCGATGCGGACCATGTTCTCTTCGGTGTCGAAGAGAGCGGCCGCCAAGGTCTTGGCCAGCTCGGTCTTGCCGACGCCGGTCGGCCCAAGGAAGATGAACGACCCGATGGGCCGGCGGGGATCGCGTATCCCCGAACGGGCCCGGATTATTGCGTCGGCCACCAGCTGCACCGCTTCGTCCTGGCCCACCACCCGCTCGTGCAGGATTTGGTCGAGGCGCAACAACTTCTCCTTTTCCCCCTCCAGAAGGCGGGTCACCGGGATATGCGTCCATCGCGACACGATAAGGGCGATCTCCTCCTCGGTCACCACTTCCTTCAGCAACGGATGATCGCCCTGTTTGGCCCGCAGCTGCTCCTCTTCGGCCCGCAGCCGCCGCTCCAGATCGGGGATGCGACCGTGGCGCAGCTCGGCCGCGGTGTTGAGGTCGTAATTGCGCTCGGCCAGGTCGGCCTGGATGCGGGTGCGTTCCAACTCTTCGCGGAGGGCCTGAATCTTCTTCAGGGCCTGCCGCTCCGCTTCCCAGCGGGCTCGCATGGCGTCCGCCTC
Organism: Acidimicrobiales bacterium; assembly: GCA_036264135.1. Classification (GTDB taxonomy): domain Bacteria; phylum Actinomycetota; class Acidimicrobiia; order Acidimicrobiales; family Palsa-688; genus DATARN01. The sequence goes on from DATARN010000162.1 coordinate 9,889, forward strand.
GCCCCGCAGGTCGGCCAGCTCCCGGCGGAGGTCGGCCAACCGCTTGGCGCTGGCGGCGTCCTTTTCCTTGGACAGGGCCGCCTCTTCGATCTCCAGGCGGGTGACCCGGCGCATCAACTCGTCCAGCTCGGTGGGCATGGAGTCGATCTCGGTGCGCAGCATGGCGCACGCCTCGTCGACCAGGTCGATGGCCTTGTCCGGGAGGAAACGGTCGGCGATGTAGCGGTGACTCAGGACGGCGGCGGCCACCAGGGCGCTGTCCTGGATCCGTACGCCGTGGAACACCTCGAAGCGTTCCCGCAGGCCGCGGAGGATGGAGATGGTGTCCTCGACCGAGGGCTCGTCGACCATCACCGGCTGGAACCGCCGTTCCAGCGCCGCGTCCTTCTCGATGTGCTTGCGGTACTCGTCCAAGGTGGTGGCGCCGATCATGTGCAGCTCGCCGCGCGCCAGCATGGGCTTGAGCATGTTGCCCGCGTCCATGGCCCCTTCCGCGGCGCCCGCCCCGACGACGGTGTGCAGTTCGTCGATGAAGAGCAGGATGCGCCCTTCGGCGGCCCGCACCTCGCTCAGCACCGCCTTCAGCCGCTCCTCGAACTCGCCCCGGTATTTCGCCCCCGCCACCAGGGCGCCCATGTCGAGGGCAAAAATGGTTTTGTCCTTCAACCCTTCGGGGACGTCACCGCGGACAATTCGTTGCGCCAGTCCCTCGACGATGGCCGTCTTGCCGACACCGGGATCGCCGATGAGCACCGGGTTATTCTTGGTCTTCCGGGAAAGTATCTGCACCACCCGGCGGATCTCCGAGTCCCGGCCGATCACCGGATCGAGGCGGCCCTCCCTGGCGTCGGCGACCAGGTCCCGGCCGTACTTCTCCAACGCCTCATAGGTGCCCTCGGGCGACGCCGACGTGACCCGCTGGTTGCCCCGGACCGCCGTCAGGGCCTGCAGGAAGCTGTCCCGGGTGATGCCTCGCTCGCGGAGGAGCCGGCCGCCGGCGCTTTGCGACCCCTCCTCCAGTAGCGCCAGCAGGAGGTGCTCCACCGAGACGTACTCGTCCTTCAGCCGC
>DATARN010000059.1:0-1679 GCA_036264135.1 Acidimicrobiales bacterium
CCTGGGCGGCGGTGGGGTCGAGGTCGACTTCTTCGGCGAGCGGACCCTCCTGCCGGCGGGGCCGGCGACCCTGGCGTTGCGTACCGGCGCCGCCCTACTCCCGTCGGCGGTGTACTTCGACGGCCCCCGGGGTCACCGTGCTGTGGTACTTCCCGAGATCGTGACTCGCCCGCCGGCGCCGGGCCCAGAGCGGTCGGCCGGCCTCCGCTCCGAGGTCTCCCGCGTGACCCAGGCCCTGGCCGGCGACTTGGAGACGTTCATCCGCCACGCTCCGACGCAGTGGCACCTGATGCAGCCCAACTGGCCCAGCGACCCGGGGTATGCGCGTTAGTGCGCTGACAAGGCCAGCCGGCAGGTCGTCCGACCCGAACTCTTGATGAGTTGCGGGCCCTAGAGACCCACAACTCATCAAGAGCTCGGGGGACGACGGCATTAGCGCCTGGTGCCGCCTCCTGGCATCCTGAAGGCGTGGCCCTACCGCCGCTGCCTCCGCCGATCCGGGACGAAGCGGGCCGTGCGGTATGGCTGGCGACATGGGGGTGGCGGGATGCCGAAAATCGCCCTGTTTACGTGAAGGCGGTCACTGAGGACGCCGCGGCCCGCTGTGTCGAGCGCTGGTATGCGAACCGTCCCGCACCTCGTCATATCCTCCCTGCTACTGAGAGCATGAGCCGCTGGTGATTCGACCGCCTCGATGGTCGAGACTCCGTTTGCCATACATCGATGCCGAAAACGGACCGCCCGAGAGCGGCGTTCGGGAACCACGACGCCCCCCACCGCGACCCCCAGCCGCATCCGCTGCCCTGGACCCTTCAGGCGACCTCCCGTAGTGGTCCATCTATCCGGATTGAAGGAGACGGTCATGAAGATCGATTTCGAGATCGCGGGGGTCCCGGCCAGGTTCGTACGAAACGACTGGACCGGGCGCGCCGAGCTCGTTGCCGGTGATGAGACCGTTTGCCTGCAAAGCCCGAGAGAACTATCGACCCATTTTGATGTTCACACGGCGCGGGTGTGGAGGCATCGGGTCGGAGATCACGAGGTGGCAATCGAGGTTGTTCGCCGCCGACTGTTCGGTGGTCTCCGGCCGATGTCCTTCACGGTCTCGGTTGACGGCGCCGTGGTCGCCGAAGCCACGGGGAAGTGAGCCCCTGGCGCCGGTCAGCCCAGGCGGATTCTCAGGGCGATCAGTAGCGATCTTCGTACACGGTGCGCCGCACCCGCCGCTCCCGAGGAGCAACCGGAACCACGGGGACGCCGGCGCCGGCCACGGGAACGCCCTGGCCGACTACTGGAGCTACGGGTACGGCTTCGCCCGCCACCGGCACGCCGGCCACCGGCACATTCGCTACCGGGACGCCGGGGCGGGCCACGGGGACGGCCGGTTCCACCACCGGAGCCACGGGCACGGACTCGACGACCGGGGCCCTGCGGTCCACCACATAGCGCTCCCGCCGGTAGACCCGATCGCGGGGATCGCCGTACCCATCGGAGGCCCAACCACGGGGCCGGGAACCGCCCCAACCGCCCCAGGAATTCCAGAACACGGCAGACAGGACGCCGCCCAGAATGCCGACGAACATGAGGATGAAGCCCAGGGCGTGCACGTTCACGCCATCAACTGGCAGATGTACCGCAAACGCCAAGATGGCGCCCAACACGAAAAGGAAGATGCTCGT
>DATARN010000061.1:0-3382 GCA_036264135.1 Acidimicrobiales bacterium
GGCCCGGTCGAAGCCGACCAGGCCGACGTCGTCGATGACCAGCACGGAGGGGCCGGTGTAGGCCCGGATGCGGGTGTTGAAGCTGCCGTCGGCGTAGGCGGCGGCCATGTTGGCCACCAGGTCGGCGGCGGTGGTGAAGAATCCGCGGTAGCCGGCCTCGACCGCGGCGGCGCATAACACGTTGGCCAGCATCGTCTTGCCGGTGCCGGGCTGGCCCAGGAACATGATGGGCCGGCCCTCGGCCACGAACCGGCAGCTGGCCAGATCGGCGAGGAGTTTGGCGTCGACGGAGGGCTGGAAGGCAAAGTCGAACTCGGCCAGGGTGGCCCGGCGGGGCAGGTGAGCGAAACGCATCCGGGCCCCCAGGCGCCGCTGGCGGCTATGCGCCGCCTCGGCCGCGGCCACAGCGGCCAGGTACTCGAGGTGGCTCCACCCTTCGGCTGCGGCCTGCTCGGCCAGGGCGGCGAACACTTCGGCCGCTTTGGTCAGCTTCAAGTAGCCGAGGTCGTCCTTGACCTGTTCGTAGATCCCGCCCGGATGGCTCAGCGCGTGGTTGGCGGTCATGACCCGGCCCCCTGGCAGCCGCAACCGTCGTAGCGGCTGAGGTCGACCGGCGCCACGTCGTAGTCGCCGTCACCCAGGTCCAACACCTCAGCCTGCGGTGACGCCTCCGGGGGCGGGGTGGCGACGAGGTGCAGGTGGCGTCGGTGGGGGGCCAGCGCGATCGCCTCGGCCGCGGCCCGATGCGCCCAGTCCCACACCGGGCCGACGTCGCAAAGCTGATGGGTGACCACGAGGCGGCCGTGGTGGCGGACCTCGACGACGCCGGCGTCGACGGGCAGGCGGACCTCGACGGTGACGCCGACCAGCTCGGGCGGCACCGAGTAGGCCACGCCGTCCACCTCGACCAGCGGCAACGGCGCCGACACCACCCGCGGTTCGCGCCGGGCGGTGTCGAAACGGGCCCGGGGCAACGGGCCCAACAGCGGCGCCTCGGCCGCCAGGCGCACCGCCGGCGCCTCCCCGGTGACTCGATGCGCCCGGGGATGCACATAGCTGTCCAGCCACCGCCCGACCCGGGCGTTGAGCTCACCGATCGACCCGGGCGGGTCCAACGCCATCTCCTGCATGAACGCCGAGTTCAGCTCCCCGAACGGCCGCTCCGTCTTCCCCTTCCGCTTGGCGTCGCCCGCCGCGCACGCCTTCAAGGCGAAACCGTGGTAGCGGGCGAACTCGGTGGCTTCGGGACCGAACCGGAACACCCCGCCCCGGGTGGTACCCAAACAGCCCATCCGGTCGGTGCGTCCCACCGCCGCGATCCCGCCCACGTCCTCGAAGAAGCGGACCAGGCCCTCGAAGGTATGCGCCCGGTCCAACGACGGGGCGAACCACCAGTGCCTCCGCCGGGACCAGCACAACACCGCCCCGAAACACTGCAACGGGCCCAGACCCCACACCTGGCCCCAGTCGCAGCAGTCCGACCAGTCGAACTGGAACTCCGCCCCCGCGGCGGTCTCGATCGGCACGCTCACCGCCGGGCTGCGCCGGCGGCGCACGCCGCGCACCGCCCGCAGATGCCGCACCAGCGTCTCATACGAGCCAACCCACCCCTCGGCGCGGATGATCCGCTCCACCGAGGTGGCCAACAGCTCCGGGTTCGCGACCAGCAGCTCGGCGACACGCCCGGCCCAGCGGTCGTCGACCACGGCCACATGGGCCGCCGGGGCGCCGCGCTTGGGCGGCGGGCCACCCCGTTTCAACCACGACGACACCGTCGCCGGGTGATGCCCGACCGCGTCCGCGATCTGGCCGATCGTCCAACCCTGACGTCGCAGGGCAACAACATCCATGTACTCCTCCTGGGTCAACATGGCCGGTGGCTTCCTCCAGCACTCAGGGACTTGGCAGTCCTGAGACTGGAGGGGGCCACCACCGGCACCGGTGGATGGTCCTTGGAGGAGCCCCGCGGCTCAACTCAACCGCGAACTTCGATGACCATCAATCGCGAAATTCGATTACCGCTGACACTGTAGACGACATCGGACAGTCGGCGCTTGAGAACCCGCATGGCTTCTTTGGTGGTGTCGCCGGAGTCCTTTCGTCGTTCGAGATAGGACCGGGCCTCCGCGTGCCAGTGAGCTTGGGTGAGCGCGATGCGGTGCAGAGCGCAGTTGAGCTGGCGATTCCCGGTTCGGCTGAGGCGATGGCGGGGGTGGTTCGAGGTCCAGACCGGGAGTGGGGCGGTGCCGTTGAACCGGGCGGAGGCGTCCTTTGAGCGGAACCTGCGGACATCGGCGGTCTCGCCGAGAATCTTGGCAGCGGTGAGGCTCCCGCAGCCAGGGAGGTCCAGCAGGGTCGGTGCTTGGACGGTGACCTTCGCGGAGATTTCGGCGTCAAGTATCTTGATCTCCACGGTGAGCGCCCTGCAGCGCTCGAGAAGAGACCGGGCGAGGCGTGCGACAGTTCCGTCTCGATCCTGAAGCCGGAGTGCGGTGGCGTCAATTGTCTTGGCCCGGTCGAAAGAGCGGGCTGGCGGCTCCCAGGTCGGGTCGAGCTCATGGAGGTGCCAGCGGAGACGGTTGATGATGCGGGTTCGTTCGGCGACTAGGTCTTCGCGGTGATCGACAAGGAGGCGAATGTCCCGGGCGGCACCGTCGAGCTGGGCGGCGGGGAGATCTGGTTCTTGAAGAGCGGCGCGAGCGACGGCGAGCGCGTCGATGGGGTCAGATTTCACGTACGTCCTGGAGGTTTTCCGGGTTGCCGCCATCATTTTGGGTGGAACACGGACAAGGCGTTCGCCGGCTCCGAGGAGGTCGCGTTCTAGGCGTCGCGATAGGTGTCGGCAGTCTTCGACAGCCCACAGTCGGTCTTTGCCGAGCGCCTCAGCCCAGGTCACTAAGGCCAGGTGGTCGGCGGTTGTGGCGCTAATCGTTCGCTCGGCCTGTCGCCGTCCTAGCTCGTCGACGGCGACGATGGTGTGGGTGCGCTTGTGCGCGTCGATGCCAAGTACAAACATGGGAAGGTCTCCTCTGTGAAAGTGGGGATGACCTCGGTCCGGCCGGTGGGCACACGTTCGTTGTGGCGATAGCCGCGCTCCTATCAAGCCACTCCGGCCGGTCCGAGCGTCCCGAGGGGCCGCAGGACAGATAACGGCCTTGCCGGCAGCAAACGGTGGAGCGAACCCCTCGGGACGCCACCAACGATAGACACGAACGCTAACGGTGTTTCTGGCGGTTGATCAGTAGGTCTCGGCGGCCGGGAATCGGTCAGCGAAGGTTATAGCGAATGCGTTAAGCGCCGGCTTCCAGCGCATGGTCCATCGTTGTCTGCCGACGCCCGTCGGGTCAAGGGATCGGGTCACCAGATACAGGCATTTCATGGC
>DATARN010000092.1:0-2928 GCA_036264135.1 Acidimicrobiales bacterium
CCGTGGGATACCACCGCGTCGACCCGGCGCAGAAGGTCGAGTTGGGGCACGAAGTCCCGTACCACCACGTTGGCCGGAACCGGCCCCAGGTCGGCCGGCCCGACCACGACGCCTTGCACCGTGTCGGACAGGGAGCCGAGCGCCCCCATCGCCTCACCCAGGAATCGCCGGCCGGCGGGCGCGTTGATCGTCCCCAGCGACACCAGGACGTGGCGGCGCGCCGGGTCCAGCCACTCCCAGGGGAAGGCGGTCGAGGCGGACGACGGCCGGGTCGCCAGCGACGGGCCGACGAATCGGTAATGGGGCGGAAACGCCCGGCCCGGTCCCGCCAGGTCGGCCGTCGAGAAGGCCAGCACCAGCTGGGGCGAGAACCGCAGGTCGCCGCCGAAGCCGGCGATCCCGCAGGACGCGGAGAAGGACGAAAGCGAGGAGGCCACCCAGCTCCCCACCTTGGGCAGGAGGGCGAACGGGTCGACCAGCTCCGCCGAGGTGGTCGCCGACGTGGCCCACGGCACCCCGCGTCGCACGGCCACCACCGCGCCGGCGATGGCCTGCTGGTCGACCACCAGGACGTCGGGCCGGAAGTGGTCCGCGGCGGCCAGGACCCCGGGCACCATGGCCCGCCCGAGGGGCAGCAGGAAGTCCTCCCAGAGGAACTGGAGGGCCTCGGCCCCGCGCAACCCCACCGCCCGCGCCTGGGCGGCGGCTAGGACCGGGTCGTCCGCCGACGGGTCGTCGCCGACCGGGATCAGCGTGGCGCCCGGCGGCAACAGGGGCCGGAGGGCGCCGGCGTACCCGGTCCACGCCACATCGTGGCCCCGGGATTCCAGCGCCGAGGCGACCCCGATGGTGGGGTTGGTGTGCCCGGTCAGGGGCGGGACGACGAAGAGAAACCGGCTCACCGCACCAGGACCGCCAGCCCGGCACGGGCCGACTCCGCCGGGGCCGTCCCGGGCGACGGCAGCGCCACGCCGTCACGCCGCGGCGCCACCCACGCCGGCGCCGGCCCCTCCCGGCCCCCGAGCCACCACGCCAGGACGGCCTGCAGGTAGGACGGGATCTCCATCAGGATCGAGTGCCCGCACCCCGACAGCACCAGCAGCGTGAAGTCGGGCACGACCGTCTCCAGGTCGCGGGCCCGGTCGATGACATCGGACTCCTCGCCGTAGATGGCCAGCACCGGGCAGGGAAGGGAGGCCAACGGCGCCCGGGGCAGCGGGCTGGCGGTGAGCAGGTCCTCGACCAGCGTGGTGTGGTTGATCAACCCGTCCGCCTTGCCGGCCATGCGGGTCATCTTGCGCCCCGCCGACTGGACCCACGCCTGGGCCTCCTCCAGCTCCATGCCGAAGGCGATGCCCCACAGGGTGCGGGCCATCTCCTCACCCCACCCCTGGACGGCGAAGTGACCCTCGATCAGCACCAGGCTGGCGACCCGATCGGGGTGGCGCAGGGCGAAGGCCAGCCCGACGGTGCCGCCGTAGCTGTTCCCCACCAGGTGGACGGGGCCATCGATGCCCATCTCGAACAGCAACGCCTCGAGGTCGTCGACCGAGTCGTCGAGGGCGTAGCCAAGGGGCGGCCGCTCGGAGAGGCCGTGGCCCCGCAGGTCGTACAGGAAGACGTCGCAGCCGGCGGCGGCGCAGGGATTGGCGAGCGTGTAGTAGAAGCTCGAGAGGTTGTCCATGACCAGCCCGTGGATGAACACGACGGCCGGTCCGCCGTCGCAACGGAGGCGCTGGACGTGGAAGCGGACCCCGTTGGCGGTGACCTCAGCCACGGCTGGCCACCGCCGAAAGGCACAACTGGATGTGGTCGACGACCTGCCCGACCCGAAGGGCGATGATCTGGTGGAGGTCCATGTCGGCGAGGAAGCCGACGAAGTCGACGTCGCCGCCCCAGTGCTCCTTCATGAGCCCGGCCAGCGCCACGAACTCGATGCTCTCCAGCTCGAGGTCGCCGGAGAAGGCGGTGTCCATGGTCACCTCGATGCCGAGGAGGTAGTCCTCGCCGATCACCTCGGCGAGCATGCGGGTGATGTCGGCCAGGATCTGGTCAGCGTCCATTGGAAGTCCTTTCTAAGGGGGAAAAGGTGGCGGGTGCGGCTGCGCCCGCCTCGTGTGGTCCGGCCGGGGCGGCGGTCCACCCGACGACGTACTGGGTGGCACCGTCAATGACGGCGGTCTCGACCCGCCAGCGGCTGCCGTGGTCGAGCGCCGCCACCAGCAGCTCACCGGCGTCTCGGGCCACCACTTCGAAACGATGCGGCTTCCCGCCCAGACCGGTCCCGACCGCCTTGGCCACCGCTTCCTTCGCCGTCCAGAAGCGGGTCAGGTCGACCGGGGTGCCGTCGAGGAGGGCCCGCTCGGCCGCGGTGCAGGCCATGGCGGCGAACTGGGGGCTGCGTTCCTCCACGGCCTCCACGTCGATACCGACGGCGCCGCGGCCCACCAGGGCGACGGCGACGTCACCGGTGTGGGCGATCGAGATGCGCTCGGGCCGGCCGGGCACGACGGGCCGGCCGCTGGCTTCGTTCTCGATGGCGAACTCGGCCGGGAACAGGGGGCCGGCGCCGCCATCCCAGTGCCACTGGCGCAGGGCGTCCTTGACCGCGATGCGGCCCAGCAGCCAGCGGTGGCGGCCCCGCGGGCTCTCCTTCTCGTAGCGGCGGCGCTCGCTGGCGCCGAGGTAGCGGCGCATGATGAGCTCCCGGTTGGCCGGGTCGGCCCAGCGGTCGTGGAGGAGGAACCAGCCGCCCGGCTGGGCCTCGGCGATGCGGTTGGCCTCCGGCCAGCGCAGCAACGGGAAGATGGTGGCGTCGGTGCGGAACCGGCGGTCCGTCCAGCCGGTGATCCGGGCCCACACCGTGCCGTCGGGATGGCACACCTCGAGGTCGGCGGTGACCAGGGTGTCGGTGACCGAGCGCACCCA
>DATARN010000110.1:0-24930 GCA_036264135.1 Acidimicrobiales bacterium
CGATCCCGACGGCAACGAGATCGAGTTGTACGTCGACGTTCCCGGCGTCGACTGGGCCGGTCACCCCGAGCTGGTGTTCGCCCCGATCCGGCCGCTGGCGCTGTAGCCGCGGCGCCATAGCAAGCTAACCGTCAGCCGCCCCGATCCGGCCGCTGGCGCTGTAGCCGCAGCGCCATAGCAAGCTAACCGTCAGCCGTCCCCGCCTCGGTCAGCCCTCGCCCGGCGACGGTCGCGGGTTACTCCGGGATCACGTGGATGGCGGATTCCTCGGCGGACAGGCCGAGCGTGTCGTCCGTGCCCTCGGCGTCGAGCCGGCCGTCCTGTTCGTCGTCGGCGATGAGGCGGCCGACCTCCGGCTCGTCGGAGTACCGCGGGATCCGATCGGGCAACTCCCGACGCCGGCGGACCTCAAGGGGTTCCTCGATGCGTTGCTCACGGGCCGTCGTCCCATACTCGTCGGCCGCCAGCGGGTAGTCACGCGGCGGTGTCAAGGCCTCGTAGTCCCCTCCGGTGTCCTGCAGACCCGGCGGCGGGTCCTCAAGTTCCGGGATGCCTTCGGCGTCGAGGTCGCCGCTCGGATCAGGACGTTCCATGAGCTGACCGTACCCGTCTCGACCGTCAGGCACGCCACGCATCCGCGGAGGCGTACCCGCGCCACGCGCCGGGTAGAGGTGGGACATGGACGTCAAGGAGCGACTGGCCGCCGAGCGGCAGCGCCTGCTCGGAGTCCTCGACGGCCTGACCGTCTCCGGGGTCCCCGAGGGCGGGGAAGGGTCCGAGCGCGATCAGTACGACGAGTTGTCCACCGTCGACCAGCATCCCGCCGACGCCGGCACCGAAGTGTTCGACCGCGAGGAGGTCCTCTCGGTACGTCAGTCGGTAGAGGCGGAGCTCGACGACATCGATCGGGCGCTGGCCAAAGTGGACGACGGCACCTACGGGAAGTGTGAAATCTGCGGGAAGGACATCGGTGCCGAGCGGCTGGAGGCCTTTCCGGCGGCTCGGCTGTGCGTGGAGGATCAGGCCCGGGTCGAGGCTGAGGGCGCGTCGCCCCGGCTAAGCGCCGGCGACGTCCCCCTCGGCTAGCCAAAACTCGGCCCGCCCCAGCCGGGCAAAGGTCCCCGCCCAACGCAGATCTCCCGCCCCTCGCGGACACGCCCACCGTGCACACACGCCCCGCCGGGCACGCCGGCGCCCGGCGCCCCGCGGAGACGGCGCGTCATCCAGGAGACCATTCAGCCCCGAAACAAACCTCGAAGGGAAACAAAAACCCCTTACTGCGACGGAATCGGTTCATTCCAATCTATTTGGAGGGCCGCCGTTCAGGTCGTTTCGGAAAAGAGAGGAACCCTGTGTCAATAGATCAAGGGGCTCTCCGATCATTGATCGAAGAGTCCGCAGACCTCCAGTCCGACGCGCTGCGAACCACAACGCGTGGCTTGGCCGACGTCGTCGAACAAGGGCAAGAACGCCGGGCGGCCGGCGGGGTCGACCCCGATGAGACGCGGGCGTACCACATGGAACGTCGCCACCTCCTGGCCACCGGCCTGAAGGGCATGGGGGCGCTGGCGGGGACGGCGGTTGGAGTCGGGCTCTATCAAATGTTCACGCAGCCGGCATTTGCCGATTCTGCCATGGACGTTCAAGCGGGCCAGACAGCCGCATCCATCGAAAACCTTGCGATCGCGGTGTATACGAAAGCCGCCGGCCTGCCATTCATGAAAAACATCCCCGCCCCGGCAGGGCCGACCGTCGTCGCATTTGTGACCCAAACGATTCAGCAGCACACCGACCACGCCAAGGCATTCAACTCAGCGGTAACCGCACTCGGCGGAAAGGCGCAGACCGGGTTGGACATGACGGTCTACAACGGCGTCGTCGTCCCCGCACTGCCCACCCTGAAGACGCCGCTCGACGTGGTCAAGTTCGCCGCCACCCTCGAGAATGTGGCGGCCGAGACCTACGCCGCCGAAACGGCTGCGGTCAGCGACAAGATGCTGCGCAGCACCTTCTCCAGCATCATGGGCGTCGAGGCGCAGCACGTCGCCGTCCTCAACGCCGTTGCCGCGTTGCTGGCCGGCGGGGCGCCCCAGCTGATCACGATCCCGCCGCCGGGGGACAAGCTTCCCGCCGCCGCCGGTTCGGTCGGCTTCCCCAACTCGTTCTACGGCCTTGACATGGCACGGCCCGCAGCGGAAGGAGCGGTTCAATGAGCAAGCGTCGAAGCGGAGAAATGCAGATCAGCGAGCGCGAGCTCGTGTCCATGACCGGTGATCTCGACGAGATACACCGCGCCACCATGCCGGCCCTGCACGACGCCGCGGCCGAGTGGTCGGAGCAGCTTCACGATCAGGGCGTCGCCACGGTAAAGGCGGTCGCTCGGACCACCAGCCGCCGGGGCTTCTTGCTCAGCGCCGGCGCCGTGTCTCTCGGCGGCCTCGTGCTCGCCGCCTGCGGAAAGAGCAGCGCGACCACCGCCACCACGACCGGCGGCGCCGGCACCACGACCGGCAATGGCAACCCTTTCACCGGCGACCTGGCGGTGGCCGCCTTGGCCGCCAGCCTCGAGAACCTGGCGGTGGCCACGTACCAGGCGGGACTGGATGCCGCCACGGCCGGCAAGCTGGGGGCGGTTCCCCCCGCCATCGCCACCTTCGCCACCACGGCCCAAAAGCAGCACAAGGACCATGCCGCGGCGTGGAACTCCATCATTACCAACGCCGGCAAATCCGCCGTTTCCGGAGTCGACCTCACGGTGAAGAATGCCGTCGTCACGCCCGGTTTCGCCGCCGTCAAAGACGCCGCAGGTCTGGCCAAGTTCGCCCTCGGTCTCGAGGACGCCGCCGCCGCCACGTACCTGAATGCGATCCAGAACGCCCTTACCAGCGCCGGCGCCATCAAGATCGCGGCGACCATCCAGCCGGTGGAGATGCAGCACGCCGCCATCTTGCATTTTGTCCTCGGCGACTACCCGGTGCCCGACTCCTTCGCCAAGACCGACGGCGCCCGGCCGCTGAGCGACATGATCGGCTAGCGGCGCCTCCCGGAATCCCGCTCCGCCGGCGGGATTCCGGGCGCCCGCCGGCGCTCGACGATGAGTCCGGTGGGCAGCACCTGGTGATCGCCGCCCTCGGCGTTGCCGATTGCCGCCACCTCAACTTCCGAACTGGGCCACCTCAACTCTCGAACTGGGCGTCGGAAATAATCCAGCCTCCCGAGACCGGCAGCGCCGAGAGCGACAGGAGGTTTCCGTTCGCCAGGACACGGTAGATGCACGACGAGGGCCCGGCGACGGCACTGGAGCAGCCTCGTGCCTGTACCCCACCGGCGGGGAAGGGCTGGGCGAACACGGCGGCCACCGCCGCCGGCGTGGCGTCGGCCGCCGCGGCCGCGCGGTCCCCGGCCTTCCACGCCGCCACGATGTGGGCGGCGGCCAGATCCTGGGACGCCTGAGGGGCGGTCGGCTGGAACACCGTGGTGGGCGGGACCGTCGAGGTCGTCGTCGTGGTCGTGACGACCACCGTCGTGGTCGTTGTCGCCACTGCGCCCGAACTGCCGTTGCACCCGCCGATCACCAGGCCGAAAAGGATCAAGGCGGCGCCGGCGCCGGCGGGGCGGACAATTAGCAATGGGCGGACAAGGCGCAAGGGGCGGACAAGGCCCAAGGGGCGGACAAGGCGCAAGGGGCGGACAAGGCGCAAGGGGCGGACGAGGCGATTACGGAGCAAGGGGCGGGGCCGCTTCATGGTGCGGCAGCATCGCACGCAGATCGGTGATCACGTCGGCTTCGTCGGCATTTTTGTCCGTCCGGTAGCGGCGGATCCGGGCGAAGCGCAGCGCCACCCCGCCCGGATAACGCGGCGACACCTGCACCCCGTCGACCACCACCTCGACGACCAATTCTGGCCGCACGTGCACCACGATCCCGTCCCGCCCGGTTTCCAGCGCCAGCAGGCGGTCAGTCTGCCAGCGCAGCAGGTCGTCGGTCATGCCCTTGAACGTCTTGCCCACCATGACGGCGCCCCCATCGGGGGAACGGGCCCCGAGGTGGAGGTTCGACAGCCAGCCTCTCCGGCGGCCGTGACCCCACTCGGCGGCCAGGACGATCAGGTCGAAGGTGCGGACCGGTTTCACCTTCTTCCAGGCCTGACCCCGCCGGCCCGCTTCATAGGTGGAATCGACCGCCTTCACCACGACACCCTCCTGGCCCGCGGCCACAGCCGCGTCGAGAAAGGCCTGCCCGACCTGGGCTTCATCGGTCACGACCATCGGGACGCTGCGGTCCTCGGCCAGGCGTTCCAGCGCGTGGCGCCGCTCGGTCCATGGCCGGTCCAGAAGGTCGATCCCGTCGAGGTGCAGGCAGTCGAACCACCACACCGCCAGGTCGGGGCCGCCGGCGCTGAAGCGGCTCATGGTGTCCTGGAACATCTCCGGGCGCTCGCCCTGCCCGGTGCCGACGACTTCGCCGTCCAGCACGAAGCGGGTGCCGGGCATGGCGCCGACCATGGCCGCCACCGCCGGCAACCGGGTGGTGACGTCGTTGAGACTACGGGTGAACAACCGAATGGCCTCGCCGCTTCGGTGCGCCTGGATGCGAGCGCCGTCGAGCTTCCACTCGACCGAGAACCCGCCGCCGCCGGCAAAGGCCTCTTCGACGCTCGAGGCGGTGGCGGCCAGCATCGGCTGTACGGGGCGGAGCAGCTCCAGACCGACCGCAGCCAGGCCGTCGGCGCCGTCGTGCAGCGCAAGGGCCGCGACCCGAGCCAGATTGCCGCCCAGCATCACGGCCCGCCGCAAGCGATCTGGTGGCACCGCGGCCGCCCGGGCCACGGCGTCGGCCACGACGCCTTCCAGGGCACCGTGGCGGAGTTCGCCGGTCAATAGGCGGCGGAGGAACGAGGCCTCCTCGCCCGTCGCCCGAGCGAACAGGTCGGTGAGGATGGCGGCGCGCGCCGCTCCCGACCCCGCCCCGCTGACGGCCTGCAGTTCGGTGAACGTGCGGTCGACGTCGCCGACACGAAGCGTGGGCCCGGCGGCGGGGGCCACGGTGTCCGCGGTGGCGGCGACCGTCGCCCACCCGACGCCGACCTTGCCCTGGCGCGGTTCCCCCGCCAACGCCGCCACGACGATCTCGACCTCGTCGGCGTCAAGCCGGGAGAACAGCGCCGCCAGCGCGGCGATCTTGGCGCCCCGGGCCGGTGTGCCGGCGACCAGTTGGGATGTCGCCACCACCTCCGCCAGCAGCATGGCGCAATCCTGCCGCAGCCGGAGCAACGGTAGCTTTGTCGCCCAATGCCCCTCGATCATGCCCCAGGCGGGCGACGGTCCGGCGACGACCGAGTCCGCGCCCTGGCCGACGACTATTGGGAGACCTTCCTTGAGGCCAACCCGATGACCGCCACCTTCCTCGGCGACCACCGCTACGACGACCGCATCGAGGACCTGTCGGTGGCCGGAGAAGCGGCGTTGCGGCGGCGGTGGGCGGCGTTGATGGATCGCCTCCGCGCCATCGACCTCGCCGACCTCGACCGTGCCACGTGCACGCAGCTGGCGGTGGAGCTCGGCGACGCCATGGCGGCCATCGACGACCGGGTGGTGGAGCTCCAATCAGACCAGATGACGGGATTCCACGTCGGGCTGTTGATCCTGGCGTCCCTCGTGTCCGCGCCCGATGCCGAATCGGCGTGGAAGCAGGTCGAGCGGCTCCGGCAGGTGCCCGGCGCGTTCGCGCAGGCAGGGCAGCGGTTCGTAGAGGGCGCCGCCGCGGGACGCACCCCCGCCCGGGTGTGCGTGGAACGCTCGCTCAACATGATCACGGGCTACCTGGACTCCCCGCCCGATGCCGACGTGTTCGCCCGGATGGCGGGACCGGCCGACTGGGACGAGGAGCCGGCATGGCGGCAGGCGCTCGACGACGTTGTGCGCGACGCGGTGCGCCCCGCCTACCGCCGGCTGGCGGAGCTGCTCACCGAGCATCTGCTCCCGGTGGCACGCGATGACGAACACGCCGGCCTCCGCTGGCTGCCCGATGGCGACCGGTTGTACGGCACCTTGATGCGCCACCACACCAGCCTCGACGTGAGCGCCGGTGATATCCACCAGTTCGGGCTGGACGAAGTCACCGGCAAGCTGCCCAAGGAGTATGCCGAGGTCGGCGGCCGGCTGTTCGGGTTGCGCCACCCCCACGAGGTGTTCGCCCGGCTGCGGGAAGACACCAGCCTGCGGTATGCCAGCGCCGAGGAGATGCTGGGCGCCGCCCGGGCCGTGCTCGAATCGGCGACCGCGGTCATGCCCCGGTGGTTCGGCCGGCTCCCCCGGACGCCGTGCACTATCTGCCCGGTTCCCGAATTCCTCGCCCCCGACTCGCCGTTCGCCTACTACGTCCCGCCGGCGCCCGACGGCTCCCGGGGGGGCACCTATTTCGTCAACACCGCCAACCCCGAAGACCACTCCCGTTTCGACGGCGCTGCGGTCGGCTTCCACGAGGCCATCCCGGGTCATCACCTCCAGCTCACCATCGCCTCGGAGCTGACCGACCTCCCCAAGTTCCGGCGATTCTCGCAGTTCAACGCCGCCTACTGCGAGGGGTGGGGCCTGTACTCCGAGCGGCTGGCCGACGAGATGGGGCTCTACCCCGGCGACCTCGACCGCATCGGCATGCTGTCCGCCGACTCGCTGCGATCATGCCGGCTGGTGGTCGACACGGGCCTGCACGCCCTCGGCTGGTCCCGCCGCCAGGCCATCGAGTTCATGACGACCCACACCCCGATGTCACCGAGCGAAGTGGCCGTCGAAGTGGACCGGTATATCGCCATGCCCGGCCAGGCCCTGGCGTACAAGGTTGGCCAGCGAGAAATTTTCCGGTTGCGAGCGGCCGCCGAGTCGGCGCTGGGCGGCGCCTTCGATATCAAGGATTTCCACGACGTCGTGCTGGGCTCGGGGTCGGTCGCCCTGCCCGTCCTGCGTCAGGAGGTTGAGGACTGGATGGCGGGGAAAAGGTAACCGCGGTGCCTCACCGCCTTTTTCGACTCTGCGCCCTGCTGCTCCTGGTCGCCGCCGGCTGCCACAGCGCCGTCAAGACGACCCAGGCGACGTCCACCTCGACCACTCTTTCGACATCGACATCGACATCGACGTCGACCGTCGGGCCGGCGACCAGCACCACCATCGCAACGACGTTGCCGACCAAGACCACCGCGACGACGCTGGCGCCCGCGGGTGCGGCGCCGTGTGGGTGGGCGCCGTCGCCGCCGGCGACCTACCAGCACGTCATCTGGATCTGGATGGAAAACCACACCTGGCCCCAGGTCCTCGGCGACGCGAGGGCGGCACCGTACGAAGTGGCCCTCGCCGGCCGGTGCGGGACCGCCACCAACTACCGCAGCGTCGGCAGTCCGTCGCTGCCCAACTACATCGGCGCCACTTCGGGCTCCGCCCAGGGCATCGGCGACGACGCCGATCCCGCCAGCCATCCGCTGGCGGTGGACAACCTGTTCCGGCAGGTCCGGACGGCGGGCGGCACCGAGCGCAGCTACCAGGAGGCGATGTCCCCGCCGTGCCAGCAGTCCTCGGGCGGGGAGTACGCCGTCAAGCACAACCCGGCCGCCTATTACGTCGGCGGCCAGGACCGGGCGGCGTGTCAGGCCGACGACGTCCCGCTCACCCAACTGGCGCCCGATCTGGCGTCGGGGCGGTTGCCGACGTTCGCCTTCATCACCCCCAACCTGTGCCACGACACCCATGACTGTTCGGTGGCAACGGGCGACGCCTGGCTGTCGGGCTTCCTTCCGTCCCTGCTCACCAGCGCAACCTACCGAGCGGGTGCGACGGCCATCATCCTGGTGTGGGACGAGGAGTCCCCCATGCCCAACGTCATGATCGGGCCGGCCGTCCATCCCGGCACCGTCTCGTCGGCGCGCTTCGACCACTTCGCCCTCCTCCGCACGACCGAGGAGATGCTCGGGTTGCCGGGCCGGTTGGGGTCGGCCGCCGCCGCGCCCAGCCTGCGGGCTCCGTTCAACCTCTGAGCGTTACCCGGCAGGCGGCGACCAACGCCGCCTCCCTTCTTCCTCGGCCCGGGCACTGACCTGCCGCTGGGCGGCCACACCAGCAAGGATGGGCCGGTGGCGCCGACCGAACCGACGGACCCGGCCCCGTCGCGCCACGAGGAAGTGGCCACGAGCGTCTCGAAACCGGTCAACCGCCGCGGCTACCTGCTGATCGCCGGCGCCCTGGTCGTCGTCGCCATCGCGGCCGTCGTCTTCGCCGCCCACACCAACCCCTCCAGCCTCCAGCCGGCGGTCGACACCAGCCACCTCCCGGTGGGCCCCGCCGCCCCGGCCGTCGATCCGGTGGGCTGGACCAATTCGCCGCCACTCACTCCGGCCGACCTCAAGGGCAAGGTGGTGCTGTACGACTTTTGGACCTACTCATGTATCAACTGCGTACGGACCCTCCCGTACGTGCGCGCCTGGTACGCCCGCTACCAGGCCGACGGGCTGGTGGTCGTCGGGATCCACTCGCCGGAGTTCGACTTCGAGAAGAACCACGCCAACGTGACGCGGGCGGTGGGCAACCTGGGGGTGACCTGGCCGGTCGCCTTCGACGACAACATGGCCGTCTGGAACGCCTTCCAGAACAACTCCTGGCCGGCCGACTACATCGCCGACCGCTCGGGCCACGTCCGGTACAAGCACATCGGCGAGGGCGACTATGGGCAGACGGAGGACGTGATCCGTACCCTGCTCGGCGTGGCCACCACCGCCCCGCGCGCCGCCGCCCCGGGCTCGGCCGCGACCGCCGCCCAGCCCACCACCGGTGACATGACGCCCGAGACATACCTCGGCGTGTTGCGGGGCGCGTCCGCCAAGCAGGGACCGGCAACCTATCCCGAGCCGGCAACGGTCCCCGTCGACGCCGCTCGCCTGGCCGGGCCGTGGACCGGAACCGCCGACTACATCGAGGCGGGGGCGGCCAACAGCGCCATCGTGCTGCACTACCAGGCCCGTCAGGTGAACCTGGTCATGGCCCCGGCGGCGTCGGGTCCGGTCACCGTCGTCGTCCAGCTGGACGGTATGCCCGTCCCACCGGCCTACCGGACGGTGCAGACCGTGGTCGACGCCGGCGGCCGGACCACCGTGACGGTGGCCAACGCCGACCTGTACGCGCTGGTCCAGGGCCCGGGCGTCGAGGGGCACACGCTGCGGGTCACCGCCGGCGCTCCCGGCCTGCTGGCCTACGACTTCACCTTCGGCGGCTGAGGGCGCCGGACATGGTGCGGCCGCCGGGAGGCGGGGCGGCACGAACGCCGCCCGGCGCCTGACATGGTCAGCGACCTGGTGGCCCTGTTCGGAGCCGGGGTGGCTTCGTTTCTGGCCCCCTGCCTGGTGCCGTTGTTGCCGGCCTACCTGGGCATCATCACCGGCGAGTCGGCGGCCCACGCCGACGCCCGCCAAGCGGTGCCCGCGACCGCGGTGTTCGTTCTCGGCTTCGCCACCGTGTTCGCAGGCCTGGGCGCCGCCGCCGGCCTACTCGGCTCGTCGCTGCACCACCTCCAGCAGGTCGTGCAGCGGGTGGGCGGGGTGATCGTGATCGTGATGGGGCTGGCGCTGCTCGGCGTGGTTCGAGGGCCGCTGCTGCGTGAGGCCCGGCTGTTGCGGGCCGTGCCCAAAGTGGCCGGTCCGCTGCGGCCCTACGTCATCGGCGTCGCCTTCGGGGCGGCATGGAGTCCGTGCGTCGGGCCGTTGCTGGCCGCCGCCCTCACCGTCGCCGCCGACAGCGGCCAGGCCGGGCGGGGGGCGCTGCTGCTCCTGGCCTACGCCCTGGGAATCGGCCTGCCCTTCCTCGTGGCGTCGCTCGGCCTGGCCTCGTGGCCCGGTCTCAGCGGCGCCCTCCGCCGGGCCGGCCGGCGCATCGAACGGGTCGCCGGCGTGCTGCTCGTCATTCTCGGTGTCCTCCTGGCCACCGATACCTACCGCCACCTCACCTCCTACCTGGCCCGCTTTACCCCCGCCGTGCACGGCCTCTAGTACCGAGGCCACCTTCCGCCGCCAGAACAACAGGAAGTGGCCACACCCCCCGACAGACCTCCGCCGGTAAGGCCACCACCCGTCGCCGGAACAACAGGAAGTGGCCACACCCCCGTCCCCCTACCTTGGAGGAAGCCGCCGGCAGGAGGGCGCCATGGACATCGGACAGGCGACACGGGAATACGAGGCGTGGCTGCGGGCGCAACTGCCGGTAGTCATCGAGGAGGACCTGGAGTTCAAGCACCAGCAGATGGCGGCCGCCGCCTTCCCGTTCCTCCGGGCCACCTTTTACCGCTGGGCACAACGGTGGGCCGAGGTGTGTCCCCATCTGGCCGCCGCGCCGGCGGTTCTCGGCGTCGGCGACCTGCACGTCGAGAACTACGGCACCTGGCGCGACGCCGAAGGGCGGCTGGTCTGGGGCATCAACGACTTCGACGAAGCGACCTGGCTGCCCTACACCGTGGACCTGGTCCGCCTGGCCACCAGCGCCCTGCTGGCGACCGACGAGCACCGCCTCACCGTGGCGGTCGAGGCGGGCGCCGAGGCGATACTGGCCGGGTACCGCAGCGCCCTGGTCGATGGCGGCCGGCCGTTGGTCCTGGCCGAGCACCACCGCGAGCTGCGCTGCCTGGCCACCGGCCAGCTCCGGGACCCGGAGCGGTTCTGGGCCAAGATGCAGGCGCTCCCCAGCGCCGACGTTTCCCGCTATCCCGGCGACGCCGTGACCACCGTCGTAACGGCCCTTCCCGAAGCTGCCGCCATCACGGCCGGCGCCGGCATCCGGTCCCGGCGGGCCGGGCTGGGCAGCCTGGGGCGGCCCCGGCTGGTGGCCCTCGCCGAGTGGCGGGGCGGGGCGGTGGCCCGGGAGGTGAAAGCCCTCCTGCCGTCGGCGTGGGACTGGGCTCGGGCGGGAGCGCCGGACCGCGACCCGTATTACCGGGAGATCCTGGCGAAGGCGGTGCGCTGCCCCGACCCCTGCGCCGGCGTCGCCGGCCGGTGGCTGGTCCGACGGTTGGCACCGGACTGCATACGGATCGAACTGGCGGAAATGCCCGCCGATCGCGACGAGGCCCTCCTGCTGCGGGCCATGGGCCACGAGCTCGCCAATGTCCACCTCGGCACACCCGAGGCGGCCGGAAAGATTGTGGCCGATCTGGACGGACGTCGTCCCGGCTGGCTGGCCGCGGCGGCGCAGCGTATGGCCGCCGACACCGTCGGCGACTGGAACCGGTGGAAGGCGACGTGGGAAAAGCGGTGACATGAACAGGCCGCGATAATCTGGGCTCACGGCTGATTTGAGGAGGTGAGGACGCATGCACAACGGCGAACCCCCGAGTAGTCGCTGGCAACGTTGCGCCTCCCGAGCCGGGACTGTCGTGTAGCGCGTCGCGCCGCGACAGTCGGCGGCCTGGCTGGCAGTTCCCTGCCCGTTCTTCTCACTTCCGAGCGAGGGTGCCCATGGCCATCCGTCCCCCCCTTCCCCCGAATCCGCTTCGTACCGCCCGCCGCCAGCGCCAGCAGCGCCAGCAGCGGCTGCTGGCTACCCGCACCCTGCGGGACAACCTGATCTCCCTGGCCGGCATCGCCCACGGGCCCGTGCTCAACCAGGCGGGCGAGGAGGTCGGCACCTTGGTGGACGTCGTCGCCCGTTGGGACGGCGAGGAGTCATACCCGCCCGTGACCGGCCTGGTGGTGAAGGTCGGCCGGCGTGAGGCCTTCGTCGCCATGGACGACGTGCAGGACGTGACCCACGACCATGTCCAGCTGCGTTCTGCCCGGCTGGACCTCCGGGAGTTCGCCCGCCGCCCGGGCGAGGTCATGCTGGCCAAGGACGTCGTGGACCATCAGCTGGTCGACATCGACGGCGTGCAGGTGATCCGGGCTGCCGACCTCTATCTCGCCTGGATGCCCGGCACGCCGCCCGGGCCGCCGCGGGTGCTGCGCCTGGTCGGCGCCGACGTCAGCGTCCAGACCCTCCTCCGCCGCCTCGGCCCCAAGCGCTGGCGGGGCCGGCCGACGCCGGAGCGGGTGATCGACTGGTCCAACATCCAGCCCTTCGCGGGCGAAGTCCGCCAGGTCAAGCTGCGGTCGTCCAACGAGGGCCTGCGCCGGCTGCGCCCCGGTGAACTGGCCGACCTCCTCGAGGACCTGGGCCGGTCGGGCCGCCAGGAGCTGCTGTCCCACCTGGAGCCGGAAATGGCGGCCGACGCCCTCGAGGAAATGGACCCCGAGGAGCTGGGTGCCCTCCTCCGGGAGACGCCGCCCGAGCAGGCGGCCGAGCTGGTCGCCAACATGGAGCCCGACGAGGCGGTCGACGCCCTCCGCGACCTCGACGAGGATGAGCGGGAAGAGCTGTTCGAGCACATGGACGACCAGCAGCGCGAGGAGCTGACGGAGCTGCTCGAGTACAAGGAGGACACCGCGGGCGGCTTCATGACGACCACGCTGGTGACGGCCACTCCCGACGAGGGCGTCGGCGCCCTCCGGAACCGGCTGCGCGACGAGGTGGACCACCGCGGCGAGATCGACGCGGTGGCGGTGGTCGACGAGGGCGGCCGGTACGTCGACGACGTCAGCCTCTACGACGTGGCCATCGCCGCGGAAGACCAGGTTGTGCACGACCTGCTGGGCGACAGCGAGCCGATCACCGTCACCGCCGACGCCGAGCTGCGCGAGGTTGCGGCCCAGCTCACCGAGAGCCGCCGCTCGTCGGTGGTCGTGGTGGATGAGGACTGCCACCCGATCGGCCGCATCCTGGCCGACGACGTGATCGACGCCTTGCTGCCCGAGCGGGGCCGCTTCCACTTCCCCCGCCTGCTGTCATGACCACGACCACGCCGCAGGACACGGGCACGGCGTCACCCGACGAGGCCAAGGACCACGACGCCGCGGCGACACTCCGGCCGCCCATGTCCCGGCGGCGACGGTTCCTCACCTACCTGGCGTGGGCCGGACCCGGGATCATCGCCGCCAACGCCGGCAACGACGCCGGAGGCGTGATCACCTACGCCTCGGCGGGCGCCCAGTACCAGTACCGGACGCTGTTCTTCATGGTCCTGGTGACGGTGGCCCTCGTCGTCGTGCAGGAGATGGCGGCCCGTCTCGGCGCCTTCACCGGCAAGGGGCTGGCCGCCCTGATCCGCGAAGAGTTCACCCTGCGCGTGTCGGCCTTCGCCCTGTTCTGCCTCATCGTGGCCAACGTCGGGCTGGTCGTCTCCGAGTTCGCCGGGATCGGGGCGGCGCTGGAGCTGCTCGGCGTCAGCCGGTTCATTTCCATCCCCATCGCCGCCGCCGCCATCTGGGCCCTCGTCCTGTTCGGGTCCTACCGTTACGCCGAACGCATCTTCCTGGTGCTCTCGCTGATCTTCTTCGCCTACCCGCTGGCCGCCTTCCTCGGCCATCCCCGCTGGGGGGACGCCCTGGGCTCGACGATCCTCCCCCACCTCCTGGCCAGCAAGAGCTTCGTGCTGCTCGGCGTGGCCCTGATCGGCACCACCATCACCCCGTACATGCAGCTGTACGTGGCGGCGGCGGTGGCCGACAAAGGGATCGGGCCGGAGGAGTACCGCTACGAAAAGCTGGACTCGATCGGCGGCGCCATCTTCGGCGACGTCATCAGCCTGTTCATCATCGTCGCCACCGGCGCCGCCATCGGCCACTTGGGGCAACCGCTGAACTCGGCCAAGGACGCCGCCGAGGCGTTGAAACCGGTCGCCGGCCGCTTCGCCGTCCAACTGTTCGCCATCGGGCTGTTCGGGGCGTCGGCGCTGGCGGCGGCGGTCGTCCCCCTGTCCACCGCCTACGCCCTGTCGGAAGCCATCGGGGTGGAACGATCGGTGTCCCGGCGCTTCGCCGAGGCGCCGCTGTTCCTGTCGCTGTTCACCTTCCAGGTGGTGGTCGGCGCCGGCGTGGCCCTCCTGGGCGGCAACCTCATCAATCTCCTGATCCGCACCCAGATCCTCAACGGGATCATCACGCCCGTCATCTTGGTCTTCCTGTTGATCCTGGCCAACCGGCGCAGCGTCCTCGGCGATGCCGCCAACGGGCCCGCCTTCCGGGCGGTGGCGACCGTGTGTATCGCCGGCGTCAGCCTCATGTCGGCCATCGTCGTGGTCCAGTCGGTGCTGCCCTGGTTTGGCATCGCCACGTGAGAAAGTAGAGCTGGGCCCGCCGCCGGCCCGGGAATGGGCCCGCCGTGAGTGATCTGGTCGCCGATGTGAGAGGTGTCGGGCCGCCCGTCGTGCTGCTGCACGGCCAGCCCGGCAGCCGTCACGACTGGCACCTCGTCGCCGACCGGCTGGCCGAGGAATTTCTGGTCATCGTCCCCGACCGTCCGGGGTACGGCGACACCGGCGGCCGGGCCCGCGGCTTCCGGGGCAACGCCGGGGCCCTGGCCTCCCTGCTCGACCGCCTGGACGTGCCGCGGGCCACGATCGTGGGCCACAGCTGGGCGGGAGGTGTCGCCCTGGCGCTGGCCGAGTCGGCGGCGCCTCGCCTGACGGGGCTGGTGCTCGTTTCCTCGGTCGCCCCCGACGAGCCGCTCGGGCGCCTCGACCGTCTGCTGGCCGTGCCATCGATCGGCGTCTCGCTGACCCTGTTCGGCTCACTGCTGGCCACCGGCGCCGTGGCCCTGCCGCCGATCCGCCAGCGCCTGCTGCGCGACCAGGAGGACAAGGTCGCCAGCGGCCTGGCCCTCGACCTGCTGGTGGCGTCGTTGCGTCACGATCACATCCGCCAGAGCTTCCTCACCGAGCAGCAGTGCCTGGTCACCGAGTTGCCGTCGCTCGCCGGCGTCCTCCCCTCCATCTCGGTCCCCACCAGGGTGCTGGTCGGCAGCCACGACCGCACCGTCCCGCCGGCGTCCGGCCGCCGCCTGGCCCGAGCCATCCCGGGCGCGGCACTGGTGGAGCTGGCCGGCGCCGGTCATCTGCTGGCCTACGAGCGCCCCGCGGCGGTGGCCGCCGCCATACGGGCCGTCGCCGCCCCTCCGCCGGGCCGGGACAATGACTAGTACCTATTAGTCACGATTAACTAGGCATAAAGGTTTCCATCGGAAGGATGATTCGGGAGGCCGGACGTGGGTAAAGGAAGCTCATTCATTGACTAACGGAGGAACAATGTTTCTTGCCCTCGCACCTATTGCCGGCCATCACATCATCACCTGGATCGTGATTGGGCTAATTGCCGGACTGGTCGCCGCCAAAGTGGTTGATGGTGGCGGTCTGGGCTTCTTCCGCGACACCATCACCGGCATCGCCGGCGCCATTATCGGCGGGTTCATCTTGCACGCCGTTCGCGGCGGCTCGCACGCCTCGACCAGCCTGGTCGTCGAGATCGTGGTTGCCTTTGTGGGCGCAGTAATCCTTCTCCTGATCGAGAAGTCGCTGACCCATGGTGGCAGCCGCCGGCGCCGCTACGGCCGAATCTGACCTGACCGACCCGGGGTGCTGACCGATCCCCGGCCGGCCAGCGCCTGGGCCTGCTCCGACCAGCGGGCGGGGGTGGCGTCCCCGCCCCCTTTTCCCCCCTCTTCCAACGCCGCCGCCAGGCTCCGGGCGCTGTTCACCAGGCCGACGTGGCTGAACGCCTGCGGGAAGTTGCCGACTTGGCGGCTGAGGCGGGTGTTGTACTCCTCGGCCAGCAGCCCCACGTCGTTGCACAGCCCGAGCAGCCGCTCGAAGAGCTCCCGGGCCTCGTCGAGGCGCCCCATCAGGGCCAGGTTGTCGACCAGCCAGAACGAGCACGGCAGGAAGGTGCCCTCCTTGCCCGGTAGGCCGTCGACGGTCCCGTGGGTCTGGTAGCGCATCACCAGGCCGTCGGAGATCAGTTCCCGTTGGATCGCCTCCACGGTGCCCACCACCCGCTCGTCGGTGGCGGGCAGGAACCCCACGATCGGGATCATGAGGACACTGGCGTCGAGGTCGGAGGCGCCGTAGTACTGGGTGAACGCCCCCTTGTCCTGGTCGAATCCCTGGGTGCAGACCTCGTCGTGGATGCGGTCGCGGATCTGCCGCCACCGGTCCACCGGCCCGCCGAGGTCGTGCTTCTCACACCCGATGATGGCCCGGTCGAAGGCGACCCACGCCATGACCTTGGAGTGGACGAAGTGGCGACGGGGTCCCCGGACCTCCCAGATGCCGTTGTCGGGTTCGGCCCAGCGGTGCTCGAGGAAGCTCATCACCGCCCGCTGCAGGGCCCACGACCAGCTGTCCTCCATCACGCCCGAGCAGCGGGCCCGCTCCAGGGCGTCCATCAGCTCGCAGTAGACGTCGAGCTGGAACTGCTGGGCGGCGGCGTTGCCGATGCGCACCGGTGTCGAGCCCTCGTAGCCGGACAACCACGGGATCTCCATCTCGGGGAGCCGGCGCTCGCCCGCCGGGCCGTACATGATCTGCAGCTGGTCGGGCGAGCCGGCGGCGGCCCGCAGCAACCAGTTCCGCCATGCCGACGCCTCGCTGACCGCCCCCGCTTCCAGCAGGGCGTCGAGGGTGAGGGTGGCGTCCCGGACCCAGCAGTAGCGGTAGTCCCAGTTGCGGACCCCGCCCAGCTCCTCGGGCAACGAGGTGGTCGGGGCGGCCACGATGCCGCCGGTCGGCATGTAGGTCAGGGCCTTCAGGGTGATCAGCGACCGGCGCACCTCACGCTCCCAGGGCCCGTGGACGTCCCGTAGCCCCGAGGTCCAGTCCTGCCAGAAGGTGACGGTGTCGGCCAGGGCCGCCTCGGGGTCGACGGGGGCGGGAACGGCCTCGTGGGATGGGAAAGCGGTGAGGACGAAGGGGACCCGTTGGCCGGCGTGGATGGAAAAGGAGGCCCGGGTGCGGAGGTCCTGGCCTCGGGTCGGGACCGGGGTGCGCAGGACAAGGGCGTTGGGGCCGGCGATCGCCAAAATATCGGCGGGCTCGTCGGCTCCCCGCGGGCCGGCGGGGTGGGCTGGGGCCCCTTCGGTGGTGGCGGGCCGGATGCGGCGGACCCACGGGATCTGGGCGCCGTAGTCGAAACGGATCACCAGTTCCATCTCCATCGCCACCGTCCCCGCCCGGCCCTCGACGATGCGCACCACGTCGGGCCTGCTATCGCGGGGAGGCATGAAGTCGATGATCCGGACTTCGCCCTGGTCGGTGACGAAGTCGGTCTCCAGGATCAGGGTGTCGCCCCGGTAGCGGCGCTGGTGGCCGGTCACCACCATCGAGCCGGCGGGGCGGATGGCCCAGTGGCCGTTGCCGGCGTTCCCCAACAGGGCGGCGAAACAGGCCTCCGAGTCGAACCTCGGCACACACATCCAGTCGATGGAGCCGTCCATACTGACCAGCGCCGCCGTCTGGGTGTCGCCGATCAGGCCATAGTCCTCAATGAGCCGCGCCACCCTGCGGGCCTGGCCGGCGGCTCAGACCGCGAGGAACCGGCGTACCGAGAACGCCGACCCGACAACGCCGATGGCGCCCCCCACGATCACGATCACGATCCCGGTAAGGATCGCCTCGTGGGCGGTGACATACAACGGGGCGCCACCGACGATGCCGCCGCTCGAGGCCAGCGACACGATCGTGCCCCGGAAGACGAAGCTGATGAAGAAGGCGACCACGGCCCCGAGGATGCCCTGGATGGCGCCCTCCAGCATGAAGGGGATCTGGATGAACCAGTTGGTGGCGCCGACCAGCTTCATGACCGCGATCTCCCGCCGGCGGGCGAAAATGGCGAGCTGGATCGTGTTGACGATCAGCGCGAACGCCCCGATGAAGGCGGTGGCGGCCAGGAAGATGGCCACTTTGCGGCGGGTGTCGAAGTCCTGCAGCAGGCGTTTGATGACCTCTTTGGCGTAAACCACCTCTTTGACCCCCGGCTGACTCTGGAAGCGCTGGCCGATGGCGTTGATGTCCTGCGCCTTGGTGGGCACGACCCGGTACGACGGCGGCATGTCGTTGACCGACAGGCTGTTGACCAGGTCCGGGGTGTTGGCGAACATCTGCTTGAACTCGTCGTAGGCCTGGGGCTTGTCGACGAAGCGGACCTTCTTGACCTCGGTCATGCCGCTCAGCTCGTGGCCGAGGGCCAGCTGCTCGTTGGGCGACACGTTGGGCTGCAGGAAGATCGACAGCTCGACGCCGCCCTGCCACTGCACCGACGCCTTCTTGATGGCCTGCTTCATCATCAGCGCCGACGCCACCGCGGTGAGCGACACCGCCATGGTGATGATGGCGGCGATCGTCATGAGCAGGTTGCGGCGGAAGTTGCCGCCCGTCTCACGGAAGATGTACCCCCCCGAGATCGGCATCAGCTGGTCCCGACCCCGTACACGCCGCGGGCCTGGTCCCGGATCACGCTGCCCCGATCGAGCTCGATGACCCGCCGGCGCATCGAGTCCACGATGCTCTGGTCGTGGGTAGCCATGATGACCGTGGTTCCGGTGCGGTTGATCCGGTCCAGGAGGCGCATGATGCCGGCGCTGGTGCTCGGGTCGAGGTTGCCGGTGGGCTCGTCGGCCAGGAGGATCAGGGGCCGGTTGACGAAGGCCCGGGCGATGGCGACACGCTGCTGCTCGCCGCCCGACAGCTCGTGGGGCAGGTTGCCGGTCTTCTTGCCCAGCCCCACCAGGTCGAGGATCTGGGGCACCTGGGACCGGATGACGTGGCGGGGCCGGCCGATGACCTCGAGGGCGAAGGCCACGTTTTCGAACACCGACTTGGTGGGCAGCAGCCGGAAGTCCTGAAAGACGCAGCCGATGTTGCGGCGCAGGTAGGGGATCTTCCATTGGGAGAGGTTGGCGATGTTCTTGCCCGCCACCCAGATCTGGCCCTCCTCGGGCTCCTCCTCCTTGGTGACCAGGCGGACGAACGTCGACTTCCCCGAGCCCGAAGGCCCGACCAGGAAGACGAACTCCCCCTTTTGGATGTCGACCGAAACCTCACGCAAGGCGACGGTCGAGCCCTTGTAGGCCTTGGTGACGTTATCGAAGCGGATCATAAGAGAAGAGGGGTGGGGGCTTGGGATAGCCGCCCACCAGCAGGGAAAGGGTAGTCAAGGAGACGACAGAGTTGGTGCCGCGCCGGACGGGGCCGTGGTCAGGCGCCGTCGTTGGTGCGCCGCCAGCGCAGCCAGGCCTCCATGAACGGGTCGAGGTCCCCGTCGAGGACGGCCTCCACGTTGCCCGTCTCGTAGCCGGTGCGCTCGTCCTTCACCTTCTGGTAGGGGGCCAGCACATAGGCCCGGATGAAGGCGCCGGCCCGGCTCACCTGACCTTGGGGCCCGCTCAACGCCTGCAGCTCGGCCCGGCGCTCCTCCCGCTGGCGATCGGCCAGCTTGGCCGCCAGGATCTGCAGGGCCTTGGCCTTGTTCTGGTACTGGCTGCGCTCGTTCTGCACCGACACCACGATCCCGGTGGGCAGGTGGGTGATGCGCACCGCCGAGTCAGTGACGTTGACGTGCTGGCCGCCGGCGCCCGAGGAGCGGTAGGTGTCCACCCGCAGGTCCTTCTCGTCGATGTCCACCTCGTCGGTGGCATCCTCGAGGAAGGGGATGACGTCGAGGGCGGCGTAGGACGTCTGGCGGCGGGCCTGGCTGTCGAACGGCGAGATGCGGTACAGGCGGTGCACGCCCCGCTCGGCGGACAGCAGCCCGTAGGCGTGGCGGCCCCGCAGGATGAACGTGGCCGAGAGGATGCCCGCCTCCTGGCCTTCGGTGACCTCGTCCAGTTCCAGCAGGAAGCCCCGGCGCTCGGCCCAGCGCTGGTACATGCGCAGCAGCATCTCGGCCCAGTCCTGGGCGTCGGTGCCGCCCTCGCCGGCGTGAATTTCGACCACCGCGTCGCGTGCGTCATGCTCGCCGCTGAACAGCGACTGCAGTTCCAGCCGGTCGAGGTCGCGACCGAGGCCGTCCACCGCCGCCGACAGCTCGGCCTCGGGGGAGGCGTCGTCCTCCTCGACGGCCAGTTGGTACAGCGTCTCGGCGTCGCTCAGCCGGGCGTCGAGCCCCGCCATCTCCTCGACGTCGGCCTTCACCTGGCCGTACTCCCGGGTGACCCGCTGGCCGGCGTCGGTGTCGTTCCACAGGTCGGGGCGGGCGACTTCCACCTCCAGCTCGGCCAGCCGCCGGCGGCTGCCCTCCAGGTCGAGGTAGCCGGCGGCCTCCGTGAGGCGGCGTCGCAGGGCGCGCAGGTCGTCACTGAAGTCACGGACCCCCATACGCCCTACGACCCCAGGCCTACTGGCGGCCGTGGCAGAACTTGAACTTCTTTCCGCTGCCGCACGGGCAGGCGTCGTTGCGTCCCACCTTGTCGTACACGGAGTCCTTGACGATGGGGACCATCGGGGCGTCGGCCTCGGCCTGGCGCGCCGCCGCGGCGGGGGCGGCCGGGTCGGGCGCCAGCACCACTTCCTCGCCCGGGGCGGGGCCGGCGGCGATGGCCCGCTGGACGCCGGTGTTGCCCTGCACCGGGTCGTCGGCGGCCAGGTACTGGGCCCGGGCCAGCTCGGCGGTCTCGTCGGGCTGCACCTGGTCCAGCACCTGCACCTGGGCGTGCATGACGATCTTGACGTAGTCGTCGTCGATCGAGGCCATCATCTGGCCGAACATGTCGAAGCCCTCGCGCTGCCACTCGACCAGCGGGTCCTGCTGGCCCATGGCCCGCAGGTTGATGCCTTCCCGGAGGTAGTCCATCTCCGAGAGGTGCTCCCGCCACTTCTGGTCGATGATCTGCAGCATGACCTCGCGCTCGAGGGAGCGCATGGTCTCCTCGGGCGGGTCGCCGGGCATGGACTGCTCGCGGGTCTCGTAGTAGCCGATGGCCTCGCCGAGCAGGCTCTCGTAGATCTCGTCGCCGCTGTGCGCTTCGGCGAGGTCCTCGACGGTGAACTGCGTCGGGTAGTAGAGCCTTACCTCCCGCAGCAGACCCTCCAGGTCCCAGTCCTCCTGGTAGTCGCCGGGGCAGTTGGCCCGCACGATGGTCTCCAGGGCGCTTGACAGCACTTCGATGGTGCGGTCGCGGAGGTTCTCCCCGTCCATGATCTGGCGGCGCCGCTCGTAGATCACCTTGCGCTGCTTGTTCATCACCTCGTCGTACTTGAGGACGTCCTTGCGGACCTCGCTGTTGCGCGCCTCGACGGTGTTCTGGGCCCGCTCGATGGCCTTGGTGACCATCTTGGCCTCGATGGGCACGTCGTCGGGGAGGGCCTTGCCCATCACCCAGTTCATGGCGCCGGTGGCGAACAACCGCATCAGCTCGTCCTCGAGGGACAGGAAGAAGCGGCTCTCCCCCGGGTCGCCCTGGCGGCCGGCGCGGCCCCGGAGCTGGTTGTCGATGCGGCGCGACTCGTGGCGCTCCGAGCCGAGGACGTACAGGCCGCCGAGCTCGCGGACCTTCTCGCCCTCGGCGGCGCAGGACTCCTCGTACTTGGCCAGCAGCTCCTTGTAGCGGCCCTGCCCCTCCTCGCTGTCGAGTTCCAGGCCTGAGGCCCGCACCTCGGATGCCGCCAGCCCCTCGGGGTTGCCACCGAGGAGGATGTCGACGCCCCGGCCGGCCATGTTGGTGGCCACCGTGATGGCGTGCAGCCGGCCCGCCTGGGCCACCACGCCGGCCTCCCGTTCGTGCTGCTTGGCGTTGAGGACGTTATGCGGGATGCCCCGCTTGTCGAGCATCCGCGACAGCACCTCGGACTTCTCGACCGACGCCGTGCCCACCAGCACCGGCTGGCCCTCGTCGTAGCGCTCCACCAGGTCGTCGATGACCGCCTCGAACTTGGCCAGCTCCGTCTTGTAGATCAGGTCGGGCTGGTCCATACGGACGAGCGGCCGGTTGGTGGGAATGGGCACCACCGGCAGGTTGTAGGTGTTGGCGAACTCGCTGGCTTCGGTCTCGGCGGTGCCGGTCATGCCGGCCAGCTTCTTGTACAGGCGGAAGTAGTTCTGGAGGGTCACCGTGGCCCAGGTGTGGTTCTCCTCCTTGATCTTGACCCGCTCCTTGGCCTCGACCGCCTGGTGCAGGCCGTCGGACCAGCGCCGGCCCTCCAGGACCCGGCCGGTGAACTCGTCGACGATCTTCACCTCGCCGTCGGCGACGATGTAGTCCTTGTCCCGGCGGTACAGCTCCTTGGCCCGCAGCGACTGCGTCAGCTGGTGGACCAGGTTGGAGGAGACCAGGTCGTAGAGGTTGTCGAGACCCAGCTGGCGCTCGACCTTCTCGATGCCCTCCTCGGTGGGGGCGACGGTGCGCTTCTCCTCGTCGACCTCGTAGTCGCGATCGCGCACCAAGGTCCGGGCAATGCCCGCGAACTGGTAGTAGAGACGCACCGAGTCGGTCGCCGGGCCGGCGATGATCAGCGGGGTCCGGGCCTCGTCGATGAGGATGGAGTCGACCTCGTCGACGATGGCGAAGACGTGGCCCCGCTGCACCATGTGGTCGAGCGAGCGGGCCATGTTGTCCCGCAGGTAGTCAAAGCCCATCTCGGTGTTGGTGCCGTAGGTGACGTCGCTGTTGTACGCCTCCTTCTTCAGGTCCCAGTCGTCGAAGTCGGGGCTGACCCGACCCACGGAGAGGCCGAGGAAGCGGTGGATCTGGCCCATCCACTCGGCGTCACGCTTGGCCAGGTAGTCGTTGGTGGTGACCACGTGGACGCCCTGACCGGTCAGACCGTTGAGGTAGACGGGGAGCGTCGACACCAGGGTCTTGCCCTCACCGGTCTTCATTTCCGCGATCCAGCCGAAGTGCAAGGCGGCGCCGCCCATCAACTGGACGTCGAAGTGCCGCTGCCCGATGGTGCGCCTGGCCGCCTCGCGGACGGTGGCGAACGCCTCGACCAGCAGGTCGTTCAGGTCCTCGCCGTTGGCCAGTCGCTCCCGGAAGGCGACGGTGCGGTGAGCCAGCTCCTCGTCGCTGAGCGGCTCGATGTCAGGTTCGAGAGCGTTGATGTCGGGGACGAGGCTCTGCAGTGCCCGTACCTTTTTGCCTTCGCCCGCCCGGAGGACTTTCGTGAAGATGCCCATGGCGCTATCGAGTGTACCGGCGCCCCCATGGGCGGCGACCCTCGGACCGGCCCGGGCGGGGCATTATTCAGCCAGGGGCCACCCGGGGGGTGTCATGGATTTGCGGTGTGTACACACCGCAAATCCGTGACACCCCCCTCAAATCCTGCTCAGGCGGCGGGCCCCCGGTTGGCCTGGCGGGGATCGCCGGCGCCCCGCACGTCGAACAGCCGCTCCCGCATGGCGTACATGACCGCTTCCATCCGGGAATGGAGGTGGAGCTTCTCCAAGATGTTGCGGACGTGGTTCTTGACCGTGTTCTCGGAGATGAACAGGGTGTCGGCGATCTCCCGGTTGCTCAGGCCCCGGGCCACCTGGCGCAGCACGTCCATCTCACGCGAGGTCAGGCGGGGGGCGATGTACTGGTCCCGTTCCTCGGCCCGCTTGGCCAGGGCGTTGAACTCGTTCAGCAACTTGGAGGCCATGGACGGCGAGATCAGGCTCTGCCCCTGGGCCACCGCCCGGATGGCCTCGGCCACCTCCTCGACGGAGATCTCCTTCAGCAGGTAGCCGTTGGCCCCCGCCTTGATGGCCTGGTAGAGGTCGTCCTCCTCGTCACTCACGGTGAGCATCAGGATCTTGGTGCTCGGGCTGATCTCGCGGATCTGGCGGGCCGCCTCGATTCCGTTGACGCGTGGCATGCGGACATCCATGAGGACGACGTCGGGGGCCAGCTCCTCGGTTTTGGCGATGGCCTCTTCGCCGTTTTCCGCCTCCGCCACCACCTCGATGTTGTCCTCGGAGGAGAGCACGACGAACAGCCCCCGCCGGAACACCGCCTGGTCGTCGGCGATCAGGACCCGGACGATGTCGCTCAGCGGCGCCGGCGCCGGCCCGGCGGCGGAGCTGTCGGTCAAGTCACAACCTCATCGCCGTCCGCGACGTGGACGCGTCGTGGAGGGCGATGTTGCCGTCCTTGCGGGCGTAGACCGCGGCCGGGCGCCCCGTCTCGGCGTTGAGGAAGAAGTACAGGTCGCGGCCCTGGGCGGCCATCTCGAGCGCCGCCTCCTCGGGGGTCATGGCTGCGGTCTCCTCGGGGCCGTCGACCAGCCGCTCTCCGATGTCGATCACCGCCGCCTCCCCCACTTCCCTGATCGCAGGATCCACGGCACCGGGCTCCCTTCTGGCCGTAGACCGATTGGTCGGGAAGTGTACCCAGTGGTCGCCGCTGCCGGGGAGGGCGCCCGCGGGAAGCCCGAGGGGCAGCAGCCCCGAGCACCATCGGGGGCGGCGCCGGCCGACCGTGCGACCCCGCAGCCGGGCGGCGCGCAACTCCAGCTTGGCGACGACGCGCTCGGCGGCGATAGTGAGGTCGGTGGCGGCGGCGCGGACCCGCACGGTCGCCCCCCGGCCCGGCCCGAACAGCACGATCTGGCACACCTCCCGCTCGGCGATGCGGTGGTTGCGCTCCTCGGAGAACGACACGACGGCCCGCTCCGTGCCGCACAGCGCGGCCAGTCGGATCACCCGGTCTCGCGTCCGGTGCCGGAGGCTGTCGGGAACCTCAACATCTCGGACGCGAAACGCGATCTCCATGGCCGGTCCTCCCCGAGTTGCACTCCGACACCCGACACGCCGACACGCCGACAGCGTGGGCCCGTGCGGCTGACCTGGTCTTTGACCCCACACCCGCCTGCTGCGGCGCTGGCGGGCCGGCGGCGGCGGCGGTCTGGCACCTGGCGTTGCCGCCCGATATCCCACCGCCCAACGTCGCCTAACGGCACCCGTATCGCACCGTCTCCGCCCCGGACCGCGGATCGGTCCGCCGGCGGGCAGGACTTACTTCTAAGCCGCACCATGCTCAGCAACCACGGGTTGCCTTACGTGGGTCGTTTCGCCTGCGACTGGCATCGACTTGCAACCACAGACCCGCACGAGGCCCATGCCG
>DATARN010000137.1:0-8283 GCA_036264135.1 Acidimicrobiales bacterium
CACCACCGTCATCCTGGCCATCCGCCTCCAGTAGGCGCCTGCCGCCCCCCGGCCGGCCGGTCTCCGGGTCGTCGGCCTCCAGGCGGGCCAGCGTTTCCCGGGCGTGGCGCAGGAAGCCGAACGCCGACCGGTCGACCCACCACCTCGTGCCGCCGAGGTCGACCGCCTGGCCCAGGCCAACCGGCTCGGGGAGGACCATGTGGCGGTCGGCCGGTCCGGCGACCGCTTGCGGCCAGCCTCGAATGGACGCCGCCAAGGCCACGTGGCCCCGGGGCGTCAGGGCCAGGACCTGCCGGCGGTTCGTCGCCCCAACCACCAGGAGGACGACGGAGACGGCGATGAGGCCGGCGAAGGCGGCGACGTTGGCGGTGGCGATCAGCGCCACGAACGCGACCAGTTCCGCCACCGTTGCCGCCAGGACGACGCTGGGCCGATGGCGTTGCAACGGCACCACGGCGGCCACCGGGCTGCCGAGGGCTTCGCCGGCGGCGGCCAGGATCCCCACTCGGCGGCGGCCGCCGGGGGTGTACCGGCTGGCCGAGCCACGCCAGCCGATCGGAGATGGGCCATCCCCGGGGCCCTGCCCCGCCGGATCCCACCACCGCATCGACCGCATCGATCCAATTTGGCAGTTCTTGGGCCCGAGGAGGGCGACGGATCTCCCGAGATGGTCTCTGGCACGTCCCTTGTTCTCCCAGCGTGTTCTGCTATTTTGTCGTCCACGCCAGCCCGACAGAACCGGGGGAGGGAACAGATTCTTCTCGAATCGCTTCGTTTGTCTGCTGCCGCTGCCGGCGTGAACTGGTAGCCCGTCGAGCCATTCCCGCCCGAGGGCAGAGACACAGGAGGTTGAATGAGAGGGCTCAGGGCCAAGGGGATATTCCTCGGGATCATTGCGGTCGGCATGGGTGCGGTGTCGTGCTCCAAGAGCACGTCGACCACAGCCACGACGAGCGCCGGAAGCGGTTCCACCACAACGGTTGCGGCCAAACAGGGTGGCGACATCACCCTCGGGGCCGAACAAGAGCCGGACTGCATGGACTGGATCGGCTCATGCGCCGGCGCGGCATGGGGTGTGTACACGGTAGAGACCAACACCATGCCCCGCGCCTACGACTACACCGACGCCGGCTACAAGCCGAGTGACCTGCTGACCGGTGCCGCCACGCTGGTCACCACGCCGAACCAGGTTGTCACCTACCACATCAACCCCGCAGCGGTGTGGAGCGACGGCCAGCCGATCACCTCCGCCGACTTCAAGTACACCTGGGACCAGATCGCCAACGGGCAGAACATCTACGACCAGACGGGCTACAACCAGATTTCCGGGGTGGACGCCACCGATCCCCACACCGCGGTGGTCACCTACAAGACCCCGTACCCTGACTGGCGGGCACTGTTCGGTGGCTTCTACGGCGTGATGCCGAGCCACCTCCTCATGGGCAAGGACCGTGACGCCGCCATGAAGGACGGCTACACCTTCTCCGGCGGCCCGTGGATGCTGGCTGCCTGGAACAAGGGCTCCGATGTCAAGCTGGTTCCCAACCCGATGTACTGGGGCAAGAAGCCCAACCTGGCCAGCGTGACCTTTAAGTTCATCACCGACACCGCGGCCGAACAGGCGGCCTACCGGTCGAGCCAGATCCTGGCGTCCTACCCGCAGGCCCAGCCGGGCGGCGAGGCGCTGAAGGGCACCGCGGGCACCTACTTCGACGCCATCAGTGGCCTCTCGTATGAGGGGCTGTGGTTCAACGTGGCCAAGGCACCGCTTGACAGCCTCCCGGTCCGTGAGGCCTTGGCCTACGCCACCGATCGCAACGCCATCGTGCAGCAGCTGTTCGCGCCGATCCAGCCGGACATCAAGCCCATCCAGAGCGTCTCCACCCCGGCGTTCGGAGCGGCGTACAGCGCCACGGCGTTCGCCAAGTACTCACTCAACATGAGCATGGTGACGAGCTTGATGACCGGCGACGGCTGGACCAAGGGTGCCGATGGCATCTGGGCCAAGGGCGGCACCAAGGCCACGCTGGAGCTCAAGACGACCACCGGCAACAAGCGCCGCCAGCTGACCGCCCAAATCCTGCAAACGCAGTGGCAGGCGGCGGGCTTCGGGCTCACCATCACCCCTGAGAAGGCCGGCGTGCTGTTCGGCCAGGACCTCCCCGGCGGCAACTTCCAAATCGGGCTGTACGCCCAGACGCCGGCGGACAACGACCCCGGGCTGTGCGTGCTCTTCTGCTCGAAGAACATTCCGTCGGCGGCCAACGGCAACAGCGGCCAGAACTGGGACCGGATCAACGATCCGAACCTGGACAAGCCGTGGCAGGACGCCGATACCAACCTGGACGACAACGCCCGCGTCGCCGACGCCCAGCAGGGCGAGACGGTGCTGGCCCAGGACGTCCCGGTCCTGCCGCTGGATCCCTTCCCCGACATCCTTGTCATCAACAGCAACATGCTGGGGACCCAACAAGGGACATTCCAGCACAATTTCGCCTACGGGCCTTTCACCTACCTGAACTACTGGTTCATGAAGTAGAGAGGTTGACGCAACAATGATTGGGGCCCGGCCGTGACCAACGTGCCGGGCCCCGCTCATTTTCAGACGAACCCGACGACACGGCCGTCGGCGGTGATATCCTCCGCTTCGGGATGCTGACTTTCATCGTCCGCCGGGTTGCCTATTCGATCCCCGTCCTGCTGGTCGCGTCGCTGCTTGTCTTCGTGTTCGTGCGGGCCACCAACGATCCATTGGCCCGATACGCCCAGAGTCGGGACCTCACGTTGCGGGCCCGGGAAGGCCTGTCACAGGGCATTCTCGAGCAGCCGTGCCGGACGTTCACCGCCGGCTCGCCGCCGACGAAGGCGGAAACCTGCACCAAGGCTCCGGTGTTGAAGCAGTACTGGTACTGGTTGAGCCACTTCGTCCAGGGAAAGTTGGGCCAGAGTTTCGTCACCAATAGGGCGGTGAGTGCCGACATACGATCGTCATTCGGGAACACGCTCCAGTTGCTCATATGGGGCGTCTTGCTCTCTGCGCTATTGGCCATCGGCATCGGTGTATTCAGCGCGGTCCGGCAGTACAGCATTCCCGACTATCTGTTCACCGGTCTCTCGTTCGTTGGGCTATCAATGCCGCCGTTCTGGTTCGGGTTGATCGCCATCGACTTCTTCTCCAGCCGCCTGAGTTCGATCCTGCACAAGAACTATCCGATCTTCTACAGCATCGGCCTGCATGGCATCCACAAGGCGGGCCTGATCGCCGGCATTGGCGACTATGCCCGCCACCTGGCCCTGCCCGTGGCAACCCTATGTGTGCAGATCGTGGCGGAATGGAGCCGCTATCAGCGCTCCTCCATGCTCGATGTCATGTCCGCCGACTACATCCGCACGGCCACCGCCAAGGGACTGCCGCGGCGACGGGTCATCTTCAAGCATGCGTTGCGCAACGCCCTCATCCCGTTGGTCACGGTAATGGCGTTGGACATTGGCGGCCTGTTTGGCGGCCTGGTGGTAACGGAGGCGATTTTCTCGATACACGGCATGGGCGCGCTGTTCCTGAACGCCCTGAACAACGGGGATACCCAGACCATCCTGCCGTGGCTGATGATCACCGCCACCTTTGTCATCCTCTTCAACCTGCTGGCGGACGTCATCTACGGCGCCCTCGACCCGAGGATCCGGCTCACATGAACTCTGCGGCCGTGCCCGGCCTGCTCCCATGAAGACCGAGGGGGAGATGAATCTGAGCGGCGCCACGACCGAGGACAAGGTCGTCACCGCCGCCCCCGATCTGCCGGCGTCCGAGATCAGCCTGGCGCCCCTCCAAGCCGGGGCCAACGAACCGCCGGCCCGATCGCAATGGAACCTCTTCCTGCGTCGGTTCCGCCGCCACAAGCTGGCGGTGGGCTCGCTGATCGTCCTCGTGCTCCTCTATCTGGCGGTGAGTTTCCCCAACCTCACCGCCCCCTACCCCCGCCACCTCCCGCTCTCGCTGCCCAAGGGACCCAACGGGAAGCACTGGCTGGGCACCGACGACCTGGGCAACGACCAGCTGACCCTCATGATCTACGCCGCCCACTTGTCCATGACGATTGGCCTGCTGGTGGCCATCATTTCCACGGTGATCGGGACCTTCGTGGGCGCCCTGGCCGGGTACTTCGGCGGCTGGGTGGACCAGGTCTTGATGCGGATCACCGACCTTTTCCTCGTCGTGCCGGCCCTAGCCATCATCGCCGTCGCCCAGGTCGGGCTTTCGAACAAGTCGCTTCCCGTGGTGGGCAAGATCAGCTCGGGAACGCTCATCGTGGGCATCGTGGCGATCGTCTTCTGGATGTACATAGCCCGCGTCGTGCGCGGCCTGTTCCTGTCGCTCAAGGAGAAGGAGTTCATCGAGGCGGCCCGGGCATCGGGTGCCTCGAGCTGGCGGATCATGTTCCGCCACATTCTGCCCAACACCATCGGCCCCATCGTCGTCAACACCACCCTGATCGTCGCCCAGGCCATCCTCCTCGAGTCGACGCTCTCCTTCTTGGGGCTCGGGATCAAGCCGCCGGCGGTGTCGCTGGGCTCGATGATGTCCGACGCCGAGCAGTGGGTGGGGACCCACAACGCCTACCTCATCTACTTCCCCGGACTGCTACTCCTCGTCATCGTGCTGTGCGTCAACTTCCTCGGCGACGGCCTCCGGGACGCCTTCGATCCGCAGTCCTCAAAGCACTAGGAACTGCCGATGGCTTCGGAACTCACCGCCGAGAAACCCAAGGACGCCGCTCTTCCCCCGCTCGATCCGATCCGGGCGGGCGAACCCCTTCTGTCGGTTCGCGACCTGCGGGTCCAGTTCAAAACCGATGACGGGCTGCTGAAGGCGGTTGACGGCGTCAGTTACGACGTCTACCCCAACGAGGTGGTCGGCATCGTCGGAGAATCAGGCTCGGGGAAAAGTGTGTCCTCTCTGGCGGTCATGGGTCTCCTACCCAAGTCGGCGAAGGTGACCGGGGAGATCATCTTTCGTGGCCACGACCTCCTCAATATGCCCGAGTCGGATCGGCGCAAGCTTCGAGGCGGCCGAATCGCCATGGTGTTCCAGGATGCCCTGGCCGCGCTGAACCCGGTTTTTACCGTCGGGGATCAGATCGGCGAGGCCATCGGCGCCCATCAACCGCCCATGGCGAAGTCGGCGAAGCGCAAGCTTGCCGTCGACCTGCTGGATCTGGTCGGCATCCCTAACCCCTCGGCGCGAATCGACCAGTTTCCCCACGAGTTCTCCGGCGGTATGCGCCAGCGGGCCATGATCGCCATGTCCATCGCCAATGAGCCCGACGTGCTGATCGCCGACGAGCCGACGACCGCCCTCGACGTCACCATCCAGGCCCAGGTGCTGGAGGTTCTGGAGCGCATTCAGGACCGCACCAATTCCGCCATTGTCCTGATCACGCACGATCTCGGCGTTGTTGCCGGCGTCGCCGACCGGGTCATGGTCATGTACGCCGGCCGCCCGGTCGAGATGAGCACCGTCGACGAGATCTTCTACCACCCCCGCCACCCCTACACCATTGGGCTCATGGCGTCCCTTCCCCGGTTGGACGACCGAGGCAGCAAGTCGGAACGCCTGTATCGGATCAAGGGTCAGCCGCCGTCGCTCATCTTCGTCCCGCCCGGGTGCCCATTCAATCCCCGCTGCGAATTCGCCCTCCTCCCGGAACCCTGCGCCACCGTGCGTCCCGACCTGGAACTGGTGGAGCACACCTACGGGCGCCACATCGTGGCCTGCCACCGCCGCCACGAGATGGCCAAGATCCATCCCGACGAGTTGCACGCCGACGCCGGCGCCGAGCTGGAGGTGGTGGAGGACGCCGCCGCCGTCTCTGCCGTTGAGGCTTCCGCCCTCGACGAGCTGTCCGCTCCCGTCCCCGAGGAGGGAACGTGAGCGCGTCGGAGTCGAGCGCTGCACCGCCCGACGCCGCCACGACCACGCTGGCCTCACCGGCCGCCAACGGGCACGTCTCGGGAAAGAAGATCCTCGAGGTCAAGGACCTGGTGCAGGACTTCCCAATCCGCGGCGGCCTGCTGCGGCGGGTCGAGGGGTATGTGCACGCCGTTTCTTCCATCAGCTTTGACCTGGCCGCCGGGGAAACGCTGGCCCTGGTCGGGGAGTCGGGGTGCGGTAAGTCGACCACCGGGCGGATGCTGCTCCAGCTGTTGAAGGCCACCTCGGGTTCGGTGAAGTTCGAGGGTGAAGAACTGATCGGGGCCAGCGCCTCCCGGATCCGGACCCTGCGCCGCCGGATTCAGATTGTGTTCCAGGACCCGTATGCCTCGTTGAATCCGCGTATGTCGGTGATGGCCATCATTTCCGAGCCCATGAAGGTTCATGGGATCTGGAAGAACGGCGGGGCCCAGAAGGTCAAAGAGATCATGGAACTGGTCGGGCTGAACCCCGAACACGTGAACCGCTACCCCCACGAATTCTCCGGGGGCCAGCGGCAGCGCGTGGGCATCGCCCGGGCCCTGGCCCTCGACCCCGCGCTGCTGGTGCTGGACGAACCGGTGTCCGCCTTGGACGTGTCGATCCAGGCGGGCGTTATCAACCTGCTGGAGGACCTGCAGGACGCGCTGGGTCTGGCCTACCTCTTCATTGCCCATGACCTGTCGGTGGTTCGCCACATCGCCGACCGGGTAGCAGTCATGTACCTGGGCAAAATCGTGGAGATCGGCGATCGCGACGACGTCTACGACCACCCCGCCCATCCGTATACCCAGGCACTACTGTCGGCGGTCCCCGTCCCCGACCCCAGGAAGGAGCGGCAACGGCAGCGGATTGTGCTCGAGGGCGATGTCCCCAGCCCCGCCAACCCGCCCTCGGGTTGCCGCTTCCGGACCCGATGCTGGAAAGCGCGAGACATTTGTGCCACCGAGGAGCCGGCGCTGATCGACCGTGGCCAGGGGCACCCGGTCGCCTGCCACTTCGCCGAGACGAAACAGGTCGTCTGAGCGCCGTCGCTGACCGGTGCGTCGGCGCCTGACGCGACAGGATCACCCCCCATGCCCGGCCCTCGACCGAGAACACTGGTGTGTGCCACCGCGGCCGCGCTGGGACTGCTATCCGCCTGCACCACCGGGTCGACGAAAGCGGCCCCCACCACGACGTCCTCCACGACCGCGGCGCCGACCATCACCCAAGGCGGTGACATCACCGTGGCGGCAGAAGGGGACCCCGGATGCATGGACTGGATCAGCACCTGCGCCGGGTCGAGCTGGGGTATCTGGACCGTCGAGACCAACACCATGCCCCGGGCCTACGACTACACCCGGGACAATCTCTACAAGCCGAGCATCCTGCTGACCGGGGAAGCCCAGGTCCAAACGGCGCCCGAGCAGGTCGTCACGTACCACCTCAATCCCCGAGCCATTTGGAGCGACGGCCAACCGATCACCGCCCACGATTTCAAGTACACCTGGGACCAGATTGCCCATGGCCTGAACATCGCCGATTCGTCCGGCTACAAGGACATCGTGACGGTGGACGACTCCGACCCGGTGACCGCCGTCGTCACCTTCTCGCAGACTTACGCCGATTGGCGGAAGCTGTTCGGTGGCCCGTTCGGGATCCTGCCGAGCCACCTGTTGGAAGGCCACGACCGCAACGCGTTGATGAAGGACGGCTACACGTGGTCGGGTGGCCCCTGGGCCCTGGCCCCCGGCGGCTGGGTGCGGGGCCAATCCATCCGTCTGGTGCCCAACCCCGACTACTGGGGAAAGAAGCCGGATCTCGGGAGCGTGACCTTCCAGATCTTTCCGGACGCCGCGTCGGAGCTGCAGGCCTACGCGGCGGGCCAGGTGGTGGCCGCCTACCCCGCGGCCGAGCCGGCCATCGCCGGCTACCGCAGCCTGCCGAATACCTCCGACAATGCAACGGGCGGTTTGGATCTGGTCGCCTTGTGGTTCGACGTGGCCAAGGCACCGGTCGACGCCAAGGCCGTCCGCCAGGCGGTCGCCTACTCGCTTGACCGCGCCGCCATCGTGACGCAGACCCTCGGGGCCTTTTCGCCCGGCGCCACTCCGATCCAGGATCTGCTCACCCCGGCCTACGGCCCGTACTACGGCGAACCGTTCGCCAAGTACCGGCAGGACACCGCGGCGGGGGCGCAGCTCATGGCGGCGGCGGGCTGGACCAGGGGTGCCGACGGCATCTGGGCCAAGGCCACCCAGAAGGCGGCCATCGAGCTGAAGGTATCGGCGGCCAGCACCCGGGACCAGCAGATCGCCCAGCTGGTCCAGACC
>DATARN010000182.1:0-21520 GCA_036264135.1 Acidimicrobiales bacterium
CTGTGCAGCTGGCGGAAGTCCTTCAGGTCGTCCAGCGTCAGCCAGTAGCCGGTCAGGTACAGCATCGAGTACAACAGCATCGAGGCGTGGCCGGCGGACAGAATGAAGCGGTCCCGGTCCGGCCAGTCCGGCGCCGAGGGATCGTGCTTCATGATCCGGGTGTACAGCACGTGGGCCAGGGGGGCCAGCGCCATCGGCGTGCCCGGGTGGCCCGAGTTGGCCTTTTGGACCGCATCCATAGCGAGTCCGCGGATGACATTGATTCCCAGCTGCTCGATGTCACGATCGCTCATGGAGCCACCCTATACAGGCTGTGAGACGACGATCTTTGCCCAGGGCCCCGTTTAGCCCTCAACCACCATCGCATTCCCCTGCGCTGGGGAGGAGGATCGCTCCTCGAACAGGGCCATCGACGCGGTGAAACCGTGGACGAAGTTGTGGCCGCCGACCGGGCCGACCTCGCCGGCGGCGAAGAAGCCGGCGACGGGCGGATCGTCGAGCAGGTCGCCGATGAGGCCGGCGTCGTGATCGGGCTTCTCGAACAGGCGCGACCCTCGGCCGTTGCAGGTGAACAGCAGCACGCCGTCGGCCCGCCGGTCGGCCAGCAGCTCGCGCAGGTCCTCGTCGGCCGCCTCGGCGTCGCGGACGTGGAACTGCACGGTGGTCCCCACTTCCACCGCGTCGCCGACGGCGATGGCGCCGTTGGATCGGTCGGCGCCGATGACGTTGCGGATGAGGAAATCGCCCCGGCCGAAGTCCACCTTGTGCTCGTCGATGACGACGCCCAGGTGCAGTCCCTGGTTGATCAGCTGGATGTCCCGTTCCGACATGCCTTCTTTGGCCATCTGCAGCAGCCGCTGCAGGGCGGGTTGGCCGGCCAGCTCATAGATGATGTTGCGCTCCGACCGGGTGACCGCCAGCGGCCGGCCGATGGGCCGGCAGC
Source organism: Acidimicrobiales bacterium (assembly GCA_036264135.1). GTDB lineage: Bacteria > Actinomycetota > Acidimicrobiia > Acidimicrobiales > Palsa-688 > DATARN01. Next base: position 944 of record DATARN010000182.1, read on the forward strand.
CCTGCGACACCACGGTGGAAACCGATACGCCCGAGCCGATCAGGGCGCCGACGGCGCCGTCGGTGAACATCCGTTGGTCGAGCACCAGTCGATTGCCGCCAGGCCCGAGGGCCGCCGACGCCATGCCGCCGACCACGGGAAGGCCGGGGTGCTCCGATTGCAGCCCGTGGAGCAGCTGGTCGACGGGGAAGCTATAGGGGTCGGCCAGGAGGATCAGCGCCTGGGGTTCGAAGGCCGGCTCCTCCGGCCAGCCGGCGATCTGCGGCGTCGGGTGACCGATCCCCGGCAGGCCGGCCAGCTCGTCGTCGGCCTCACTGCCTTCGAACTCGGCCGACAGCCGAACGGGCATGATGGGTCCGGTCAGACCCGCCCACAGGCTGACCGCGGGTGCCTGCTCGATCTCGCGCTGGTTGCCGACGACCGACTCGGCGGCGCAGCCGATGAGCACCGTCGGCTCGAGGAGGCGGGAAACGGTGTCGGCGGCGTCCTCCAAGGCGCCGGCATGGGGCCGGGTGACGAACAGCACCGCCAGGTCGGGAAAGCGACCGATCTGCTCGATGACCTGCCCGATGACCTCCCCGGTGGCGTGGGCCGTCACCGGGTGGGTCGAAAGGCTGGAGGCGAACCGCATGGCGGCCAGCTACGCCCCCGGGATCAGGGTCAGGGGCACGGTGACGGTTGCGTCTCCAGGCACCAACCGGCACCGCGCCTCGATGGTGCCGTAGTCCTTGTAGGCCAGCTCGGCCCGGACCAGGCGGTAGGTGAACTTGCCCGGCTCCACGTTGAACGGCGTGGCGTTGCGCGCCACCTCCTCGCCGTGGCCGTCGGTGAACACCACCTCCAGCACCCCCTGCCCCGGGTCGTTTGGCCGGGATCGGACCAGAACGATCAGGTGGGGCGTGACGGTGACCGGCGGCTCGGTCGGGGCGGGCAGCGAGAACATGATCCCCGTGAGGTCGATGCGCGTCGAGGGTCCGGGAACCTGTCGCAGGTTGATGTTCTCGGCGAAGAGCGCGGAAACGATTTCCATCTCGTTGGGAACCCTACGCGGCCGGACGGCCGTAGCGCGTGGGCCGCAGCGGAAGGGGCGACGTTACGCCGCCACTTTTTCCCGCTTCGGGTCTTGAGGGATGAGCTTCGGGTCCTCGTGGCGCACCGTGAGCCAGCCAAGCCTCCGGGCGAGACGAATCGGCAGCCACGCCGGGTCGTGTTCGCCTTTGGCCATCGCCAAATGGGCGGACGTGGGGGCGGCGTGGTGGTTGTTGTGGAGGCCTTCGCCGGCGGTGAGGTAGGCCAGCCACTGGCTGTTGGCGGCGAAGCCGGCCCGGGGGCGGGCGCCCCACTTGTGGCCGACGGCGTTGATGGCGGCGTTCAGCATCAGGTAGGACACGGTGTGGACGGCGGCGGCGAGCAGGCCGAGCTGCCACCCGAAGGCCAGGCACAAAAATCCGATGCCCACGGCCAGGCCGATCAGCGCATGATCGAAGAAGATCCGGTCCCAACGGTCGGGGGGCAGGTCCCGTGCGTAGCGGCTCACGGCGGCGGGGTCGTTGGCCACCTTGCGGTACATGCCGACGTTGCCGAACTGGACCGCGGCGTAGCCCCGCAGGACGGGGGAGTGGGGGTCACCCTCGACATCGGTGAAGGCGTGGTGCTTGCGGTGCACGGCGACCCATTGGCGGGGTTTGATGCCGGTGGTTATCCAGAGGAGCGTCCGGCACACCAGGGCCAGACCGGGCTTCATCTTGAGCGCCCGGTGGGCCAGCGCTCGGTGGAGGTAGACAGTGGTCAGGAAGAGAGCCAGCTGGCACACGGCCAGGCCGGCGAGGATCGCAAGAGCGAATGCGGGCACGACCCCACGGTATCTACCTACTGGTAAGTAGGCAAGCGTTGCCTGTCGTGTTCAGCACGGGGTGGTGGCGCCCGCCGAACAGAGATATTCGTCGTTGACCAGCGGGACGAAGCCGGTGGGCGACGGACCACTCCCCGCCGCCGGGAAGGAGAAGTCGGGCGGGTAGGTGACGACATTGCTCACCGTGGTGCTCACCGTCTGGGCGATCAGGTTGGTGGCCGCCAGGGTGGCGATGTTGCCCCCCGCCAGCTGGCCGACGATGGTGCCGGAGACCGAGACGGTGCCCGACCCGTAGGCGAAGACCTGCGCCGAGGCGCCGGCGTCGGTGAGCGTCAGGTTGCCGTTGGTCACGATCAGATACAACTGCGACGGACCGGGCCCGGTGTAGGACGGCAGGGTCAGGGTCAGATTGCCGGCGGCGTTGACGATGATCGCCACCGCGCCCGTGCCGATGGCCGCCGGCGTCGCGGTGCACGACGAGGTGAGGACGTACAGGCCGGTGAGCGTCCCGGCCGACGGGCAGGTGGTGGTGGCCGCACCCGCGCCGGTGAAGGCCAGCCAGTCCGACGTGCTGTAGGTGAAGGTCGGCACCGGCGGCTGGGTCGGCAGCTGAACCGTCCCGACGCGGGAGCTGCCGACGGTCGAGGGCGGGCTACCGAGATGGATGGTGGGCGCATCGACGTAGCCACTGACGTTGCTGCTGTTGAGCGACACGGTGTCGCCGGATACCACGTTGCCGGTCACCGGATTGTTCGTCAGCGTCACGTCGTCCCAGGCCGACAGTGAGGCGGCCGTCTGGCCGGAGGAGAGGGGAAGCGACCCGTTGGTGAGCGTCACCGCCCCGTCGGCCCGGATTGATTCCGGGCCGTCGGCGGTGACGGTGAGCGGGCTGGCGCCGGCGGCGGTGATGTTGCCCGACTGGTTGGCCCCGGATCCCTTCAGGGCGGTGATGGCGTCGGGGAAGCCGTAGCCGCCGTTGCTGACGGCGCCCGCGGGTTGCAGCGTGATGTGGGCGACGACGGTGCGCACCGCCGCCGTCGTCGGGGGGTTGGCCGGCGGGTTGGCGCCGGCGCCGATGGCGTAGCCGGTGGCGATGATGGTGCGGTTGGCACTCCCCGCGCTGCAGGCGGGCATGGTGACCGAGAACCACTGGGTGGGCAGCGACGTGCCGGGCAGGATTCCGCCGGTGATGGCGGTACATGTGGCGCCGGTCGACGTGGGCTGCCCAGCCAGGCTGGCCAGCTCCTCTTGGAGTCCGTAGTCCGCGGCGTGGAGGGCGGCGGTCAGGTTGCGCTGGTCGGCGCTCTGGGTGTTGGAGTGCACGGCGAGCGCCAGTGACGCCGTCACGACCACGGTGCAGACCATCATGATGAGCACCGACGAGATCAAGGCGATGCCCTGTTCGTCGGCGGTGGGCGTTCGACGAAGGCGGTTCATGAGCATTGTGCCGTCCAGGAGGCGGCGGCCGCGGCCGCGGTGGTGGCGGTGGTCGTTCTGCCGGTGGCGGTCGTCGTCAGCTCGACGACGGCCGACGTGCCGTTCTGCACCCGAAGGTCGACGGCGACGCTCTTGCCGCTGGCCGTCGCGGCAAACGGGTTGGCCCCGGCGGGATTGGGGATGACCGCCCCGGCCGACTGGCCGCTCAACTGCAGGATCGACATGAGTGTCTGCCAGCCGCCACCCGACGGCCAGGCGCCGCTGGCAACGGTCCGGACCCGGCGTTGCAAGGTGAGCGGCTGGGGCGACGCCAGCGAGGCGACCCGGTACTCGACGCAGCTGGTACTGCCGACGGCACCCACGATGAGTTGGAGGTCATTGCCCGGCGAAGCGACATTGAGGACGCTGGCACCGAGCACGTCATGCTCGATCTGCTGCAGGACGATCCCCGCCTGGTCGAGGGCGCCGGAGCGGTCCGTCTGCCGTCCGAAGCCGGACAGTGTGCCGGTGAGCAGGGGTGCGAGGATGGCGAGAACGACCACCAGGATTCCCGTGGCAACCATGACTTCGACCAGGGTGTAGCCCCGGTCGTCCCGTCGGTGCTGCGCTGGGTTCACGAGTAGCTCGCGCTGGCGGAAACGGTGCCCAGGTTGACGGTCACGTTGATGTTGACGAGGGACAGCAGTGACAGGCTGATGGTGAGGGTGATCGGGGAGGAGACGAACGCCGAGTTGCCGGTGGTCGTGGCGGCGCCCAACTTCAGGCTGACCTGAACGCCGAGCGTGCCGAGCACCGTGCCGACGTTGGTAACGGTGCTGGCCACGCCGCTCAGCAGGCTGCTCAGCGAGATCGGGATGCCCAGCAGGTTGACCGACAGCGCGGTGGCGTTTGCCTTGCCGCTGTTGGTAATCCCCGGTCCCGCCTGGGCGGAGGCGGCGGCGGTGAACCCCTGGATGTCGAGCAGCGGGGTGGCCAGAGTGGGCAGCACGGTGATGCGGCTGAACGACTTCTGGGCCTGGGCGACGATGGCGGCGCCCGCCGGCAGTGCTTGGCTCACGCCGGTCGTGTTGCCCGTCGCCGGCATGGCCCCTTGGCAGCCGGCACCGGAGGTCGCCTGCTGGCAGACCGTCGCCAGGTCGGGGTTGCTGTTGCCCAGAGGCGTGATATTGAGCAGCGTCACGTTGGTGCTGCCGATCTGGAGGCCGAGGAGGTTGAGCAGCGCCAGATTCAGCCCGAGGGAGATGGGGCCGGACTGCTGCGCCAGACCCTGGGCGTAGGGCAGGGAGGAGTTGGGCATGGTGGCGCCCGAGAGGTTGGCGGTGCCGTTGGCCGAGCTGGCGGCCACCGCCTGGGTGGTGGCGGTGACGCCGACGCCGCCGGTGATGCCGAGGGCGGCGGTGTCCAGGCCGAGGAGCGAGGAGACGGGCCCAAGGGCGCCGCTGTTGTTGACGGTGGTGGCGGAGGGCGCGCTCACGCCCTGCCCGGTGGCCGATGACGCCGACGAGCTCGACGTTGCCGTCTGCAGCAGGGACTGGCCGAGAAGCTGGAGGGAGCTGGCGGCCACGTTGCCCGCCGCCGCGGCCGTGCCGTTGACGCCCACGCTGGCACTGGCGCTCCCCGGGCCGAAGTTCAGGCTGGCCAGGGTTCCGGTGAGCAACGTGCCGGCGGAGATGGAGACGGTGCCGGGACTGTCGACGGCCTGGGCGCTCCAGGCGTGGCCGGACCCGGCCGCCACCGGGCCGGAGGCGAAGATCGTGCTCTCGATTTGCACCAGCGCCGAGGCCCCGACGACCGGGTGGTTCCAGACGACACGGACGGTGGCGACCCGTGCTTGGGTGTTCCCGGTGGCGTCAAAGGTGATGTAGCTGGAAATCGTGTAGGTCGACGGTCCCGACGACGATCCGACCGCCGGCGTCGTCGTGGTGGTGTGCGGATAGAGCGGGGCGGGCGGGAGCGATCCCGACGAGACCGTCGGGATGGTTCGCGACCCGAAGCTGCAGGAACCGCTGCAGCTGACCAAGGTGTCGGTGTTGACGTCGGCCACGCTCATCACCAGATCGTTGAAGGTCAGCGCCTTGATCTGCTCCATCGTCTGGTTGGCCAGCTCGGTGGCGGTGTCGCGCTGGCGGCTGAAGCCGATCGAGCCGAACGCCGAATACATGGTGCCCGCCAGCACCACCAAGGCGGTGGCCGTGATGACCAGCGCGACCAGGACCTCCACCAGGGTGAAGCCCTCCTCCGATTGGTGTCGCGACGGCCAGGAAAGACGGCTCACCCTGCGATACATGGCCACGGAGGGAGTCATCGCCACCGATGCCCGCCGCCTTGAGCCGAATCTGACCGACTGCCCGGTCGGCGGCCGGTACCCTGGGTCCATGGCGGCACCTGCGTCTGCCACCCCGATCTCGGGCACGACGCGGCAGGCGATCCTCGCCGCCGCCCTGCGGCGCTTCTCCGAACACGGCTACGACGGCACGTCACTGAACGACATCGCCGAAGAGGTCGGAATCCGCCGGCCCAGCCTCCTGTACCACTTTCCCTCCAAGGAAGCCCTGTACCGGGAGGTGTTCGAAACCGCGCTCGCCGACTGGGTCCGCCGCATTGAGCGCTCCGCGTCCTCCCCCCGGGACGGCTGGGCCAAGGTGAGCCGGGTCCTCGACGACAGTTTCGACTTCTTCCGCGAGAACCCCGGGTTCGTTCGCCTGTTCCGCCGGGAGGCCCTGGAGGGCGGGAGCCGGCTGGCGACGGAACTGGCAACGGTCCTGCGGCCCGAGCTCGAGCGGGCGGAGGGGTTCCTGAGCAAGGAGATGGACGCCGGACGGTTCCGTCGCCACGACCCGGCGCAGCTGCTGCTCACTGGCTACGGCGCCCTACTCTCGTACTTCAGCGACGTGCCTTTCCTCGAGACGCTCCTGTCCCGTGACCCGCTGTCCTCCGACGCCCTCGACGAGCGCCTGGAGCACGTCCGGATCTTTTTCCGGGCCGCCCTCGAACCGGCCGGCTGAGCGGAGGCGGTCACACCCGGTCGATACGCTGCCCCGCCGTGGCGGTGAGATGCGGCAGGTGGCGAAGGGCGGTCCCCAAGATGGCGGTGGCGCTGGCCGCCGCCATGGTCGCGACCGGTGCCCCCACCATCGGCGCCGCAGCGCCGCCGCGGGCGGCGGCGGCCACGCCTGAGGTCGCCAGGGCCTCGCCGGGCGCGCCTACGGCCGGCTCCCGGCCGGCGGTCGCCCCCGCCCTGCGGACGCCGGTGCTGTCGCTGCGCCGGGTGCCCGAGCTGGTGGCGGTGGCGGCGGGCACGACGAAGCTCGACACCGCGCTCGACGCAACCATGGCCGACCCCCACCTCGGCGGGGTCGCCGCCAACTCCTGCCTGCTGGTGCAGGCGGGGGCGACCGTCCTGTACGCCCGCAACCCGGCCCTGCCGGTCCTGCCGGCGTCGAACCTCAAGCTGTTGACCATGACCGCGGCGCTGGATCGCCTCCCGGCCGGCGACCGGCTGGTGACGACGGTGAAGGCGACGGCGGCGCCGAAGGGCGGCACCGTCGGTGGAGACCTGTACCTGGTGGGCGGCGGTGATCCGCTGCTGCGCACGCCCGACTACGTGGCCAGCCTCCACTACCCCGAGCAGATCTTCGACAACCTGAACACCCTGGCCGACCAGGTCCGGGCCGCCGGCGTGACCACCGTCACCGGCTCGGTGGTCGGCGACGAGTCGCGGTACGACTCCCAGCGCTACGTGCCAACCTGGCCGTCGCGCTATATGGCCAGTGGCGAGGTCGGGCCGTTGAGCGCGCTGGCGGTCAACGACGGGTTCGCCACGCCCAGAGCCGGCCCCGCCGCGGCCCAGCCGGCGGCCCAGGCGGCCGCCACCTTCACCGCCTTGTTGCAGGCCCGCGGGATCACGGTGGCGGGAGCGCCGGCGGCAGGCACCGCGCCCGCCGGTGCGGTCGGCGTCACGTCGATGTCGTCGGCGCCCATCCTCGATCTGGCCGACGAAGTCCTGCGCCGCAGCGACAACAATGGCGCCGAGCTCATCACCAAGGAGCTGGGCCGCCAGGCCAACCCGGCTACCCCGACGACCGCGGCCGGCGTGGCCGCCGTCCAAGCGGCGCTCGCCGCCGACGGCCTCCCCATGAACGGCCTGCACATGGTCGACGGTTCCGGCCTTGACCGCAGCGACCGGGTGACCTGCCAGCTGATCGAGGCCGCCTTGCAGCGCAGCGGGCCGGGCGGCGACATCGGACGGGGCCTGGCGGTGGCCGGTCAGAACGGGACACTTTTCCACCGCCTCATCGGCACCCCCGCCGCCGGGCGCCTCCTGGGCAAGACGGGGAGCCTGGAAGGCGTGTCCGCCCTGAGCGGGTTCGTCCTGCCGGCGGCCGCCACCGGCGCCGCAGGTGGGCCGGCGGGCGCGGCCACCGCGGGCGGGGCGGCGGGGGCCGCCACCGTGACGTTCTCCCTCATCTTCAATTCGGTACCGAGCACCGCCATCGGCGACGCCTTGTGCGACCGCATCGGCGTGCTGCTGGCCCAGTTCCCGCAGGCCCCGCCCGTGGACCGGTTGGCCCCCCTTGCGCCGGCATGACCTCCTCCCGACTCGCCATGTTCCCGCTCGGCACGGTGCTCGTCCCCTACGGGGTCTTGCCGCTGCACGTGTTCGAGCCCCGCTACCGGGTGCTGATGTTCGACTGCCTACGGGCGGAGCGGGAGTTCGGCGTGGTGCTGATCGAGCGCGGCGTCGAGGTCGGCGGTGACGACCAGCGGTTCGCGGTGGCGACCGTGGCCCACATCGCCGAAGCCACCGAGCTGCCCGACGGGCGGTGGGTGGTGCTGGCCGTCGGCACCCGCCGGGTGGACATCACCTCGTGGTTGCCCGACGATCCCTACCCGACGGCGCTGACCGAGGGGCGCGCCGAGGTGCCGTGGTCCACCGCCGCCTCCGAGGAGCTGACCCGCGCCGAGACGGCGGTGCGCCGCATCCTGTCACTGGCCGGCGACCTCGGCGAGGACGTGGCCTCGCCGCTGGTCGAGCTGTCCGATGACCCGACGGCCCGTTCGTGGCAATTACTTGCCGTGGCGCCGCTCGGCAGCCTGGACAAGCAGGGCTTGCTGGCACGGGACGACCCTGCCGAGCGACTCGGTCAACTGGCGGAACGGGCCGAGGAGCAGGCCGCATTGCTCGCGTATCGTCTTGACCGGGAATAATGGGCAGGATCCGCCCGACCCGCCGGTAGAGAGGTGCATTGGCACTCCCCAGAAAAACCGAAAAGTCCGAGAAGGACGAGGGTCTGCCGAGCGAGTTCAAAGAGCTCATCGACCTGATCGTCACCTACGCCAAGCAGCAGACGATCGACCCGCTCAAGGCGCTGGGCCGGTGGGTCGGGCTGGGCGTGGCCGGCGCCTTCCTTGTGGGCCTGGGATTCCTGCTGCTCGCCGTGGCCCTCCTGCGGCTGCTGCAGACCGAGCTGCACCGCCAGCTGTCGGGGAACTTGTCGTGGATCCCCTATCTGGCCGTCGTGGTCTTCCTGGCCATCGTGATCGCCATGACGCTGCGTCAGATCTCGCGCGGCCCCGGCAGTAAGGAGCATTGATGGCGAAGGACACGGCGAAACCGGTCACCAAGGCCGATATCGAGGCCAAGCTGCGGGAGATCAAGGGCGATGTCGACGAGGCGGCGGACGACGCCAAGCCGGTCCTCGAGATTGCCGCCATCGCCGGCGTGATCCTGATGATCCTGCTGGCCTATTTCCTCGGGCGCCGGAAGGGGAAAAAGAAGACGACCGTCGTCGAGATCCGTCGGGTATGAACTGGCTCATCCGGCTGGCGCTGCGCCGGGGGTGGCGCGACGGCATTCTGAACGGCGAGCGCATCTGGCTGTACGCCGGCGCTGCCGCCCTCTTGGTGCGGATGCTGCAGCGGGCGGTGGGCAAGGAGGAGTCCGTCGTCTACCGGGAGGTCCTGGCGGCCGGGGAGCGCATCGTCATCACCCACGAACCGCCGGACTGAGGGCGGGTATCGGCGAGAATGCAGCGGTGAAGGTCCTTCTCCGCAATCCCCGACGCGAACTCGACGTGGCGGCCCCGATCCGGGTCCATGCCCTGCTCGAGCGCCTCGGCATCAACCGGGAGTCGGTCCTCGTCATCGTGGGCGACAGCCTGGTGACCGGCGACGCCCTGCTGTCCGATGACGCCGCGGCCATCGAGATCCGGCCGGTTATCTCGGGCGGGGCGGGCGCATGAAGTGCCGGGTGTGCCGCCAGCCGGCCGTCATCGAGGTCCGGCGCCACAACGCCGGCTTCTGCCGCCCCTGCTTCCTCAAGCACTGCCGCGACCAGGTGACACGGGCCATCGACGACTTCGCCATGTTCTCGAGCACCGACCGGATCCTGGTGGCGGTGTCCGGGGGCAAGGACTCGCTGGCGTTGTGGGACATCCTCCGGGACCTCGGGTACCGGGTCGACGGCCTCTACCTGGGGCTCGGCATCAGGGACTACAGCTCCACCTCAGGTTCGTTCGCGCGCGACTACGCCGCTGCTCGGGGGGCGACGCTGATCGAGGTCGACATCCCCGACGAGTTCGGCTTCGACATCCCGAGCGGCGCCCGGGCCGCCAAGCGGGCGCCGTGCTCGGCGTGCGGCCTGTCGAAACGCCACCTTTTCAATTCGGCGGCGATCGACGGGGGCTACGACGTGGTGGCCACCGGCCACAATCTCGACGACGAGGCGGCGGTGCTGTTCGGCAACGTGCTCCGCTGGGAGACCGGCTACCTGGGCCGCCAGGCCCCGGTCCTGCCGGCCGCGTCGGGCTTCGCCCGCAAGGTCAAACCGCTGGTCCGGCTGGGGGAGCGCGAGACGGCCGCCTACTGCGTGCTGTCGAGCATCGACTACATCGTCGAGGAGTGCCCCATGGCAGTGGGGAACAAGCACCTGGGGTACAAGGACGCCCTCAATCAGATCGAGGTGCAGTCCCCCGGGTCGAAGGCGGCGTTCTACTTCGGGTTCCTCGATCGGGTGGCGCCGCTGTTCACCGGCGTCGCCGAGGAGGAGCGCGAAGGACTGCGGCCCTGCCCCGGGTGCGGCGCCCCCACCACCGGGGAACTGTGCGCCTTCTGCAAGCTGGTGGCCCGGGCCTCGGCCCCCGGCGGCCGGCCGTGAGCGACGACCCTCGACCCTTCCGGGCGGGGGACCGGGTGATGCTGCTCGACAGCAAGGACCGCCGGTACCTCCTCACCTTGGCGCCCGGCGGCGAATTCCACACCCACGCCGGCCCGGTCTTCCACGACGAGCTGATCGGTCGCAGCGAAGGCGCCGCGGTGCGCTCCAGCCGGGGAGGGTCCTACACCGCGGTGCGCCCGACACTGGCCGAGGTCATCTTGAAGATGCCGCGGGGAGCCCAGGTCATCTACCCGAAGGATCTCGGCCCCATGTTGATGCTGGCCGACATCTTTCCCGGAGCCCGGGTGCTCGAGGCGGGCGTGGGCAGCGGCGCCCTCTCCATGACGCTGCTGCGGGTGGGGGCGCACGTCGTCGGCTACGAGTTGCGGGAGGACTTCGCCAACCGGGCCCGGCAGAACGTGGTCGGCTTCCTCGGGGAGGAAGTGCTCGATCGGTATCGGGTCGAGTTGCGCGACGTCTACGACGGCATCGACGAACAGGGCCTCGACCGCATCGTGCTCGATCTGCCCGAGCCCTGGCGGGTCATCAAGCACGCCGAGGCGGCGCTGCGGCCCGGCGGCATCCTGCTCTCCTACCTGCCGTCGATCGGCCAGGTGGCGCAGCTCCGCGACGCCATCGACCACAGCAGCTTCGGGATGGCGGAGACCGTCGAGGTGCTCCAGCGGGGCTGGCACATCGACGGACCGTCGGTCCGGCCCGACCATCGCATGGTCGCCCACACCGGCTTTTTGAGCGTGGCCCGATTGCTGGCCGCCAAGTCGGTGGTGCGCCGGGGCGGCCGGGCGTGGCCCTTCCCCGGTCCGGGGCGGGCGGACGGCCCCGACGGGCCGGCGTCGCCGGTGGACGACGACCCGGACGACGAGTAGGCGCGGTGGATGCCCTCGACGTCCTGATCATCGTGCTGGCGGTGGCCGCCGCCGTCGGCGGCTACCGGCTCGGATTCCTGGCCCGCGCCGTCTCGTGGGTCGGGCTGGCGGTGGGGCTGTACCTGGCCGCCCGTTTCCTCCCCGCCATCATCCGGACGCTGAACCTGTCCGATCCCGCCATGCGGTTGCTGATTGCCTTCGGCGTGCTGGTGGCCGGTGCCCTGGCCGGACAGGCGGTGGGCCTCCTGGCCGGCGCCCGCCTCCACCGCGCCCTGCCGCTCGGCCCGGTCCGGGAGATCGACCGTGGTGTCGGCGCCGGCGTCGGCGCCCTCGGGGTGCTCGTCGCCCTATGGCTGCTCCTGCCGTCGATCGCCGCCGCCCCCGGCTGGCCGGCCCGGGCCGCCACGTCGTCGACGATCAGCCGGTGGGTCGACTCGACGTTTCCGCGGGCCCCCGATGCCCTCCAGGTGCTGCGCCGCCTGGTTGGCCCCGACGCCTTCCCGCAGGTGTTCAACTCGCTGCATCCCGGCGAGGCGGTCGGGACGCCGCCCGCATCGGCGGGGATCAGCGCCGCCGTCGACGCCCGGGTGAAGTCGGCGACGGTCAAGGTCGAGGGCCAAGCCTGCGACCGCATCCAGGACGGGTCGGGGTTTGCGGTGGCCATCGACCTGGTGGCCACCAACGCCCACGTCGTGGCGGGTGAGGGCCGGGGCCGCACCAAGGTCCTGACCTTCGCCGGCGCCACGCTGCCGGCGACGGTCGTGCTCTTCGACCCGGACCGTGACCTGGCCCTGCTGCGCGTCCCCGGACTGGGCGAGTCTCCCTTGCCGCGGGCGGCGGGGCACGTCGGCGAAACGGGGGCGGTGTACGGCCACCCCAATGGCCAGGACGCCCTCGCCCTCCAGCCGGCCCAGATTGCGGACAATGTGACTGCCGTCGGGCGTGACCTGTACGACAGCCACGAGACCAGCCGCAACGTCTTCATCCTCTCGAGCGCCCTGCGTCCCGGCGACAGCGGGGCACCGCTGGTGAATCAGGCGGGGGCGGTGACGGGCGTGGCCTTCGCCATCGCCCCCGACCGGCCGGCCACGGCCTACGCCTTGGCGTCGAGCGAGCTGAACGCCGTCCTGCAGGCGCCGGTCGCGGGAGCCGTGGGCACCGGCCCCTGCCTTGGCTGACGCGGGCCCCTTTTCCCACCCCTAACCTCTACGAGGTGACGGTGATGGTCCCCGTCATGAAGTTGTGGATCCGGCAGTGGATGGTGAAGGTCCCCACCTTGCTCAACGTGATGGTCTTCGAGCCGCTGGAGAACACCCCCGTGTCGAACGACCCGTCTGTCGCCGTCAACGAGTGGTCGGTCGAGTCCTGGTTGGTCACCGTGACCGTGCTACCGACCTTGAACGAGGCGGGATTGGGCTTGAAGGCAAAACCCGAGATGGTCATGGCCGTCCCGCCGGCCGCCGGGGCCGACGTTGCCGTGCTGCCGGCGGCGGGTGTGGTCGTCGCCGCCCCGCCGACGGTCGTCGACGACGTGGTCGAGCTGCTGCCGCAGGCCGCCACGCCGAGGGTCAACATAAACAAGGCCGCCAGAGCGCGGAACCGCATCGCCAACCTCCATGATCTGTCACCCCTAGTACGGTGCAGTATGGCGGCGGGATCACGCGGAGGCGAGTTTTACTCGACTTCGATGAAGATGCACTCTCCGGGGCATTCCTCGGCGGATTCGATCACCGCGTCGGCCAGGTTGTCGGCAAAGTTGGCCAAGCCCTCGGCGCCGCCCGGATCGGAAAAGACCTTGGCGCCTTCCTTCACGTAGGCCAACCCATCGTCCAGCAGCGTGAAGACGGCGGGCGCGATCTCTTCGCACAGCCCGTCGCCGGTGCAGAGATCCTGATCGATCCAGACCTTCATGCGTTGCGTCGCCTCTCCAGTCGACCTCTGTACGTCAGAGGGGTTACCTACGGAACGTACCCAGCATACCCTCGTACTGTCAATTTCCCCGGTAATCGCCGGGAAAACGCGGCGGCAACGTCCAACGATTGCGCCAGGCGAGGGGGTATGGTCGCCGTGGAATGGTCGTCGCCACCTGGGTGGTGTCGCACGGGCCGGTAGAGAGAGGAGGTGGTCCGGTTGGCTGACTCCGAGGAGCGATCATCGCAACTCGCCGCCTACCAGCGGGAAGCGACGGAACTGCATCTGCAGGTCCGAACCCTGGAAGAAGAGGTCAACACCCTCCGCAAGCGGTTGCAGGACGGCCCGAAGCGCGTCCGGACGCTCGAAGAGAAGCTGCTCGAGACCAAGGGACAGCTGCAGCAGGCCATCAGCCAGAACGAGAAGTTGACCTACACCCTGCGCGAGGCCCGCGAACACATCGCCTCGCTGCGGGAGGAGGTCGACAAGCTCACCCAGCCGCCGTCGGCCTACGGCACCTACCTCGGGACCAACGACGACGGCAGCGTCGACGTCTTCGCCGGCGGCCGCAAGATGCGCGTCGCCCTCCACCCCGAGTTGACGGACAGCAAGCTGGAACGTGGCCAGGAGGTAGTGCTCAACGAATCCCTGAACGTGGTGATGGCCCGGGGCAGCGAGACGTCGGGCGAAGTGGTCACCATGAAGGAGGTCCTCGAGGACGGGGTCAGGGCCATCGTCGTGGGCCGGGCCGACGAGGAGCGGGTGGTCGAGATCGCCGAGACGCTGCGCCACTCGGCGACGGGGGCCGAGAAGCTGCGGGCCGGGGACTCCATCCTGATGGACACCCGGACCGGGCTGCTGCTGGAGAAGCTGCCCCGCCCCGAGGTCGAGGAACTGATCCTCGAAGAGGTCCCCGACATCTCCTACGCCGACGTGGGTGGCCTTGACAGCCAGATCGAAGCCATCACCGATGCGGTGGAGCTTCCCTTCCTGCACCGAGACCTGTTTCTCGAGCACCGGTTGCCGGCGCCCAAGGGCATCCTGCTGTACGGGCCGCCCGGGTGCGGCAAGACGCTGATCGCCAAGGCGGTGGCCAACTCGCTGGCCAAGAAGGTGGCCGAGGTGAGCGGCGACAGCAATGCCCGCTCCTACTTCCTCAACATCAAGGGCCCCGAACTTCTCAACAAGTATGTGGGCGAGACGGAGCGCCAGATCCGGCTGGTGTTCCAGCGGGCCCGGGAGAAGAGCGAGGAAGGCTTCCCGGTCATCGTGTTCTTCGACGAGATGGACTCGCTGTTCCGGACCCGGGGGACCGGGATCTCCTCGGACATGGAATCCACGATCGTTCCCCAGTTGCTGGCCGAGATCGACGGCGTGGAGACCCTGAAGAACGTGATCGTGATCGGCGCCTCCAACCGGGAGGACCTCATCGACCCCGCCATCCTGCGCCCCGGCCGCCTCGACGTGAAGATCAAGATCGAGCGCCCCGACCAGGAGGCGGCGGCGCAGATCTTCTCGCGGTACCTGACCGCCGACCTGCCCCTCGACAACGGCGAGGTGGACAGCCTGGGCGGCGGCGACCGGGAGAAGTGCGTCCGGGTGATGATCGAGCACACCGTGGCCGAGATGTACCGCGACGACGAGGACAACCGCTTCTTGGAGGTGACGTACCAGAACGGCGACAAGGAGGTCATGTACTTCAAGGACTTCTCCTCGGGCGCCATGATCGAGAACATCGTCCGGAGGGCCAAGAAGCTCTCGATCAAGCGGGTGATCGCCGGCCAGGGCCGCGGCATCCGGACCGAGGACATGCTGGCGTCGATCAAGCAGGAGTACAAGGAGCACGAGGACCTGCCCAACACGACCAACCCGGACGACTGGGCCAAGATTTCCGGCAAGAAGGGCGAGCGGATCGTGTACGTACGGACGCTGGTCTCCGAGGGTCGGGAGACGACCGGTGGCAGAGCAATCGAGCGAGTGGCGACCGGCCAGTACCTGTAGCGGGGTGACGGGACGGCCGTTTCGTGGGGTGACGGCACTCTCCCGTTCGCCGGCGCACGGCGGTTAAGGTCGTTTCCGTGGCCATCGTCAAGGTGCTCGGGCTGGAAACCGAGTATGGGATCATCATCCGGGGCGCCGCCGACCCCAATCCCATTGCCGCCTCCTCGACGCTGATCAACGCCTACGTCGCCGAGCTGGCCCGCCGGGTGGCGTGGGACTTCGAGGACGAGACGCCCGGCAAGGACGCTCGGGGTTTCGCCCGGGAGGGGTCCATGCCTCCCGAGGTCGAGACCCATCTGGTCAACGCCGTCCTGACCAACGGCGCCCGCTACTACGTCGACCACGCCCACCCGGAATACTCGAGCCCGGAGTGTGCCAACGCCCTTGATGCGGTGCGTTTCGACAAGGCGGGTGAACGGATCCTGGCCCGGTCGGTCGCCGCCGCCGGGCGCCTGCTGCCGCCCGGGCAGAGCATTGTCGTCCTGAAGAACAACTCCGACGGCAAGGGCAACTCGTACGGCACCCACGAGAACTACCTCATGGATCGCGCCGTGCCCTTCGCCCGAATCGTGCACCGGGTCATTCCCCACTTCGTGTCGCGGCAGATCTTCACCGGGGCGGGCAAGGTCGGCACCGAGGCGTCGTCGACCCTGGGCATGGAAGTGACGTTCCAACTGACCCAGCGGGCCGACTTTTTCGAGGAAGAGGTGGGGCTGGAAACCACCTTGAAGCGGCCCATCGTCAACACCCGCGACGAGCCGCATTGCGACGCCCAGAAGTACCGCCGGCTGCACGTGATCGTGGGCGACGCCAACCTGTCGGAGATCTCGACGTTCCTGAAGGTGGGGACCACGGCCCTGGTTTTGTCGATGATCGAGGACGACTGGTTCTCCCGGGCCGGCGACCGCGACCTGATGCTGGCCGACCCCGTCATCTCGATGCGCCGGGTGTCCTATGACCTGTCGTTGACCCGACCCCTGGAGATGGCCGACGGCCGCACCATGACGGCGCTCGACATGCAATGGGAGCACCTCGACCTGGCCCGCAAGTACGCCGAGTCGGCCGGCCTGGACTCGGTCGGCGGCGAGGAGATCGGCGGGGAGATCCTGAAGCGCTGGGAGCAGGTCCTGGGCGCGCTGGAGTCCGATCCGCTGTCGCTGGCGACGACGCTTGACTGGGTGGCCAAGTACCGGGTCATCAACGGCTACCGGGAGCGTCACCAGCTGGAATGGCGGGATCCCAAGCTGGTGGCCATGGACCTGCAGTACCACGACGTCCGTCCCGAGAAGTCCCTCTACGAGCGGGTGGGCATGGAGCGGCTGCTCACCGAGGAGTCGGTGCAGGCCGCCATCACCGAACCGCCGACCACCACCCGCGCCTATTTCCGAGGGAAATGCCTCCAGCGGTGGGGATCCCAAGTTGCGGCGGCAAACTGGGATTCATTGGTGTTCGACCTCGGCACCGATCCACTACGGCGGGTGCCGATGATGGAACCACTCAGAGGAACCGCAGCACATGTCGATGCCCTGTTACAGGGTTGCGAAAGCCCTGCCGAGCTTCTGGCCCGGCTCGGCACTTAGATGGAGTGTGGCGATGGCTGAACGTGAACAGATCAAGAAGCAGTCCCCGAGCCGAACCGAAACCGAGACCGAGGAAACCGCCCCCGCGTCCACCGAAAAGGGCGACAAGCTGAAGGCGGAACTGGACGACCTGCTCGACGAGATCGACGAAGTTTTGGACGAGAACGCGGAAGAGTTCGTGCGGGCCTACGTCCAAAAGGGCGGCCAGTAGCCCGGCGGCCGCTGATCCGGACCCGGACCGTCGGGTTGTCCCCAGGGTCCCGCTAGGGTGCACCTCCTGTATGACCCTGCCCCTGTTTCGCCCCGAGGACGACCCCGGTCCGAACTTCCTTAACCTCCTGAAGAAGCTGGGGCAGGATCCGTTTACCAGCCTGCCCGTGCCTGACAAGCTGGGCTTCGAGTTGCTCCACGGGACCACCATCGCCGCCATCCGCTACCGAGACGGCGTCATCATGGCCGGCGACCGTCGGGCGACAGCGGGATCGTCGATCGCCCACCGGGGCATGGAGAAGGTTCAACCTGCCGACCGCCACAGCGGCGTGGCCTTTGCCGGCTCGGCGGGTTTCGGTATGGAGATGGTGCGGGTCTTCCAACTGCAACTCGAGCACTACGAGAAGGTGGAAGGCTCCCAGGTCAGCCTGGAAGGTAAGGCGAACCAGCTTTCGCAGCTGCTCAAGGCCAACTTGGGGATGGCGATGCAGGGATTCGTCGTCCTACCGCTCTTCGCCGGCTTCGACACCCGGCAGCGTCGGGGCCGGATCTTCACCTTTGACCCGACCGGCGGCCGTTACGAGGAGCCGGAATTCCACGCCGACGGTTCGGGTGGGCGTGACGCCCGCACCACCATCAAACTCGGTTGGTCGGAGGGGATGGCCCGGGACGCCACCGTCGAGCTGGCCGTGCAGGCCCTCTACGAGGCGGCCGACGAGGACTCGGCGACCGGTGGTCCCGACCCGGTGCGAGGGATCTACCCCTCGGTGGCGACCATCACCGCCGCCGGCTACGAACGGCTGGCTGACGCCGAAGTGGCGGAGCGGTTCGCGGCGGTCATCGCCGCCAAGACCGAAAAGGGTCTGTCGCGATGAGCATGCCGTTCTACGTCGCCCCTGAGCAGTTCATGAAGGACAAGGCGGACTTCGCCCGGAAGAACATCGCCCGGGGTCGGCCGCTCGTCGCCACCATCTTCGCCGACGGCATCTTGATCTGCGCCGAGAACACGTCCAAGACCCTGCACAAGGTCAGCGAGATCTACGACCGCATCGCCTTCGCCGGGGTCGGCCGGTACAACGAGTTCGACCAGCTGCGCCGTTCCGGTGTCCAGTACGCCGACATCAAGGGGTTCCAGTTCAGCCGGGAGGACGTCGACGCCCGGGCTCTCGCCAACCTGTACGCCCAGCACATCGGCAACGTGTTCACCCACGAGATGAAGCCGTTGGAGGTCGAGATCCTCGTCGCCGAGGTCGGGACGGAGTCGGCGGGGGACCAGATGTTCCACATCCTCTACGACGGGTCGGTGGTCGACGAGGACCGCTTCTCGGTCTTGGGCGGCGAGGCCGAGACCATCACCGGGCGCATGGCCGGAGTGTTTGAGACCGGGTGGTCGCTGGCCCAGGCGCTGAAGGCCACGTCGGAGGCGCTCGGGGGACCCAACCACTCCCTCGCCGTTCCCGACCTGGAAGTGGCCGTCCTGGAGCGGTCGGAGAGCCGGCGGGCGTTCCGCCGGGTCGAAGACAGCGAAACGGCGGGGTTGCTCGGCTTGCCGGTGGAACCGGCGGGCGAGCCCGGAGTGACCCGTCCCGGTGCCGGTGGTGAGCTGGCTGATCTGCCCGAGGCCGGCTCGGGCACCACACCAGCCTGACCGTCTCGGGCGGGAATCCTTCCGGCCTGCCCGATTCGGGCCAGGGGCCGGAGTCGGCCGGGGCGGCGACGTCCGGCGATGCCACGTCCACGCCGGCCGCCGGAGCCGCCGGGGGGGACCCGGTGGCGATCGTGCAAGCGGGGGCGGCCATCCTGCGCCGGCCGGCGCGCGTGGTGGATGAGCGGGCGATCGGCTCGGCCGAGCTGGCAGGCTTGGTCGCCGCCCTCCACGCCGGACTGGCGGTGACGCCGGGCGTGGGCCTGGCGGCGCCGCAGATCGGTGTCGGCTGGCGGGTGGTGTTGGTCCAGGATCCGGCGGTGTTCCAGGCGCGGGTCTCGCCGGAGCGGCTGGCCCAGCTGGAGCGAGAACCGGTCGAGCCCTACATCTTGATCAACCCGGAGATCGAGCCGGTCGGTCCGGA
This sequence comes from Acidimicrobiales bacterium, assembly GCA_036264135.1. Taxonomy (GTDB): domain Bacteria; phylum Actinomycetota; class Acidimicrobiia; order Acidimicrobiales; family Palsa-688; genus DATARN01. The sequence goes on from DATARN010000182.1 coordinate 20,047, forward strand.
ACGCCGCAGCTTTTTCGAGGGTTGCCTCAGTGTGGACGGCTACTGCGCCCTCGTCGACCGGGCCTGGGGCGTCCGGGTGCGATGGACCGACGAGACGGGTAGGCGCCATGAGGCGGTGCGCCGGGGGTGGCACGCCCGGATCCTGCAACACGAGGTCGACCATCTGAACGGCATCCTGTACGTCGATCGTATGTACAGCCGCACGTTCATGACCAACGACAACTACGGGGCCTGGGCCGATCGGCCGCTCGACGTGATCCGCGCCACCTTCGGCGTGCCCTGAGGGCTGCTGGCTGGGGCGCTGGCTGGGGCGTTGGCTGGGGCGTTGGCTGGGGCGTTGGCTGGGGCGTTGGCTGGGGCGTTGGCTGAACTGCGGTGGCCGGCGATGCGGGGCGTGGTCGGGGATCGACAACTCGCGGAGCGGTGTTGTCGAGCTCTTGATGAGTAGTGGGTCTCCTGGACCCACTACTCATCAGAAGCTCCGATTTTCCGGCGGCGACGGCGGCCGCCCGGCGCTGCCGTTCCGCACGACGACGATGGGCGACTAGGACGGGGTCGCCGACAGGAGGGTGTCGGTACGGTCCGTCGCCACCGAGAAGCCGAGGACCGACCCGGTCAGATGGGTGGTCGTCTGGACGGGAACCCGCAGCGTCGGGGCGTAGCAATCCGTCTCCGTCATGGTGACTTTGAGCGGGCTGCCGTTGTAGCTGCCCGACATGGTGATGGTGTTCACGACCACGTTGGTCACGACCGTCGCCCCATCCAAGGGCAGCGGCCGGGTGCCCTGTACCGTCTCGGTCACCAGGTAGCTGCTGACCGCGCCGTGGCAGGTGGCTTGGCCGGAGATGGTGCGCCCCACGGTGGTGGGCCAGATCGGCCAGGGGAGCGGGGTGGGAAACGTGCAGGCCGCCTGGGCGCCGGCGACCGAGGCGCTCGGGGCCAGCAGGTAGGCACCAGTGGCGTCGAACCGCATCACGGTGGCGGCCGCCGGCGTTGTGCCGCCAACTACCCGGGTCCACGTCTGGGTGCCCGAGGCCGAAGCGGGAGAAACGACCAGCGTTCCCTGGCTCGGGGTGCCGGCGAGCGTGCCGGCCTGGCGGTACCGGTAGGTTCCCGGTTTCGCCGGAGCCGGGCCGACCGCGGTCGGAACCGTCGTGGCGGCGGCCTGGTTGGGTTTGGGGGTGTTGGCGGCAGTCGTCTTGCCGGGGACGGCCGCCGACGCTGCGGTATGGCCCCCGGCGGTCGACGACCCTGCCGCCTGGTTGGCCGCGCCCGCCCCGCCGGGGCTTGCCGGTGCGGCCGGACTGGCGGCCGTCGACGCCGGCGCCCCCGAGGCGGCCAGGGCCGACCGGACTCCCACGGCGCCCGGCGCCGCTTTGGTGCCACCCGCCGACGGCGACGAGCAGCCCGCCATCACGGCCACGGCCAGCCCGCCGGCGAGCACCGCCGTCCACCCTCGGGCCGCCCACCGTCG
>DATARN010000205.1:0-16717 GCA_036264135.1 Acidimicrobiales bacterium
GCCGATATCCCGGCAGCGGTGCAACGAGGCACCGGATGTTCGCCGAGGAGTTCGGAGCATGGAAAAGAACAGCGCCATCTGCGCCGTCGGGGCCGCCGTTATCGCCGGCTTGTTCACCGTCTCGCTGATCGTCGTGAGCAACCGCGGCGGTATCCACTCGACCGCCGCCAAGGCGGCGTTCGTGGCGAGGGTGGCGGCAACCGTGGTCGGGCACGCCGCGTCCGACATCACCTCGTCGGGAACCACCGTGGCACCCCCCACCCTGCCCACCGCCGCCGCCGGCACCACGCCCGCGCCGGCCAACACCGCCCCGACGGGGGCGGCGGCCACCGGGACGACGGCCGGCGCCGGCAGCCACGGCACCCCAGCCACGGCCTCCGGCACCTCGCACCCGCCGACTGCCGGCACCGCCGCTGCCCCTGCCTCGGCCCCCACCGCCAGTACCTTGCCGCCCCGCACCCAGCCCACCGCCGTCCAGGTCAAGGAGGCCATCACGGCGTTCCAAAACGCCGTTCCCTTCTTCACCCCCACGGCCGCCCAGATCGCCGACGTGGGCAACCAGGTGTGCACCGACTTCGACCACGGCATGACCTTCGCCCAGATCACCAGCAAGGCCCTGGACATGGTCGGGGCGGGGGCGCTCAGCTTCCTGATCCCGGCGTCCGTGCCCGCCCAGGCGGTGCGGACCCTCGTGAAGCTGTACTGCCCCGGCTACGCTCCCCGGCTGGGCTAGCGGGCGCGACAATCGTTACCACCGAAGCTCGTTGTTCAAGGTTAAGCTGTTACCTTGAACAAAGAGATCCGGTGAGTAAGGTTCTGCGACGACGCTGGCAGTCGACCGTAGACGGCAACTTGTCGCGCCGAGACCGCAAAGGCTGTGAGTACGAAGCGTACGTGCCCGATCGGCTCATGGGCCGGGCATTCCGGCTCGACGGCAGCGTGGCGGCGGATGTCGCCGACGCGGAACGAGCGATCGCGACCCTTGATGCTTCCGTCGGCGCCTTGGCGAACACCGAGGCGCTCGCTCGGCTGCTGCTCCGGGCCGAGTCGGTGGCCTCATCGTTCATCGAGGGCCTCGTGGTGGGCAGCCGTCGGCTCCTGAGAGCAGAAGCGGCGCGTGCTGCCGGCGACGCCGGCGGCGATCTCACCGCCGACGAGGTCCTGGGGAACATCGACGCCATGACCTGGGCGGTCGAAAGCCTTAGCACCGCCGAGGCGCTGACCGTCAACGGGCTGCTCCAGGTCCACCAGCGCCTCCTCGCCCGCAGCAACCTGCGGGAGCACGCCGGTCACATCCGTACCGTCCAGAACTGGATCGGCGGGAGCAGCTTCAACCCGTGCTCGGCCGCCTTCGTCCCACCGCCCCCCGACCAGGTGGAGGCGCTGCTGGACGACCTGTGCGTGTTCCTCAACGACGATTCGCTCCCGGCCGTCGCCCAGGCGGCGATCGCCCACGCCCAGTTCGAGACGATCCACCCCTTCGTCGACGGCAACGGGCGCACCGGCCGCGCCCTCATCCACGTCGTGCTTCGCCGGCGTGGTGTCGCGCCCCGGGTCCTCCCGCCGATCTCGCTCGTGCTGGCGACGTGGTCACGGTCCTACATCGAGGGGCTCACCGCCACGCGCTACTGCGGACGTGGCGACTCGAGGGCCGCGCACGACGGCATCAACAGTTGGATCGGACGGTTCGCCGCCGCGTGCCGTCGATCCGTCGATGACGCGGTGGCGTTCGAGGAACAGGTGACGACCATTCAGCAGGAGTGGCGATCGGCAGTGGGCCCCGTCCGCAAAGGATCGGCGACCGAGTTGCTCATCGGGGCGTTCCCGGGAGCCCCGGTCGTCTCGGTGTCGAGCGCAGCCCGCCTCATCGGACGCAGCTACCAGGCGACGAACGAAGCCATGACGCGCCTCGAAGCCGCTGGCGTCGTGCGCAAGGTCAACGTCGGCCGTCGCAACCGAGCGTTCGAGGCCCCCGCCATCATCGACGCCTTCACGGCGCTGGAACGCCGGCTCGCCAGCCCGACGGGCGCTACTTCTTGGTAGTGCTGGTCGTCGTCGTCCCGACCGCGGTCAGCCCGCACGCCTGGCTGTTGTAGGCGTTGATGCGGCCCACCGCGGCGGAGAACGCCGGCGTCTGGAACGGCGCCAAGGCGCCGGGGTTGCTCTTGGCCAGCGCCGTCAGGTCGTAGTTGGTGGTCTTGGCCGCCGCCTCCAGCGCTTGCACGTCGGCGATCACCAACGCCACGTCGTCGTGGATGGCCGGCGGGGTGGCCGCCAGGTAGGGGCTGGCCAGCGAGTCGAACTCCTGGAAGATCGTCTTCGGGTCGGTCGTGACGTTCTGGATGGCGATCTGGGAGAACTGGGTGGCGACGTTGCAATACTTCACGTTGGCGGCGTTGGTGGTCGCCGTCGTGGCGGGCACGGTGGTCGCCGTGGTGCCCGAGTTCTTGCTGCTACAGCCGGCGGCCACGACCAGCGCCACCGCCAACCAGAATGCCGAGCGCCGCATTGCGGTGAGGATAGCGTCCCCCGCCGTGCGGACGACCCTCTGGCTGGACACCGGCCGGCCGTGGGCCGAGATCCTCGATCTGGGTCGGCGGGCGGAAGCGGCGGGCTGGGACGCCGTGCGGGTCGGCGACCTGCCCTGGCCGGCGCTCGAGTGCTGGAGCACCGCCGGCGCCCTGGCCGGGCGGGTCGGCCGCCTCCAGCTGCAGGCGGTCGTCGACGACGCCCGGGGGCGCCACCCGGCGGTGGTCGCCAAGCTGGCCAGCACCGTCGACCGGCTGAGCGGGGGACGCCTGCTGCTGGGGCTGGCCCCGGGGGCCGGTCCCGATGCCCAGGCCCGGCTGGCCGAGGTATTTCAGGTGGTAAAGGGGCTCGTGTCGCAGCCCCGCTTTTCGTATCACGGCACCTTTTTCCAGCTCCGCAGTGCGCCGCTCGATCCCCGGCCGCACCAGCACCCCTTCCCGTTGCTGCTCCACGGCGGCAACAGCGACCTGGCCGCCCGCCACGCCGATCACTGGAGCCTCGACCGCGGCGCCGGCGAGGTCGCCGCCGCCCTCGCCCAGCTGGACGCGGCCTGCGCCGATGTGGGCCGCGACCGCGCCGAGGTAACCGTGTCGGCGCCCTACCCCACTACCGGGGTGGACGAGTGGGTCGTTCCCGCCTCCGCCCTCGGCCGGGACCGGGCCCGGCAGGACCGCACCCTGGCGGCCATCGCCGCCGAGGCCGTCAGCCCAGCTTCGGGGTGGCCCGGGCCACAATCGTCTTGACGTCACCACCGGCGGGGAGGGTCCCGAAGGCACGCCCCCCGCCGCCAAAGCGCGAGGCGCAGAACGCATCGGCAACGGCGGGATGGCCGTGCGCCACCAGCAGGGCGCCCTGGAGCACCAGCGCCATATCCTCCACCAGCCGCCGGGCCCGGGACTCGATGCCCTCGGGTTGGCCCAGCCGGTGGCGCAGGTCGGCGGCGGCGGCGTCGAGGCGGGCGTCGCCGCCCTCGGCCCGGCCGACCTCGGCGAAGAACGCCTCCACCGATTCCGGTTGGCGGGCCATGGCCCGCAGGACGTCGAGGCAGATGACGTTGCCCGAGCCCTCCCAGATTCCGTTGAGTGGGCTCTCGCGGAAGAGGCGGGGCATGATCGATTCCTCGATGTACCCGTTGCCGCCCAGGCACTCCAGGGCCTCGGCGGCCAGCACGGGGTTGCGCTTGCACACCCAGTATTTGGCCACCGCGGTGGCCAGGCGGCGGAAGCGGGCCTCGTGCTCGTCGCCGCCGGCCCGGTCGTAGGCGCCCGCCAGGCGCAGCATCACGGTGGTGGCCGCCTCCGACTCGACCGCCAGGTCGGCCAGCACCGCGGTCATCAGCGGCTGCTCGGCCAGGGGCCGGCCGAACGCCTGGCGGTAGGCGCAGTGGTGGGTCGCCTGGGCCACGGCCTGGCGCATGCCGGCGGCGGCGCCGATCACGCAGTCGAGCCGGGTGTGGTTGACCATTTCGATGATGGTGGCCACGCCCCGGCCCTCGTCGCCGACCCGCTCGGCCCACGCTCCGTCGAGTTCGATTTCCGCCGAGGCGTTGGACCGGTTGCCCAGCTTGTCCTTGAGCCGCTGGAGGAACACCGCGTTGCGGCGGCCGTCGGGCCGCCACCGGGGCAGGGCGAAGCAGGTCAGCCCGCCCGGGGCCTGGGCCAGCACGAGGAACAGGTCGCCCATCGGAGCGGAGCAGAACCACTTGTGCCCGGTCAGGTAGTAGCCGCCGTCACCCGCCACCGCGGTCGTCTGGTTGGCCCGCACATCCGAACCGCCCTGCTTCTCGGTCATGGCCATGCCGGCCAGGGCCCCGGCCTTCTCCCCCACCGGACGCGACGCCGGGTCATAGGAGCGGGAGGTCAGGAGGGGCTGCCACCGGGCCAGCAGGTCGGGGGCGGGGCGCAGCGCCGGCAGCACCGAGTACGTCATCGAGATGGGGCAGCCGTGGCCGGCGTCGACCTGGCTCCACAGATAGAACCCGGCGGCCCGCGCCACATGGGCGCCCCGCCCGGGGGCGCCGCCGGCCCAGGGGGCGGCGTGCAGCCCGTGGCCGACCGCCACCGCCATGAGCTGGTGGTAGCTGGGGTCGTACTCGACCTCGTCGATGCGGTTGCCGAACCGGTCGTGGCTGCGCAGCACCGGCGGCCAGGCGTTGGCGGCGGCCCCCCAGGCGATCGCTTCGGAAGAGCCGGCCCGCTCCCCGAGGCGATGCAGGTCGCCCTCGGCCCACGCCGCGCCCTCGCGTGCCACCCCCTCGACGAGGGGCCCGTCCTGGCGGAACAGGTCGTAGTTCTCGAGGGGGGGCGGCTGGTTGGTGACCTGGTGCGTCGGCACGGCGGAAAACCCTACGTCGCCGGTCAATTCAGGCTGGGGTCACGCGGGTAGCTGGCCACCAGCGCCAGCCGGCCGCCCTGGCGGCGGAGCACCCGCCGCCACAACTGGTCGGGGTCGCCGGCCAGGGCGTCAGCCGCCTCGGCGTCGACCACGAACCACGCCCCTGCCTCCACCTCGCTCTCCAGCTGGCCGGCCCCCCACCCGGCGTAGCCGGCGAACACCCGGATGGCCTTGACGTCAATCTCCAGCTCGTCGGGGTCCCGATCGAGGTCGAGCGTGCCCAGGTCGCCCACGAGGGGGAGCCAGCCGCCGAGGCCCTCCAGGTCATCGACGTCGGGCGGCTCAAGCCCGGTGGGACCGGCCGGCGCGTCAGGCACGTGGGCCAGGCAGATGGCGGCGCCCGGCGCCACCGGGCCGCCGACGAACACCACCGGGGGGTCGGCGACCAGCCGCTCCCAACGGGGCAGCGGGGAGTCGACATCGAGCTCGCTCGGTCGGTTCAGCACAACGCCGAGGGCGCCGTCGGCCTGGTGGGCCAGCATCAGGACGACGGTGCGGTTGAAGTTGGGGTCGGGCATGGCGGGATTGGCGACGAGCAGCCGACCCTTCAACGACCTCACCCTGGTCATGGTGCCACTCCGCCGCCCGTAGCGTCCGCACTGCCTCCGTTCACGCACGCTTAACACACGTCTTTATAGGTTCCTTATACTCTCCGCCGATGAGCCACCTGGAGCTGGTCCGCCCGCCAGCCGAGGAGGGGGGGGCACCCTCCGCCGCCCCCGGCGGCAAGGTCGACGTACCCGAGACCCTCCTCTACCGATGCAAGTCCCGCCTGCTCGGTTCACCGCTGCACACCAGCCAGTTGGCCCACGAGCGCCTGGGCAAACCCACCGCCCTCGCCGTGTTCGCCTCGGACAACCTCTCGTCCTCGGCCTACGCCACCGAGGAGATCCTGCGCATCCTCGTCCCGGCGGTCGGCGTGGCCGCCTTCTCCCTGGTGGTGCCGGTCACCATCGCCCTGCTGATCGTCCTCGGCTTCCTGATCCTTTCCTACCGCCAGACCATCAAGGAGTACCCCAGCGCCGGCGGGGCCTACATCGTCACCAAGGACAACTTCGGCAAGGTACCCGCCCTCATCGCCGGCGTCTCGCTGCTCACCGATTACGTGCTCACCGTGGCGGTCTCGGTGGCGGCCGGCGCCGCCGCCTTGGCGTCGGCCATCCCTTCCATCCAGCCGTGGGTCGTGCCCATCTCGGTGGTGTTCATCGCGATCATCGCCTTCGGCAACCTCCGCGGCGTGAAGGAGTCGGGGAAGGTGTTCGCCCTCCCGACCTATTTCTTCCTGGCCAACATGGCCATCCTCCTCGGCTACGGGCTGGTCCGCATGCTGACCTCGGGGTTACCGACCCAGAGCCTGCACCGCACCGGACTGGTCGACGTCCACGCCCCGGGCAGCGGCCTGTTCATGGGTGCCGCCCTGTTCGTGATGCTCAAGGCGTTCGCCTCCGGCGGGGCGGCGGTGACCGGCGTCGAGGCCATCTCCAACGGGGTGCCCGCCTTCCGGGAACCGGCGTGGCGCAACGCCCGCAGCACGCTGGTGGTGATGGGCTCGCTGCTCGGGGTCATGTTCATCGGCCTGTCCGTCCTGGCCGCCGCCATCCACGCCGCCCCGTTCCTGAAGGGCACGCCGACGGTGATTTCTCAGGTCGGCAAGGTGATCTACGGCGCCGGGCCGGTGGGCAACGTCCTGTTCTACTGCCTGCAGGCGGGCACCACCCTGATCCTCATCCTGGCCGCCAACACCAGTTTCGCTGACTTCCCCCGGCTGGCCAGCTTCGCCGCGGCCGACGGGTTCATGCCCCGCCAGCTCACCAAGCGGGGCCACCGGCTGGTGTTCTCCAACGGCATTATCGCCCTGGCGGCGGCGGCCACCGTCCTCGTCGTCGCCACCGACGCCAAGGTCAGCCGCCTCATCCCCCTGTACGCCATCGGGGTGTTCACCAGCTTCACCCTGTCCCAGGCGGGAATGGCCAAGCACCACTGGACGCGGCGGGAGCCGGGCTGGGCCCGAGGCCTGGCCATCAACGGCTTCGGGGCGTTGCTCTCCCTGGTGGTCGACGCCATCATCGCGGTGACCAAGTTCTCCGAGGGCGGATGGGTGGTCATCGTCGCCGTCCCCGTCCTGGTGGTCATCCTGCTGCGGTTGAACCGCCAGTACGTCGCCGAGGCCGAGGCGCTGCGGGAGAACGCGCCGAAGGCGGCGGCGGCGCCCATCCGGCGGGGCCACATCGTCCTCATCCTGGTGGATCAGCTCGATCTGGCCGCCGCCCAGGCGATCCGCTACGCCCGCAGCCTCCGCCCCGACGAGCTGCGGGCGGTGCATTTCGCCCTGGACATGGACCGCGCCGCCGAGCTCCGCCAGGCGTGGGGCGATCTGGGGCTGGCCGGGGTCCCCCTGGACATCGTGGAGTGCCCGGACCGCCGCCTGACGCGGGCGGCGGTGAACCTGGTGGCGGCCACGCTGGAGGAAAAGGAGACCGAGCTGACCGTGCTGCTCCCCCGGGTGGAGTACGGGGGCAACTGGCACCGGCTGCTCCACGACCGCACCGCCCGCCACCTGGCCGCCGCCCTCTCGAGCGTGCCCCACGTGGGCGTCACCCTCATCCCCTACCACCTGGGCCGCGCCGGCGCCGCCCAACCGGTCGCCCCCGGCAAGCGGCGCTCCGATCCCCGCCAGGCGGCGGTGCTGCCGCCCACCCTGGCCGTGCCGGCCGACACCGTGCCCATCGCCGGCGTGGCCCACCGCGACCGGGTCACCGTGGCCGGCCGGGTCCGCCAGGTCCGGGTCCAACCCCGCAACGGGGTGGCGACGGTGGAGGTGACACTGAGCGACGGCACGGGTGACATGCGGGTGGTGTTCCTCGGACGTCGCCACATCCCCGGCATCGTGCCCGGCACCTACCTGTCCGCCCACGCCGTGGTTGGCGAGCGCAGCGGCCACCTGGAGATGATGAACCCCGAGTACACCCTCCTAGCGGCGGACTGAATCGAGGGCGTAGAGCACGGCCCGCTCGATCTCGGCGAGGGTGGCGGCGTCGGTCACCTTCCTGCCCATCCCGTCCTGGACGTAGAAGGCGTCGACCACCTCGGGCCCGAGGGTGTGGACCCGCGCCGAGCGGATGTCGAGATCGAGCTCGGCCAGGGCCTGGGTGACGGCGTACAGCACGCCGACGGCGTCGACGGCGTGGACGTCGATGACCGTGGCCGCCGCCGAGGCGCCGTTGTCGAAGCTGACCCGGGCGGCCAGCGTTCGCCGGGCGTAGGGTCCGGGCCGCTGGTACGTGCGGCGGCGTTCGGCCAACCGGGCGGTGAGCGCCATCCGGCCGTCCAGGGCCAGGTGGATGGCGGCGATGACCTTGGGCCACGGCGTGGCGGCGCGCACCGCGTCGACGACCCGGAACTCCGAGCGGGCCCAGCCGTCGTCACTCGAAACGGCGGTGGCCGCCACCACGTCGAGGCCGTGCAGGGCCAGCACGCCCGCCACCCGGCTGAACACGCCCGGCCGGTCGGCGGTCACCACCGTGAGGACCCCACCGGCGGCGCCGACGTGACGCCCGCCGGCGGGCGGCACGCAGCCCGGCGCCGCCCCCGGCAGGGCGGGCGCCGCACCCTCGTCGCCGGGTCCCTCGCCGGCCAGGTAGCGGGCGGTGCGCTCGACCAGCGTGGCCAGCAGCTCGGCCTTCCACGGACTCCACGCCGCCGGCCCGGTCGCCTTGGAGTCGGCCTCGGTCAACGCCGCCAGGAGGTGCAGCACCTCGAGCGACCCCACCGCCGCCGCCACCCGCTCGACGGTCACCGGGTCGTCGAGATCCCGGCGGCTGGCGGTGTCGGCCAGCAGGAGGTGGTGGCGCACGAGGGTCCCGATCACTGCGACGTCGGCGGCGCCGAACCCCATGCGGCGGGCAACCGTACAAGCGATGTCGACACCGACGACGCTGTGGTCGCCCCGGCCCCCTTTTCCCACATCATGGAGAAGGGCGCCGATCAGCAGCAGGTCCGGGCGGCCCACCCGTGCCGCCAGCCCGGCGGCGTTGGCCGCGGCCTCCAGGAGGTGACGGTCGACGGTGAAGCGGTGGTAGGCGTTGTGCTGCGGCCGGGAGCGCACCGCCCGCCACTCCGGCACGACGCGCTCCCAGGCCCCCCGCTGGTCCAGGGCCTCCACGACGGCGATGGCCGGCCGGCCCGTCGCCAGGAGGTCGAGGAACGCCCGGCGCCCGTCGGCCGGCCACGGCTCGGGTAGCGGCGTCGCCTCCGTCGCCAGCCGTTCCAGGCTGTGGCGCTCGATGGGCCAGCCGCCGCCGGCGGCCGCTGCGGCCAGCCGGAGGACGAGCACGGGGTCGTCGGCCGGGGTGGCATGGGGGGCTAGCGCCACCTCACCGTCGACGAGTTCCACGCCGGCGGCCAGCGGCCGGGCCCGTTGCCCGGCCCGGGCCACCGGGCCCCGCAGGGTCGAGGTGACCCGCCGCCAGGTGTCGTCGCTCGTCCAGGCCACCGTGCGGGCCGCGGCCACGATGGCGGCCATCAGGTGGTCGGCGTCGGCGTAGCCGAGCGCCTCGGCCACCCCGGCCTGCTCCTGCAGGAGGAGCACGTTGCCGGGCCGGCCGGTGCGGCGCTGCAGCTCGACCCGCGCCGCCAGCAGGACGGCGTAGCTCGCCGCCAACTCCGGGGCGTCGTAGTCGAGCAGCACGGCCCGCGCCGCCTGGGCCCAGCCCAGGGCATGGACGTCGCGCAGGCCGCCCCGTGCCTCCTTCACGTCGGGTTCCAGGAGGAAGGCGGCGTCGCCCGCCCGCCGGTGCCGGTCGGCGACGCCGGCGGCCAGCTCGGCGAGGGCCCGGTCGGCCCGTTTCCGCCACTGCTGCTCGGCGCCCTGGCGCAGCTCGGCCGCCAGATCGGCGGCGCCGGCAACCAGGCGGGCACTCAACAGCGCCGTCGCGGTGTCCAGGTCGTCCGCCGCCAGGGAGAGCGCCTGGCGGACCGTGGTCACGCTGTGCCCCAGGTGCAACCCCTCGTCCCAGATCGGGTACCAGACCCGGTCGGCCAGGCGGGCCACCCGGCCGGCGTCGGTCTTGCGGTCGTAGACCAGCAGCAGATCGAGGTCGCTCTGCGGGCACAGCTCACCCCGGCCGTAACCGCCGACCGCCACCAGCGCCACGCCGGCGCCCCCGGCGTCCTCGAGAAGCGCCGCCAGCCAGCGGTCGACCAGGTCGCTGTACGCCCGGCACCAGGCGGTGCCGGTGAGGCTGGTGTCCGCCAGCAACGGGCCCCGTTCAAGGTGGATCGGCGCGCTCAGGGGCGTCAGTGTGTCATAACGTTAAGCATAAAGAAATCGTAAAGACAGCCGACTCTCAGTACTAACGCGACGGACACAAGCGCGAAAGACGGCACCCCTAACTTCGGCGGGCATGATCCGAACCCGCCTGCAGCGACTGAAAGAGAAGGACACCCGCAAGCTGATCGCCACGATCATGGCGGGGAAGATGCTGGGGATCGCCACGATCCTGGGCGCCATGAAGGGCTTCGCCTGGTACTTCGAATCGTCGGCCCACGCCGCCCCGCTGGTGCACCAGGCGGCGGTCAAGACCGGCGACCTGGTAAGCGCCAGCAACACCATTTGGGTCTTGGTGACCGCTTTCTTGGTCTTCTTTATGCAGGCGGGATTCATGGGCCTCGAAGCCGGCTTTGCCCGTTCCCGTGAGACCGTGAACGTGCTGCTGGAGTGCGTATTCGACACCTGCCTGTGCGGCCTCCTCTACTGGGCGTTCGGGTTCGCCTTCCAGTTCGGGGTCGGCAACGGCCTGATCGGCCACCAGTATTTCCTCCTCCACGGGATGTCGGCCGCCTACCCGACGACTACCGCGGCCGACGGCACCGGCGGGGTGGCGTTCCTGGCCTTCTTCCTCTTCCAGTTCGCCTTTGCCGACACCGCCTCGACCGTGACGTCGGGCGCCATGGTCGGGCGTACCGGGTTCAAGGGGGACATCCTCTACAGCATCACGGTGTCCGGCTTCCTGTACCCCATCTTCGGGCACTGGGTCTGGGGCCCGGGCGGCTGGCTTGGCAACACCATGGGCTGGTTCAAGAGCCTGGTCCCGAGCGGGATCGTGTTCCGGGACTTCGCCGGCTCCACCGTCGTCCACACCGTCGGCGGCGTCATCGCCCTGGCCGGCTGCATCGTCCTCGGACCGCGCCTCGGCCGGGTCTTCAAACGCGACGGAGGCGGCCCGCTGGCGCCCCACGACCTGACCTGGGGGGCCATCGGCGGCGTCATCCTGTGGTTCGGCTGGTACGGGTTCAACCCCGGCTCCACCCTCTCCGCCATGGACTGGGAAGGCATCGGGCGGGTCGCGGCCAACACCACCCTGGCGGCGTGCGCCGGCGGCATGGTGGCGGTGCTGTTCGTGTATCCCAAGGTAAAGAAATGGGACCTCGGGATCTCGGTCAACGGCTTCCTGGGCGGCCTGGTGGCCATCACCTGTCCGTGTTACTGGGTGTCGCCATGGGGTGCGGTCGTCATCGGCGCCGTGGCCGGCATCGTCGTGCCGCTGGGCATCGACTTCATGGAGTGGCGGCGATGGGACGACCCGATCGGGGCCGTCGCGGTCCACATGTTCGCTGGTATCTGGGGCACCCTGAGCCTCGGGCTGCTGGCCACCGGCCAGTTCGGCGTGCCCACGGCGACGGGGGCCAACACCTCGACGGTCGTCACCGGCCTTTTCTACGGCGGCGGGACCGGCCAGCTCCGAGCCCAGTTCATCGGCAGCCTGACCTGCATCATCTGCGTCGGCGGGGCGGCACTGATCATCATGGCGCTCATCAACAAGATCCCGGGCAGCTGGACACTGCGGGTCCAGCGAGACGGCGAGCTGGAAGGCCTCGACCTCCACGAGCACGGCACCGCCGCCTACCACGTGGAGTTCGGCCAGGGCATGACCTACTCGGCGCCCCCCAACCTGCCGGCGCTCAAGAACGGCGCCAAGGAGCCGGTCACCACCCCGGTGGGCGAGACGACACCGGAGGCGGCGGCCGGCGCCCCGGCGGCGGCCAGTGACACCAGTGAAGACCTTCCGGTCTAGGCCGATCCTGCCAACCTCCCGTAGTCCTGCCGACCACAGCCCTGCCCCCGTCAGGCCTGCCGTCCCCCACCCTGCCGTCCCCCACCCTGCCGAATCCAGCGAGGAGACAATGTCGTGCCTTCATTGATCACCGCCATTATCAAACCGTTCAAACTCGACGATGTGAAGGAGGCCTTGCGGGGCGCCGGGGTGGGCGGCCTGACGGTGTCGGAAATCCAGGGTTTCGGTCGCCAGGGCGGCAAGACCGAGCAGTTCCGGGGCACCGAGTACAAGACGGAGTTCGTCCCCAAGGTCAAGGTGGAAGTCATCGTCGACTCCTTCCAGGCCTACAAGATCATGGACCTCATCGCCGAGGCCGCCCGCACCGGCAAGATCGGTGACGGCAAGATCTGGGCCACCGAGCTCGACCGGCTGATGCGGGTCCGAACCGGCGAGCTCGGCGACGACGCCATCTGATGTTCGTCCTCATGCTGGTGGCGCCGTGCGCCAAGGCGGCGCCGTGCGGCGGGATGGCGGCCCGGTGAACGATGTCGTCGTCGTGCACTGGCCCGAGCAACGCGACGAGCTGCCCCGCCTGGCCGAGCGCGGCGTCCCCCGCCTCCTGCTGGTCGCCCCAGCCGCCGATCCACCCGACGCCGGCGACATCCTCCAGGACTGGGTCCGCCTCCCCGGCGACGAGCGCGACGTCCGCGCCCGGCTGACCGGGTTGCGGCGCCGCGCCGCCACGCTGGAACCGCCACCCACCATCGATGGCCACGGCCGCCTCCTCTTCGCCCACTCCTGGGTGCAGCTGTCCCCCATTCACGAACGCCTGGCCCGTTGCCTCCTTGGGGCGGGCGAGGCCGTCGTGGCCGAACAGGACCTCTTGGAACGGGGCTGGCCGGGCGGCGCCCCCAGCTCCAACGCCCTGCGGGTCCACCTGCACCGCCTCCGGCGCATCATTTCCCCCCTCGGCCTCGAGATCCGGGGCGTCCGGGGTGAGGGATGGGTCCTCCAGCGGGCCCCTGCCACACCGACGTCGGAGTAGGCGTTTCTAGCCAGCGGGAGGTTCGTCCGCTGCCGCTGGGCCACAATTCACTACATGGGCCGCCACCGTCTGACTTCCCGACCGTGGATCGGTGTCGGCATCGGCGTGCTTTCGGTCGTGGTCCTCACCCTGGCGGTCAGCCCGTTTCGCGACCACCTCAGCCGGGCCATCCCCGCTCTGCTGCTGGTACTCCCGGTGGTGGCGGCCGGCGTACTGGGCGGCCGGGCGGCGGCGGTCGCCACCGCGGTGGTCGCCACCGTCGCCCTGAACATCGGCTTCATCCCCCCCGTGGGCTCCGCCCGGGTCGCGGTTCCCGACGATGCCGTGGCGCTGGTCGTGTTCGGGCTGGTGGCTTTGACGGTGGGGACGCTGGTCGCCCTGGAAGAGGACCGCCGGCGGGCGGCGGAGCAGCGGGCCGAGGAGATCAACGCCATGCACGCTCGTTTCCAGGCCCTGGTCGCGGAACGTGAGCATCTACGCCAGGAGGCCGACCGGGTGGCGGTCATGGAGCAGGTGGACGTGCAGCGCGCCGCCCTCCTGCGGTCGGTGTCCCACGACCTCCGCACCCCCCTGTCGTCCATCCGCGCCGTGGCCTCCGACCTCCGGTCGGGCGAGGTCCACAGCGACGCCGTCCGCCACGAGCTGCTGGGCCTGGTGTGCGTCCAGGCGGAGCGCCTCGACCGGATCGTGGCCAACCTGCTCAGCCTGAGCCGCATCGAGGCCGGCGCCTTCCAGCCCGACCGCCAGGCGGTGGACCTGGAGGAGCTCGTGCGGGAGGTGACCAGTCGGCTGCAACCCCTGTTCGACGACGACGCCATCCGGGTGGACTGCCACCTCGGCCGTGACCTCCCCCTGGTCGACGTCGACTACGTCCAGATTGACCAGGTGCTCTCCAACCTGCTCGAGAACGCCGCCCGCTTCTCCCCGCCCGGCGGCGCCGTCCACGTGCACGCCGTGGCCGGCGCCGGTGCCGGCGCCGGCGCTGGCCCTGTTGGGAGGCCCAGTGGCAACGGCTCGACGGGCTGCGTCGAGGTGTCGGTCAGCGACGAGGGACCGGGCATCCCGCCCCCCGATCTGGCGCGGATCTTCGAGCCCTTCCGGGCCGGCCGCGCCGCTCAGGACTCGGTGAGCGGCGTCGGGCTGGCGCTGTGCAAGGCCATCGTGGAAGCTCATGGCGGCATGATCACCGCCGCCAACAACCCCGCGGGCGGGGCCCGACTCTGCTTCACCCTGCCGGTCCGGCATGGATAGCGCCGGCGAGCTGGTCCTCGTCGTGGAGGACGAGCGACCCATGGCCCGGATCCTCGCCGCCAGCCTTCAGGCGCGCGGCTACCGGGTGGCGGTGGCCGGCACCGGCCAGGACGGGCTCGACCAGAGTGCCGCCCTCGATCCCGCCGTCGTCCTCCTGGACCTGGGGCTGCCCGACATCGACGGGCTGGAAGTGGCCCGGCGCATGCGCCAGTGGTCGCGGGCGCCCATCATCGTGGTCACCGCCAACGGCGCCGAGGACCGCAAGGTCCTCGCCCTCGACGAGGGCGCCGACGACTACATCACCAAGCCGTTCTCCATGCCCGAGCTGCTGGCCCGGCTGCGAGTGGCGGTGCGACACCGCCGGGCCCTCGAGCCCTTCGTGGACGACGCCCCCATGGAGGTCGGCGACCTCATCGTCGACCCGGCCGACCACCGCGTCACCGTCGACGGCCGCGCCGTCGAGTTGACCCCGAAGGAGTTCGACTTCCTCGCCCTTCTCGCCCGCCACAAGGGCAAGGTCCTCACCCACCGCCACATCCTGGAAAAGGTGTGGGGCCCGGAAGCCGCGAGCCGCACCGAGTACCTGCGCACCTACGCCAACCAGTTGCGGCGCAAGCTCCAGGACGACCCTGCCTCGCCCCGCCTCGTCACCGAACCGGGCGTCGGCTACCGCCTCATCGCCCGGGAGTAGCCGGCCTCGCCGGGCGCGATCGCCCCCACCCGGCCCGGTTGAGGCTGCGGAGGACGGCCAACCCGGTCGCGGCAGTCGAAGCGGCCAACTGGCCGATCGCAGCTAGCCGGAACTGTGAAGGTTGGGCGTTCTCAGCATCGTGGTGGCCATATGTGGTTGAAAAGGATGCCGAGAACCACGATTGCTCACAGTTCCGGGGCCGTCGGGGCCCGTCAGGGGTTGGTCGGGTCGGCGAAACGGCTAAACCGGTCGCGGGGCAGGGCGGATGGCGAAGTCGGCGGCCACCGCCGGCCGGCGGAGCTTCCAGATGAAGCCGTCGTAGAGGAAGTGCAGGGCGCCGACGGTGAAGATGACGACGTTGCCGGCGTCGCCATGGACCCGGCCGGCGATGGCCAGCGCCCCGAAGGACACGCCGGCCATGACGGCCACCCGGCCCGCCGCCGTGCGGGAGGCCACCCCGAGCGGGCTTTGCGCTCCCTGCCTGCCCTGGCCGTAGCGGGCCTCGGTGGTCTTGTACACGATGACCGCGTACTCGATGGCGTGGGCCCCGACGTAGGCGACGAAACCGGCGACCGGATCGACGGCGATGCTGGCGATCAGCAGCAGCGACGAGGCCTGGTAGACCCACTTGGCGGGGTTGGCCGCCTCGCCGGCCGCCGCCTCCTGGCGAACCAGGGCAACGGCCAAGCCGACGGCGACGACCACCGCAGGAACGAGAAGGATCGTGGCCACCGACCGGGCATCGGTGAGCAACCGGACGCCGGCGCCATTGATGCCCGCCAGGCTGACCCGCGCCACCAGGGCACGAGTGCCGGGAGCGGCGGCCACGGCGAGGAGAGCGGCCGCCATCCAGGCGTAGAGCACGCCGCGGTCCAGGCGGGCCGAGCCATATCTGGAGCGGCGGGCGTAGATGCGCGACAGCCCGTAGCGCTGTTGCAGGGTGTGCACCGTGTTCCACAGGGCGGCGACAGGAATGACCAGCCAGAGGTGGTGGAACACCGCGGCCGCTATCACCGCCACGGCGATCGGCGGGGCCCACAGGAACAGCCGGCGCCGCTGGCGGAACTGGGCACCGTCGCCGTACACCAGCGCAAAGGTCAGCGGTTGGTGGAGGAAGCTGACCAGCAGCACCGCGGTCACCGCCCACCGCACCCGGCCGTCGGCGGCGGGACCGCTGGCCGCCGACAGGGCGTGGCCGATCAGGAAGAACGGCACCCAGCACAGCGAGATCAGCAGGTCGGTGCGGGCCCGGTAAATCCAGACCGCAGTGTGTCTGCCCCCGGTTGGCTCCACCGGTGCGCGCGAGGTGGTAACGGCCCCCATGACCTCAGATTAGGCCCAGAGCCCACTCAGGAACTGGTCCACCAACTCCACGCCGGGGGCCGCCCCATCCCCGGCGCCGCCATCCCCGGTCCCGCCATCCCCGGCGCCGCCATCCCCGGCCCCCCCGACGCCCAGCCGGCCCACGCCGACCGCCGCCGCGGCGTGCACCGTGTCCATCAGGGCCCGTACCTCGGGAGTGAGGAACCGGCTGACCTGGGCGTACAGGTGGCGGTCCGACGAGGGCCGGAACGCCTGGCGGTGCACGTAGTAGCGCAGCGGGACGTTGATCTCCAGCACGTCCCGGGCCCGGGTCATGGCCACGTAGAGGAGGCGGCGTTCCTCCTCGATGCCGTCCTCGTCGCCGCAGGCCATGTCGGACGGGAACATGCCGTCGGCGGCGTGGATGATATGGACGACGTCCCACTCCCC
>DATARN010000001.1:0-2607 GCA_036264135.1 Acidimicrobiales bacterium
CAACGGCGGTTTCGCGGTGTTCAGCCTGGCTTCGCTGGCGTTGTCCCTCTGTCCGTTCAATGGGAGCAAGGGGGCCCTCTGGCTCATCGGTTTCCGGGTGATCCAGGGCGTCGGCGGGGCCTTGCTGATGGCCAACTCGACCGCCATCCTCACCGACGCCTTCCCCGCCGCCGAGCGGGGCATGGCCATGGGTATCAACATGGTCGCCGCCATCGCCGGCTCCTTCATTGGCCTGGTGGCCGGCGGGATCCTGGCCGAATGGGACTGGCGGGCGGTCTTCTGGATCAATGTCCCCATCGGGGTGTTCGGCACCGTGTGGGCGTACATGAAGCTGCGCGAAACGGGAATCACGACCAAGGCCCACATCGACTGGTGGGGCAACCTGACCTTCGCCATCGGGCTGATCATGATCCTGATCGGCCTGACCTACGGCCTGCTCCCCCATGGCCATCACAACATGGGCTGGACCGGGCCGTGGGTGCTGTTCGAGCTGCTGGGCGGCGTCGTCATGCTCCTGATCTTCGGCTACATCGAGACCAAGGTGCCCGATCCCATGTTCCGGCTCGACCTGTTCAAGATCCGCGCCTTCTGGACCGGCAACGTGGCCAGCCTCCTGTCGTCGATCGGCCGCGGCGGCCTGCAGTTCATGCTGATCATCTGGCTGCAGGGCATCTGGTTGCCGCTGCACGGCTACAGCTTCGAGCGCACCCCGCTGTGGGCCGGCATCTACATGCTTCCCCTGACCGCCGGCTTCCTGGTGGCCGGACCCCTGTCGGGCTACCTCTCCGATAAGTACGGAGCCCGGCCCTTCGCCACCGGGGGCATGATCGTGGCCGCCGCCTCCTTCGGGCTGCTTTCCTTCCTCCCCGCCAACTTCAGCTTCCCGATCTTCGGATCGTTGCTGCTGCTGAACGGCATCGGCATGGGCCTATTCGCCGCCCCCAACACCACCGGCATCATGAACAGCCTCCCCGCCAGCCAGCGCGGCGCCGGCTCGGGCATGCGGGCCACGTTCATGAACTCCGGCATGGTGCTGTCCATCGGGTTGTTCTTCACCCTGATGGTGCTCGGGCTGGCGGCGTCGCTGCCCCACACCATGTCCGCCGGC
This sequence comes from Acidimicrobiales bacterium, assembly GCA_036264135.1. Classification (GTDB taxonomy): domain Bacteria; phylum Actinomycetota; class Acidimicrobiia; order Acidimicrobiales; family Palsa-688; genus DATARN01. Next base: position 1,109 of record DATARN010000001.1, read on the forward strand.
CTCCAGGCCAACGGCGTGCCGGCCGCCACCGCCACCCAGGTGGCCAAGCTGCCGCCGGTCGGCAGCCTGTTCAGCGCCTTCTTGGGCTACAACCCGATGCAGAAGCTGCTCGGCAGCGCCGCGGCCGCCCATGTCTCGACGGCCCAATTTGCGACCATCACCGGCAAGCGGTTCTTCCCCAACCTGATCTCGGGGCCGTTCATGAAGGGCCTGCGGATCACGCTGTGGGCGTCGTTCGCGATGATGCTGATCGCCGCCTGGGCCTCGTGGATGCGGGGCGCCAAGTACGTCCACGACGACGACGCCGGCGCCCCGACCAACGGGGCGACTGCCGGCGACCAAAAAGCAGTGGGTGCCTTCGGTGCCCCGAACGGCGACGGCCCGGGCACCGACGACCAGTCGCCGGGCACCGAGGAGTGGGTACCGGCGTGACCGCCGAGGCGGGGTCGCGGCGGATCGGCGAGGTGGCCCACGCCGCCGGCGTGACCACCCGCACGCTGCGCTACTACCAGGAGCTGGGCCTGCTCGACCCGGGTCAGACGCCCGGCGCCAGCCGGCGCTACTCCGAGGCCGACGTGGCCCGGCTGCAGCGCATCCTGGAGTTGCGCAACGTCATGGGCTTCGACCTCGAGCGCATCCGGGAGATCCTCGATTCCGAGGATCGCCTGGCGGAGTTGCGGGCCGAGGCGGAGCGGGGCATCTCCGACGCCCGCCGGCGGGAGATCCTCGCCGAGGCCATCGCCATCAACGCCCGCATACGCGAGCAGGTGCAGGCCAAACGGGCCGTCCTCGACGGCTTCCTCGCCGAACTGGAGGAGAAGGCGGCCCGCTACGCCGCCTTCGCCGCCGAGTTGGGCCTCGACCAGCCGGAGACCGCCGGCGTCGGCTGAAATCGGGGGGCGCCGCGGCGGCGGACCCCTACCCTCTCCCCGATGGCATCCCAGGAACGGCGAGCGATCATCGCCGACGCCGTCGGCATCGGGGTGGCCACTGGCGCCTACGGCGTGTCGTTCGGCGCCATCTCGGCCGCCGCCGGGCTGTCGCTGCTGCAGACGTCGGCGCTCTCGCTGCTCATGTTCACCGGGGCGTCGCAGTTCGCCATGGTCGCCCTCATCGGCGGCGGCGGCACCCCCCTGGCGGGCGCCGCGACCGCGGTGCTGCTCGGCACTCGCAACGCCTTCTATGGCCTGCGGCTCTCCTCCCTGCTGGGTGGCAAGAAACGGGCCCTGGCCGCCCAACTGGTAATCGACGAGTCGACCGCGATGGCGGTCGCCGCCGACTCGCCTGAAGCCGCCCGGGTGGCGTTCTGGGCCACCGGCATCGCCGTCTTCGTCCTGTGGAACGCCGGCACCCTGGCGGGCGCCGTCGGCGCCCAGGCCATCCCCGACCCCAAGACGCTGGGCCTCGATGCCGCCGCCCCGGCGGCCTTCCTGGCCCTGCTGGCCCCCCGGATGAAAGGTGGCCGCACCTGGTCGGTGGCCCTGGTGGCGGCCGCGGTG
>DATARN010000115.1:0-3964 GCA_036264135.1 Acidimicrobiales bacterium
AAGAACCCGCCGACCACTGCGACATCGACCACATCACCCCCCACGCCGCCGGCGGCCCCACCACCCAAGACAACGGCCGAGTCGCCTGCGGCTACCACAACCGAGCCCGCCACCAACCACCCCCACCCGACACCGGATAAATCAGCTCGACGACGAGTCGCGCTTCACCTTGTCGAACAGATGGGACGGGAGGGCGTCGTAGTGGTCGAAAGCGGCGTGGAAGCGGCCCCTGCCGCCGGTGATAGAGCGCAGGTCGATGGCGTAACGGAGGATCTCCGACGTGGGGACGAGCGCCGTCACGATCGAATCCCCGTCCTCTCCTTGTTCCGTGCCCTGGACCCGCCCCCGGCGACTATTGAGGTCGCCCATCACATCTCCCTGGTAGGCGGGGGGCACACTGACCTCGAGCAGCGAGATGGGCTCGAGGAGCACCGGGCCCGCTTTGCCCATCGCATCCCGGAAGCCGATGGATCCCGCCATCTTGAAGCTCATCTCCGAGCTGTCCACGGGGTGGAACTTGCCGTCGAAACAGGTGACTTTGACATCGACCACCGGGTAGCCGAAGACGCCGGCGCCGGCCATGGTCTCCTCGACGCCCTTTTGCACCGCCGGGATGAACTGGCGAGGAATGGCGCCACCGACGATCTGGTCGACGAACTGAAAGCCGCCGCCGCGGGGGAGCGGCTCGACGCGTAGGAAGGCAACCCCGTACTGGCCGTGGCCCCCGGTCTGCTTCTTGTACTTGCCCTCGGCCTCCGCAGTGGCGGTGATGGTCTCTCGATAGGCGATGATGACGTCTTCGGTTTCGACCTCGACGCCGAACTTGCGGGCCAGCCGCTCGGTGGCGATAGCCAGGTGGGCCTCGCCCATGCCCGACAGCAGCGTCTGGTGGGTCTCGTCGTCGCGGCGGACGACGAGCGCCGGGTCCTCCTCCCGGATGCGGTGGAGGGCGGTCATCAACTTGTCCTCGTCGCCCTTGGACTTGGGACGGATGGCGACGGAGAGGATGGGCTCGGGGATCGGAGGGACGGGAACGATCACGGGTGTGCCCCGAGGCGCCAACGTGTCGCCGGTCGTGACGTCGCCCAGCTTGGCGACCGCCGCCACGTCACCGGCGGGAACGCCGTCGAGGGCGACCTGTTCCTTGCCCCGGAGGGTGAACAGCCCGTGCAGCTTCTCGTCGGCGTGGGTCCGGGGATTGGTCAGCACAACGTCGGGACGAATCGTGCCGGACAACACCTTGAACAGGGAGATCTTGCCCACGTAGGGGTCGGCGAGGGTCTTGAACACGCTGGCCAGGACCTGACCGCCGGGATCGGGCCGGATCTCCTGTTCCTGGTCGCCGGCCCGTACCAGGGCGCCGGGACGGTCGAGGGGGGACGGACCGATCTCACAGATGAAGGTGGCCAGCCGGTCGATGGCGATGTCCTTGGCCGCCGAGCCGCACAGCACGGGGAACACCTGCGCCGACGCCACCCCGTGGGCCAGGGTCTTCTCCAGCTCCTGGACATCGGGGATTTCGCCCTCGAGGTAACGCTCCATCAGGTCGTCGTCGGCGACCACGATGCCTTCGACGAGGGCCTCGTGAACCGCGTGTTCTTGCGCCTCCATGTCGTCGGGGATGGCGCCGGTCGTAGATTTGCCCCCCTGATAGGTGATGGCGGTGTCGGAGAGGAGGTCGGCCACGCCGGAGAACGCCGCCTCCTCGCCGATGGGCAGCTCGAGGGGGGCGATGCCGGCGCCGAACGCCTGCTGCAGCTGTTCCAGGGTGCGGCTGAAGCTGGCCCGCTCCCGGTCCAGCTTGTTCACGAAAATGAGACGGGGCAGTCCGAGGCGGGCCGCCGCCTTCCACATCAGCTCGGTCTGCACCTCCACCCCTTCGACCGCGCTCACCACGAAGACAGCCAGGTCGGCGACGCGCAGCGCCGCCATGGTGTCGAGGACGAAGTCGGAGTATCCCGGCGTGTCGAGCACGTTGACCTTGTGGTCGTGCCACTCGAACGGCGCCAGGGACACCGACACCGAGATGTGGCGCTTGATCTCCTCCGGGTCGAAGTCCGACGTCGTGTTCCCGTCCTCCACTCGACCCTTGCGGTTGGTCACGCCGGCGGCGAAGAGCAGCGCCTCGGTCAACGTGGTCTTCCCGGCTCCCCCGTGCCCGACCAGTGCCACATTGCGGATCATCGACGGAGGAAAACTCTTCACTGGTCCACCTCGTTCCCAGGGGGTTCACGTTCGTTCATCTGCCGGTCGCAGGCAGTTTCGACAGCCTAACGACCGGCGGTGATACGGTGACGGGTAACTTTCGCGAGCATCAGGAGTGCCAGCTTGTTCGACGGACGGTTCCGTTCCAGCGTCGACAAGGGTGTGAGCCCTATCGGCACGGCGCTCGGGCGGACCGGGCTCTCGCCCGATTCCCTGACCGCCTTGGGTCTACTCATGGCCGTCCCGACGGCCGTGGCGATCGCCACCGGGCGGCTTGGCCTGGGGCTGGTCCTGCTGATCCTGTCGGCGGTCCCCGACCTGCTTGATGGCGCCCTGGCCAAGGCCAGCGGGACGTCGTCGAAGCGAGGCGCCTTCTTCGACTCGGTGGCCGACCGCGTCACCGACGCCCTGGTTCTCGGGGGCATTGCCTGGTATCTGCAGTCGACGCGCCACGGCCATGCCGCCTTGTTGCCGTTCTCCATCCTGGCGGTGTCCACCCTCATCTCTTACGAACGGGCGAAGGCCGAATCGCTCGGTTATACCGCCCGGGGTGGCCTCATGGAGCGGGCCGAGCGGATCATCCTGCTGTGCATCGGGCTGGTGGCTTCGGTGATCCTCGTGCCCATCTTGTGGGCCATGCTCATCCTCACGTCAGCCACGGCGGTGGAGCGGTTCGTCAAGGTGTGGCGGCAGGCCACGAAGGCCATCGCCGCCGAAGCACCGCCGGGTCGAGCGACCGCTTCCGGGCGGTCCAACGCCGGGGCGGCTCCCTCAACGGCCGCCATGGCCGAGCGGTGGCGGGCGTGGCGCCAGCAGGCCGGCGCCTCGGTCGGCGCCACCCACCCGGCCGGCCATGACTCGAGCGGCCGGCGCGCCGCCCGATGGGAGGACCGCCGGGCCGCCCGCCGGCGCAACCGGGCCGAGAGCGACGGCGCGGGCGACCGCCGCCACGGGTCCCGTCGCCCCTGAGGCGACGGCTTCTCGCTGACATCGCCCGCTGTCGGGCCCTGATCCCACCCCTGGCCGGGCGGCTGCCTCCCACGCCGGTCCTGCTGTACAGCGCCGGCGCCTGGCTTTCGCACCGGGTCCCGGCGCCGGTCGTCTCCACCGTGGCCGCCCGCGCCGCGGTGGCGGCCTCCCGCCGGCGCCCCGGCCTGCGGGCTCGCCGTGGGCTGGTGTCCCGCCACCTCCAGCGCGCCGCCGGCCGTCCGCTGTCGGAACCGGCCCCTTCGGAGGAGATCGACGCCGCCTTCGCCTCCTACGCCCGCTACTGGGGCGAGTCCCTCCGGCTCCCCGGTTCATCGCCGGCCGAGATCGACGCCGGCATGTCCTGGGAGGGCATCGGGCGCATCAGCCAGGCGGTTCAGGACGGCAGGGGCGCCATCCTCGCCCTGCCCCACCTTGGAGGTTGGGAATGGGGCGGGTTCTGGATGGCACAGCAGGGTTTCGCCATGACCGTGGTGGTCGAGGCGTTGCAGCCGCCCGAGCTGTTCGAGTGGTTCGCCCGCTTCCGCCGCAGCCTGGGCATGGACGTGGTGGCGGTCGGCCCGGCGGCGGCCATGAGCGTGGTACGGGCGTTGCGCGCTGGGGGAGTGGTGTGCCTGCTGTGCGACCGCAACCTGGGCGGCGGTGGGGTCGAGGTCGACTTCTTCGGCGAGCGGACCCTCCTGCCGGCGGGGCCGGCGACCCTGGCGTTGCGTACCGGCGCCGCCCTACTCCCGTCGGCGGTGTACTTCGACGGCCCCCGGGGTCACCGTGC